>DASYJK010000143.1:0-10376 GCA_035996525.1 Solirubrobacterales bacterium
CTGGGTGTCGAGGCAGATCGGGAAGGCGTCGACGCCGGCGAACTCTTTGAACAGCATGCACTTGCCCTCCATCACCGGCATCGCCGCCTCGGGGCCGATGTTGCCGAGCCCGAGCACGGCGCTGCCGTCGGAGACCACCGCAACGGTGTTTTTCTTGATCGTGTACTCGAAGGCCTTGCTGCGGTCGTGGTGGATGTCCATGCAGACCCGGGCGACGCCCGGGGTGTAGGCCATCGAGAGGTCGTCGCGCGTTTTCACCGGGTACTTGTTGTGCATGTCGATCTTGCCGCCGCGGTGCATCTGCATCGTCCGGTCGACGTAGTCGAGCACCCGGGCGCCGCGGGTCGAGCCGATCGCCCGCAGGATCTTCTCCCAGTGATCGCGGTCGGAGGCGTCGATCGTGAACTCCCGCACCCGCTTGCCCTCCGGGCCGGCGCCGGGGACGAGATCAACCCCCTGCAGTTGCCCGCCCGCCTCGGCGATTGCCGCAGTCAACTTCCCGAGCGGCTCCTGCCGCGCGTCGAGCTCGACCCGGATCGTGACGCTGTATTGGGCGCTGACAGCCATGGTGGCTATCGAATCAGATTCGGGGTCTCGGCTCGGGCAAGGCCGGTGGGCCGCGTTGTCGTGACGAGGCGTGGACCGCATCAAGTACGGTCGAGCAATGCGCCGGGGGCACTTCGGGAAGCGAGTCGCGGTCGCCGTGATCGGCGGTTTGGTCGCTGTCTGTGCGATGGCCCTGTTGGCGCCGCTCTCCGCCACTGCGACTGACGCGGATTTCAAGCACACCTATGCCTTCAGGTTGAAGGCGAGCAATGGCTACTCGATCCTCGCCATTGCGGCATCCCAGCGAAAGGATGGACAGGGCGAGGCTGTGCTTTTTGTTGACCGCAAGGACGGCGGGGCGGTCTATGAGGCGCCCGCCATCGTGAACGCGACGAGAATCGACGCGGATCTCGGCCGGCTCGGTGAGATCGCGCTCGACGTGGTGCCGTCGGGCAAGAAGGCAAAGTTGCAATCGAGGTGCCCGGGCGAACTCACCGATCCGAGGCCGGTCACGTTCGAACCACCCCTCTTCCGGGGTAGCTTCTCGTTCCACGGAGAGGAGGGGTTTGCCGATGCGTCCTCCGCGTCGCCCCACGATTACACCCGCTTTTTTCTCGACGTGCTCTGCGCTGGCGCCCTCCGAGGCGAATTTTCTGGTGCCTTGCTGCCAGGGGCGAGGTTGAGGGTCCACTCGCGCAAAGGCTCCCTCCGCCTTGCCCTGGAGGCGAACAAGAACCGGCCCGGCGCCGGCACCAGGTTCGAAGTCGAGGTCCACGAAAAGCGCCGGGGAATCGCGATCACGCGAAGCAGGACGGCCTGGGTCGGGGCCGGTGCCTTCGACTACGACCCGCTGCTGCGCATGGCCGCGCTCGCTCCCCCGGCGCCCTTCGCCGGACACGCCGCCTTCCGCCGCGGCGCCCCGGCGGCAAGCCGCTGGAGCGGCAACCTCACCGTCGACCTGCCGGGCCGTTCGGATGTGCCGCTGACCGGGCCGGGGGTCGGGGCGACCCTGGCCCACGCCTGCTGGCAGGGCGAAGGCCGGGGCAGCCGCGCCGACTGCGGGTTCTGATGGCCCGAGGCGGAAGAGAAGTTTCGCCGGGCCGATCGCGTTTACTGGTGGAATGGCGATGACGGATCGGCGCATCTTCGGGATGGTCTTCTGCATTTGGCTGGCGCTGTCGATGGCGGTCGCGACCGGGCTGGGGGCCGCCCCCGCCGCGCTTGCAGCCGAAGATCCCGCCGCCGCGATGTACAGCCCCGGCACCGTCGAGTCGATCGACCTCGACCTCTCGCCGGCGGCGGTCGACGCGCTCGAAGCCGAACCGGACGAATACGTCGAAGGAACGTTCTCGCTGGCGCCGACGGACGGAACCCCCGGCGGCGTGAAAGCACCGCTGACGCCGACGCCGCTGATCGTCGGCGTCCGGCTCAAGGGCAACGCCGGGAGCTCGTTTCGCGACCTCACCGAAAAGGCCGCTTTCAAAATCAAGTTCAACGAGTTCGTCAGCGGCCAGAAGTTCCTCGGCCTGAAGAAGATGACCCTCAACAACATGGTCGAGGACCCGTCGATGATCCACGAGACCCTGACCTACGCCGCCTTCAGGGCCTCCGGGGTGCCGGCGCCACGGACCGGTTACGCCTACGTTCGCGTCAACGGCGACGACTTCGGTATCTACCTCAACATCGAGACGCTTGACGATGTCGCCCTGAAGAAGATGTTCGGCGACTTCGACGACGAAACCCAGCATCTCTACGAGGGGGAAAACGGCGCCGACGTCAAGCCGGGTGGCGCGACCGATTTCGAAGTCGACGAGGGCGACGAAGTGGACCGTGGCGACCTCGAAGCGCTGATCGCGGCCGCCAACTCGGCGGGTCCCGATTGGGCGGCCGCGGTTTCCCCGTTCGCCGACCTCCAGGAGATGACCCGGATGTGGGCGCTCGACAAGTACACCGGCCGTTGGGACGGCTACGCCGGTGAGAAGCGGGGCGTCAACCAGCCCAATAACTATTACCTCTACAGCGACCCGCTCGGGCGCTTCCAGATGCTGCCCTGGGGCAGCGACGAAACCTGGGAAGAACATCTGCCCTTCGACGGCGCCGCGGGGCTGATGTTCAACCGCTGCCTCGCCGACGCAGGCTGCGCGACCGCGTACTGGGAATCGCTGCAGGCGGTGCGCGGGGCGACCGGTGGCCTCGGCCTCGACTCCCTCGCCGCGAACACCGCGTCGCTGCTGAAACCGTGGCAGGCGATCGATCCCCGCAAGGAGGTCAGCGCCGGCGAAATCGCATTCGCGGTGGGGGAGACCCGGAAATTCATCGCCGCGCGTCCCGCTGAAGCAGGTGAATGGCTGGCCGCCCACGTTCCGCCGGCTACCCCCGCGACCTCCCCGCTGCCCGTCCCGGACTCCTCCACCAAGCCCACGCGGCCCATCAATATCGGACTGCCGGAGGCCCTGGTTCGTTTCCGCGGAGTTGTCGCGAGGAAGGGGTCCATCGCCACCCGGTTGCGCCTGCTCGCCGCCGCCACGGTCAGCCAGCAGGGGGAGATCTCCGCTCGTGGCGGGGCGATCCGGGTTTGCTCCGACCGCGCACGGTCGACGGGTCCGGATAGCGTCACCCTCCGCTGCCGACTACCTCGCGCGGTTCGCGAGCGGTTGCACCGTCAGTCGCTCGAGTTGACGATCGTCACCACCGTGAGCGCCGCCGACGGCGAGCGTCGGGTGATGACCCGGCACCTGAAGCTGCCACGGCGCTGAGCCCCGTCCTCATAGAGTGGGGCGCCGATGGCCGCTGACGCACCCCAGCTCTTCCTGATCGACGGCAACTCGCTCGCCTACCGGGCCTTCTTCGCGCTGCCGGAGTCGATCGGGACCAGCGACGGGCGGCCGACCAACGCGATCTACGGGCTCGCCTCGATGCTGGTCAAAGTCATCGACGAGCACCACCCGCAGGGAGTCGTCGTCGCCTGGGACGCGGGGATGTCGGGGCGCGAGGTCACCTACGACCTCTACAAGGCCGGCCGCAAACCGCGGCCCGACCTGCTGCGCGAGCAGTGGCCGCACCTGATGCCACTGGTCGAGGCCTTCGGCTACACCAACGTCAAGGTCGAGGGCTACGAGGCCGACGACGTGATCGCGGCGCTGACCAAGCAGGCGCGCGAAGAGGGGATCGAGGTGATGGTCGTGACCGGCGATCGCGACGCCTACCAGCTGGTCGGCGAGGGCGTGCGGGTGATGAGCACCTCGCGCGGGATCACCGAGACCAAGATCTACGACAGCGCGGCGGTGCTCGAGCGCTACGGCGTGCCGCCGGAGCTGATCACCGACCTGATGGGGCTGCGCGGCGACACCTCCGACAACATCCCCGGCGTCCCCGGGATCGGCGAGAAAACGGCCTCGCAGCTGCTGCAGAAATTCGGCTCGCTGGAGAAGGTGCTGGAGAGCGTCGACGAGATCTCCGGCGCCAAACGCAAGGAGAACCTCGTCAACCACGCCGACGACGCCCGCATGTCGAAGGACCTGGCGACGCTCCAGTACGAGATCGAGACCGGGGTCGACCTGGCGGCGGCGATGGAGTCGGAGCCCGACCGCGGGGTCCTGCGCGACTTCATGCGCGAGTTCGAGCTGCGGGCGGTGCTGGAGCGGCTGGAAGAAGCGCTGCCAGACGGTCAGGCGGTGCCGGGTCGCAGTGTCGAGCAGGAGCTGGTGGTCGAGGTCGAGGAGGGCACGCCCGCCGACCTCGGGGAGGGACCGGCGGCGCTGGCGATCGACGGCGATCGCTGGGCCGCCGCCGAAGGCGAGCGCATCCTCGCCGGCAGCTGCAGCCACGATGAGCTGGCGGTGGCGCTGGCCGGCCGCTCCTTCCTCGCCCACGACGCCAAGTCTCTCGGCGGCGGTCGCCACGGACTGCTCGCCGCCGCCGCTCGCGAGGGGGTCGAGCTGCGCCTCGACCACGACACGATGGTCGCCGCCTACCTGCTCGAGCCTCAGCGGCGCACCTACGAGCTGACCGAGCTCGCCGCCGATGCCGGCATCGGCCTCGCCGAGGGCACCGCAGCCTCAGCCGACGAGGACGGCGGCCAGCTGGCGCTCGGCGAGGAGGTCGAGGCCGGGCTCGACCCGCCCGAGGAGGCGCGCCTCGTCGCTGCCCTCGCCGCGGTCCAGCGCCCCCGCATCGGGGAGCTGGGTCTGGAGCACCTGCTGAACGAGGTCGAGCTGCCGCTGGTCCACGTGCTGGCGGCGATGGAGCGCGAGGGTCTGAAGCTCGACGCCGAGCGGCTGGCCGAGGTCGGCGGCGGCTTCGGCGAGCGGATCGAGACGCTGGAGCGGGAGATCTTCGAGCTGGCCGAGGAGGAGTTCACGATCGGCTCGCCGCAGCAGGTCGGCCGGGTCCTCTTCGAGAAACTCGAGCTGACCCGCAAGCGCCGCGGTAAAACCGGCTTCTCGACCGATGCCCGCGTGCTCGCCCAGATCCGCGACGAGCACCCGATCGTCGAGAAGATCGAGTCCTGGCGCGAGCTGACCAAGCTCAAGAACACCTACCTCGACTCGCTGCCGGACCTGATCGACCCGCAGACCGGGCGCGTCCACACCACTTTCAACCAGGCCTCGACCACCACCGGCCGCCTCTCCAGCACCAACCCCAACCTGCAGAACATCCCGATCCGGACCGAGGTCGGCCGACCCGTCCGCGCCTGCTTCGTCGCCGAGCAAGGTGCGCAGCTGCTCTCCGCCGACTACAGCCAGGTCGAGCTGCGCGTGCTCGCCCACGTCGCTGATGAGGAGGTGCTGAAGACGATCTTCCGCGCCGGCGAAGACGTCCACGCCGCCACCGCCGCCGAGGTCTTCGAGATCGGCCGCGACGAGGTTGACGTCGGCCAGCGCTCGAAAGCGAAGATGGTCAACTTCGGGATCGTCTACGGGCTCACCGGCTTCGGCCTCGCCGACCGCCTCAACATCCCCCGCAAAGAGGCCGAGGAATTCGTCGCCCGCTACCTGGAGCGGTTCCCGGCCGTGCGCGCCTTCCGCGAGCAGATCGTCGAGAAGGCCCAGGACGAGGGCTACGTCACCACCCTGATGGGCCGTCGCCGCCAGATCCCGGAGCTGCGCTCCGGCAACCCCAACACCCGCCGCCTCGGCGAGCGGCTCGCCGTCAACACCGTGATCCAGGGCACCGCCGCCGACATCATCAAGGTGGCGATGGTCCGCTGCCAGAACGCCCTGGCCGAGGCCGGGGGGGAGACGCGCCTGGTCCTGCAGATCCACGACGAGCTCCTCTTCGAGGGCCCGCCGGAGGAGATGGACGGCGCGACCGAGCTGGTGCGGCGCGAGATGTGCGCCGCCTACCAGCTCGATCCGCCGCTCGAGGTCGACGTCGGCGTCGGCCCCGACTGGCTCACCGCCAAGTAGATCAGCCGTTCAGCTCGACCTCGTCGAAGACGGCTTTGCCGTTGCGCAGGTCCAGCTCGGCCTCGTGCACGACCGCGCCGACGATCAGGTCCGACTCGGTGCAGTTGGCGCCGGTGCCGTTGTCGTCGTGACCGCTGGGCCCTGACTGCGAGGGGCCGGGGCCGGAGCTGTCGCCGCCGTTGTCATCGCCGGGCTCGACACCGTGTATGCCGTTGTCGTCGCCCGCCTCTTCGCCATGGCCGCCGTTGTCGTCACCGGCCTCTTCGCCGTGCCCGCCGTGGTCATCGCCGGGCTCGGACCCACGGCTGCGCGCCGAGACGTCCGGGGCGTGCTCGTCCTCGCACCTGATCTCGGTCCGTGCCGTGACCAAGCCACTGACGGTGTCGCCGCCGGTCAGCTCGATCGAAAGCGCCCCGCTGGTGCTGTCGAACGAAGCGATGGTGCCGGTGTCGGCGCCGTGGCGATGGTGGCGGCCGTGGTGGCCGTCCTTGGCGCTGGCCAGCCCCGATAGCGACAGCAGCGCGACGGCGCCGAGCGCCAGGACCAGCAGGCCGCTGGTGCGGGACCTTCCCTTGAAGTTGCTCATGACGGTTCCTCCTTCTCGAAAACGGGTTGCGTTCACTCCTGCAACCCGAGCCCGGCGCGAAGATCACGAATCGTCTGAGCCGCCACCCGAGCCGCCGCTCCCGGAGCCGTTGCTGGAGCCCGAGTCGCCGCCGCCGGAGCCCGAGCTGCCTTCCGGCGGCTCGCCGCTTTCGGCCGGGGGCGGTGCCGGCGCGGGGGTGGGGCTGGTGGCGGAAGCCGCGGGGTCCTCGCCTGACCCCGGACCCCCGCTGCCACCGCCACTCCCGCTCCCTCCCGGGCTGTCGTTAGAGCTGTCGTGGGAGCCACCGCCGCGACTGCCCGAGCCACCGCCGCCACTGCCGTCCCCGGAGCCACCGCCGGAGCCTTGGCTGCCCGACTGGCTCCCGCCTGAAATCTCCTCGCCCGAGTGGTCCTCCGAGCCTGAGTGTCCGTCACGTCCCGAGCCGCGGCCGTGATCGGAGGAACCGCTGGGAGCCGGACCGCCACCGCGGTCGTCGAAGTCGTCAGCGGCGATCTCGCCGCCGTGGCCGCTGTGTCCCCGGTCCTCGCTGTGGTGGCCGCCGCCGACGTGGTTGTCGCTGTCGTCACCGCCACGGCCCCCGCCTGAGCCCGGGCCACCATGCCCTCGACCATCGCTGGAGTCAACCTGGGGATCCTGGCCTGGTCCACCCGGTCCACGGTAGGAAACGGCTTCGGGGCTCGCCCCGTTCCCGGCCGGCCGCGTCGCCGCGGTCTCGGCTTGGCCCGGGGCGCCGTGTCCGCCGTGATCGTGCCGCATCGCCACCCCGGCGCCGATCGAGCCGGCCAGCACCGCCGTCGCGACCCCGACCTTGAGCGCCGCGCTGGCGCCGAGACCGCCCAGCATCGCCCCGGACCCGCCCCCGGCGGCGGACGCCACGCCCGCGGCCGCGACACCGCCGGCCCCGGCCCCGGCCGCCTCGGCGCCATGGTCGAACAGCGCCCGCAGCAGCGGCAGTGGGATCAGCAGGCCGAAGCCGTCGCGCAGCGCCATTCGGCCGCGGTAGATCGCCTGCCGGGCGGCGCCGCCGCTGACCCCGAGCGCCGCCGCGATCTCCTCGTGGCTCAGCCCTTCCAGCTCGCGCATCACGATCGCCGCCCGCTGGGGCTCGGGCAGCGCCCGCAGTCGCTCCATCAGCTCGCCGATCTGCTCCCGGCCCTCGGCCACCTCGGCGGCGCTGCGAGCTCCCGGGATCGATTCGCCCAGCTCCTCGGTCGCCGGTGGCCCGTCGCGGAGGTCGTTCAGCGCCGTGTTGCGGACGATCCGGTAGAGCCAGGGCTTCAGCTCGATCTCGGTGGTGGTGCCGCGCAGCGCCAGCAGCGCCTTCGAGAAGGCGTCCTGGGTGACGTCCTCGGAGCGGCCACCGACGATCGCGGCGGCGAAGCGGTCGAGCGGCCGGCGGTAGCGGCGGACGATCTCCTCGAAAGCCGCCTCGTAGCCCTCGCGGACGAGCTTGACCAGGCGCCGGTCGGGCTGGGCGCGCAGCGCCGGCCCGAGAAAGATCCGGGAGGCGAGGGGTTCGGCTGGGGGTGGAGGCATCGCGTCGATCGCTCTCTGTTGCGGGGTACTGATATGACAGCAAGGGGGTTCAACCCCCGCCACCTGCCGATGCAACACGCGCCCAGCCCAAAGATCACGCCAAGCCGAGGCCGCAGCCATGGATAGGGGCCTGGCTCTTCTCCTCACCGCCGCCGCGGGCGGCCTGATCGCTCTGCAGGCGCCGATCAACTCCGGGCTCGGCAAGGCGACCGGCGGGCTGCCGGCGGCGCTGGTCTCCTTCGCGGTCGGCTCGGCGGCGCTGGCGGTGATCGTCATCCTCAGCGGCAAGGCCGGCGGCCTCAGCTCGACCTTCGACGTCAGCTGGTACTACCTGCTCGGCGGCCTGCTCGGTGCCGTCTACGTGACCAACGCGCTGATCGCGGTCTCGGTGATCGGCGCCGGCGGGGTCGCGGCGGCGACCGTGACCGGCCAGCTGACCGCCTCGGTGGTGATCGACCGGCTAGGCCTGTTCGGCCTGGACCAGGTCGCGCTCAGCCCCGAGCGCCTGGTCGGGGTCGGCCTGCTGCTGGCCGGGACCTTCCTGGTCATCCGCTGAGCGCGGCGGCACGAAGTCCGGCGGAGCGATGTTGAGGTAGTGCGTGAAGGACCAGTCGACGAAGCGCTTGCTGCCCATCAGCCGGATCGCCGGGCCGAGGATCCGCGGCGGGATCTTCGGGATCAGCTTCTGCACCCGCAGCATCCAGCGGAACTTCCACTCGTGCGAGTCGTTGAAGGCGGCGTAGGTGGCGGCCGCCTGCTCGCGGCTCTGGCGCTCCTCGACGACGCCGCGCAGCTCGTGGCCGAGGGCGATGCCGAAGTAGAGCGCGGTCCGGATCCCCTCGGCGCTGAGCGGCAGGCAGTGGCCGGCCGAGTCGCCGGCGAAGAAGACGCCGCCCTCGGTCGCCTTGCGCAGCTTGTGGGGGATCCAGTTGCCCTGGTACTCGTTCGGCTCCTTGCCGATGTCGTTGGTGAGGAGCACGGTGGTGTCCTTGACGTGGAAGCGGGGGTCGAAGGAGCCGATCCCGATCCGCAGCTCGTCGCGGGCGGGAAAGGACCAGCCGTAGCCGGCGGGCACGTAGCGGCGGTCGATCCAGATCTCGAGGTCGTCGCCGGTCCCGGCCGGGTGTACCTCGAGCCCGCGTGAGAGCGGCGCCTCGGGCGGCTGGTAGCCGTCGCCGCTGGCCAGCATGCGCCGCCAGCCGAGCGCGTCGACGACCAGGGGGGAGGAGATGGTGCCGCGATCGGTCTCGATCGCGATCCGCCCGTCGCCGTTGGCCACCGGCGCCCGCCCGTGCACCTTGGCGGTCTCGAAGCGGGCGTCGCAGTCGCGCCAGAGCAGCTGGCAGATCTCGCGGTAGTCGAAGGTCGAGAAGGTCCAGGGGAGCTTGTAGCGGGCGTCACCGTGGGGGGTGTGCATGACCAGCTCGTCGAAGCGCTGGCGCTCGCTGTCCATCAGGCCGAGCCGCCGCAGCCACTCGGTCGGGATGCCGCAGGCCGAGGTCTGGCGCTCGCCGATCTCGTAGCGATCGACGATCATCACGTCGGCCCCGGAGCCCGCAAGCTCGCGTGCGATCGCGAGTCCGGCGAAGCTCGCCCCGCATATCAGGACGTCGTGATTTCCGTCGAGGGGAGTGCGCTCCTCGCCGCGCTTGGTCGCTCGGATCGGCATCGGCTTCGATTCTGCCATTATTCGCCGCCGTGTCCGCGACCGACCTACTGACCGCCCCTGCGCCCACCGCGACTCCGGTCGAGGGATCCGGTGGCCTGCTGCTGCAGATCGACGGCAAGATCGTCCCCAACTACGCGGCGACGATGGTCTCCTTCGAAGAGGGCGACGTCGTCAACGGCAAGGTCGTGCGGATCGACAAAGACGAGGTCCTCGTCGACATCGGCTACAAGGCCGAGGGTGTCATCCCCTCCAACGAGCTTTCGATCCGCAAGTCGGTCGACCCGGCCGAGGAGGTGGAGCTGGGCGAGGAGATCGATGCCCTGGTCCTGACCAAGGAGGACGCCGAGGGCCGCCTGATCCTCTCCAAGAAGCGCGCTCGCTTCGAGAAGGCCTGGCGCAAAATCGAGATTTCCGCCGATTCCGGCGAACCGGTCGAAGGCAGCGTGATCGAGGTCGTCAAGGGCGGGCTCATCCTCGACCTCGGGGTGCGCGGCTTCCTGCCCGCCTCGCTGGTCGACATCCGCCGCGTCCACAACCTCGACGAGTTCATGGGCCAGACGCTCGAGTGCAAAGTCATCGAGCTCAACCGCAGCCGCAACAACGTCGTCCT
>DASYJK010000144.1:0-17047 GCA_035996525.1 Solirubrobacterales bacterium
CCAGATCGACAAGATCATCAACATCGACCAGTCGCCGATCGGCCGCACGCCGCGCTCCAACCCGGCCACCTACACCGGCGTCTTCGACCACATCCGCCAGCTCTTCACCCAGACCCAGGAGGCGCGGGCGCGCGGCTACAAGCCGGGCCGCTTCAGCTTCAACGTCAAGGGCGGCCGCTGCGAGGTCTGCAAAGGCGACGGCCAGATCAAGATCGAGATGCACTTCTTGCCGGACGTCTACGTCCCCTGCGAGCAGTGCCACGGAAAACGCTACAACCGCGAGACGCTCGAGGTCCGCTTCAAGGGCAAGAACATCTCCGACGTGCTGGAGATGTCGGTCGAGGAGGGGGTCGAGTTCTTTGAGAACGTCCCGAAGATCGCTCGCCGCCTGCGCACCCTGCACGATGTCGGCCTCGACTACATCCGCCTCGGCCAGCCGGCGACGACGCTCTCGGGCGGCGAGGCGCAGCGGATCAAGCTCGCCACCGAGCTCTCCAAAGTCGCCACCGGCGACACCCTCTACATCCTCGACGAGCCGACCACCGGCCTTCACTTCGCCGATGTGGCGCGCCTGCTCGAGGTGCTCGGCCGCCTCGTCGACGCCGGCAACAGCGTCGTCGTGATCGAGCACAACCTCGATGTGATCAAGACCGCCGACTGGCTGGTCGACCTCGGCCCCGAGGGCGGGGAAGAGGGTGGCCGGATCGTCGCTATCGGCACCCCCGAGGAGGTCGCCGCGGCCAAAGGCTCCTACACCGGCCGCTTCCTCTCAAGCCTCGTCGTGCCCGCGAAGCCCAAGCGCGGCGGCAAGCGCCGCGAAGCGCTCGCCGCCTAGTTAGGCACGGCGTCTAGGACGCCGTGGCCCAGGTTTTCGCCGCCGTTGGACAGGTCGGCCCGAATCGTGATTAACACCGTCACTCGGTGGGTATGGTCGATGCAGATTTTGGGAATCGGGCGCGAGCCCGGCAAAAGGAGGAGACGAATGACCAGCCCCACCGCGCTGAAGCGGTTTTCGTTCGGACTAGGAGCGCTACTGGTAATCGCCCTGGTTGCCGCCGGTTGTGGTGGCAGCAGCGGTGGCGGTGGCACGAAGATCGCCCTCCTACTGCCCGAAAATGAGACCCCGCGCTACGAAACCAACGACCGGCCCGACTTCGAAAAGGCGGTCGAAGAAAACTGCGATGAATGCGAAGTGCTCTACAGCAACGCCAGTGGTGACGCCGAAAAGCAGCAGAGCCAGGCGGAAGCGGCGCTGACCCAAGGGGCGGAAGTCCTCGTCGTCGACCCGCAGGACTCGAAATCGGCGGCCGCGATCGCGCAGAAGGCGAGCGCCCAGAACGTGCCGGTGGTCAGCTACGACCGCCTGATCGAAAATGGCCCGGTCGACGCCTATGTCTCCTTCGACAACGAAAAAGTCGGTGAACTCCAGGCCGAAACGCTGGCGAAGAAACTGAAGGAAGACGGCAGCGCCAACGGCCCGATCATCAAGATCAACGGCGATCCGGCGGATCCGAACGCCGCTCTGTTCAAGGCGGGCTCCAACAAAGGGTTCGAAGCCGCGGGGGTCACGGTCGCGAAGGAATACGACACGCCCGGATGGTCTGCCGAAAACGCCCAGCGCGAGGCCCAACAAGCGATCACGGCGCTCGGCAACAACGGCTTCGCCGGTATCTACGCCGCCAACGACGAAACCGCCGGCGGCGCGATCGCGGCGATGAAGGGGGCTGGGATCAAACCCGAAGAAAGGCCCGTCACCGGGCAGGACTCCACCGTCGCTGGGCTGCAGCGGATCCTCGCCGGAGAACAGTTCATGACGATCTACAAGGAAATCGAACCGCAGGCGACGATCGCCGCTGAATTCGCGGTCGCTCTCGCCGAAGGCGAAGAACTCCCACAGAAGCTGGTCACCGAAGAAATCGACAATGGCGCGGGCAAGGTGCCCTCGGCCATCCTCGAACCGATCGCGGTGACCAAAGAAAACGTGAAGAGCACCGTCGTCGCCGACGGATTCGTCACCGCCGCCGAACTCTGCACCAGCGCCTACAAGAAGGCGTGCGAAGAAGCAGGGATCTCGGGCTGAGCATGAGCCCTGGAGCCCCCCTCCTCCAGCTGGAGGGCGTCAGTAAGAGGTTTGGCCCGGTCCAGGCATTGGACCGGGTCGACTTCTCCGTCAACGCCGGCGAGGTCGTGGGCCTAGTCGGCGACAACGGCGCCGGCAAGTCGACGATGGTGAAGACGATCGCCGGCATCCACGCCGCCGACGAAGGCACGATCCGCTTCGACGGCAACGAGGTCTCGATCGCCAAACCCCAGGACGCGACCGGTCTGGGGATCGCGACCGTCTACCAGGACCTCGCCCTCTGCGACAACCTCGACGTCGTCGCCAATCTCTTCCTCGGCCGTGAGGAGGTGTCGTCGGGTTTGGGGACGGCCTCGCGCCAGCTCGACGAGGCGCGGATGGAGCACGAGACCGGTGAGCTGCTCTCGAACCTGGCGGTGACGATCCCGAGCCTGCGCAGCGAGGTCGGCACCCTTTCCGGTGGCCAGCGCCAGCAGGTCGCGGTCGCCCGCTCGCTGCTGGGCGAGCCGAAGGTGGTGCTGCTCGACGAGCCGACGGCGGCGCTCGGAGTCGCCCAGACCGCACAGGTGCTGAATCTGATCCGGCGCCTGCGCGAGCGCGAGCTCGGCGTCGTCGTGATCAGCCACAACCTGGTCGACGTCTTCGAGGTCGCCGACAGGATCTTCGTGCTGCGGCTCGGCCGGCCGGCCGGCGACTTCAGCGCCGACGCCACCACTGAGGAGCACGTGGTCTCGGCGATCACCGGGATCGGCTCTGACGGTGAGAAGAAGAACGGCATCGAGGAGGAGCTTCAGGCGGAGAATGCCGAGAGCGGGGAGGAGGGGCGATGAGCGAGGCGGCCGTCAGCACCGTCGAGACCAGCGAAGAGAGCGTTCCCAGGCCCAAAGAGACCTGGCGGCGCCTGATCCAGGGCGACCTCGCCTCGCTGCGGGTGGTCATCGGCCTGGCCTTGATCTGGGCGATCTTCCAGTTCGAGAACGACCGCTTCCTCTCGGCCCAGAACCTGACCAACCTGATGCTGCAGATCACCGCGATCGGCCTGATCTCGGTCGGCATCGTCTACGTGCTGCTGCTGGGGGAGATCGACCTCTCGGTCGGGGCCGTCAGCGGCCTTGCCGCCGCGGTGATGGCCGTCCTCAACGTCAAGCACGGCTGGAATCCCTACCTGGCGATCGCCGCCGCGGTCGCGGTGGGGATGGCGATCGGCCTGCTCCAGGGCAGTCTCTTCAGCCGTTTCGCCGTACCCTCCTTCGTGGTCACCTTGGCCGGCTTATTGGCCTGGCAAGGGGCCCTGCTGCAGGTGCTGGGATCGACCGGGTCGATCAACCTCACCGACCCCAAGATCACCGGCCTCGCCAACACCTTCTACTCCGACACGGTCGGCTGGATCTTCGCCGCGATCGTGATCGGGGGCTACGGCGCGGTGCTCTTCCTCGGGCACCGCCGCCGCGTCGCCGCCGGGCTCGACAGCGAGAGCCTGGCCGGGCTCGTCGTCCGCTTCGGGCTGGTCGCGGTGGTGACGATCGTCGCCACGACGGTGCTCAACTCCGACCGCGGCGTGCCCCTGGCCCTGCTGATCCTGCTGGCCTTCGTGGTCGGGATGGAGTTCGTGGTCAAGCGCACCGGCTTCGGCCGCCACGTATTCGCCGTCGGCGGCAACGCCGAGGCGGCGCGCCGGGCCGGCATCCGCGTCAACGGGATCCGCGTCGCCGTCTTCGGCATCGCCGGAACGATGGCCGCGATCGGCGGCATCATGGCCGCCTCGCGATTGCTCGCGGTCAACCAGAACTCCGGCGGCAACGAACTCCTGCTGCTGGCGATCGCCGGCCCGGTAATCGCCGGCACCAGCCTCTTCGGCGGCCGCGGCTCGGTCTGGACGGCGCTGATGGGCGCGCTCGTGATCGGCTCGATCTCCAACGGCATGGACCTGCTCGCGCTCTCCTCGGCGGTCAAGTTCATGGTCACCGGCGGCGTCCTGCTGCTGGCGGTCCTGGTCGATGCGGTCGCGCGCAATCAGCGCTCCGCCAGCGGCCGGGTCTGAGGTCTAGCGCGCGAAGAGCAGCGATGCGCCGATAGCACCGCCGAGGTCGCCGAGCGCGGCGACCTGCACCGCCGGCGGCTTTTCGTCGAGGAAGAGGTGCTTGCCCATCTCCTTTGTCAACGGCTCCATGTAACGGTCGCCGAAGCGGACCCCGAGGCCGCCGCCGATGATCACCGCTTCCGGGTCGAGCAGGTTGACGGCGGAGGCGATGCCGGTCCCGAGCGCCTCGATCGCGCGGTGGATCAGGTCCTCGGCGAGGTGGTCGTTGGCGTCGATCGCGCGCTCCCAGATGCCGCTGGTCAGCCGCGGTTTGCCGTGCTTCTCCATCAGCTTGAAGAGGTCCGTCTTGTGGCCCTCCTCGTGCTGGCGCCGCGCCTCGGCTTCCATTGCCGAGCGGCCGGCGTAGGCCTCCATGCAGCCGCGGCGCCCGCAGGGGCACTTGGCGCCGCCGCGCTTGACGACCATGTGGCCGATCTCCCCGGCGGCGCCGCGGCCGAGCCAGGGCTTGCCGTCGAGGACGAGGCCGCCGCCGACGCCGGTGCCCCAGAAGACGCCGATCAGGCTCTGGAACTCGCGCCCGGCGCCGAGGTGGAACTCGGCCTCGGTCGCGACCTGGACGTCGTTGCCGACCCGCACCTCGGCTCCCAGCGCCTCCTTCAAGGTCTCGGCCAGGGGGAAGCTGCCCTCCCAGCCCGGCAGGTTGCGGGCGCCGGAGACGACGCCGGTCTTCTCGTCGGCGTCGCCCGGGGAGCCGACGCCGACGCCCTCGAGGGCGCGGGTCTCGATCCCGGCCTGCTCGGCCGCCTCGCGCAGCGCCGCCGCCATCTCGGCGGCTACGTCCTCGGGGCCGCCGCTGGTCGGCGTCGGTCGCCGCGATTCGCCGCTGACCTTGCCGCCGGCGTCGATGATCGCCGTCTGGATCTTGGTCCCGCCCAGGTCTATGCCGCCGCGAAGCTCAGCCACGCGCGCAGTCTACGCTGGGCGGGTGAGTGAGAGCGGCGACCAGCGCGGCTGGCGGACCTGGTGGGTGAAGCGGCGCTGGTACGAGCGTAACCAGCGGCCGCTGCGACGCCTGCGAATCGATCGCCACGCGGCCCGCGGCGGCTTCTACTTTCGCCACCCGGTCGAGGGCGAGCTGCTGGAAGCGCTCGAGGAGGGCCGGCTGACGATCGGCGAAGGGACGCTGTTCGAGCCGGGCTGCTGGCTGACCCTGGCGGCCGAGGCCCGGATCGAGATCGGGGCCGGCTGCTTCCTCAACCGCAACACGATGGTCGCCGCCCACGAGCGGGTGACGATCGGCGACCACACGATGTTCGCCAACGGCTGCTTCGTCGGCGACGCGGACCACCGCTTCGACGATCCCGACAGGCCGATCACCTGGCAGGGCTTCAGCTCCAAGGGGCCGGTCGAGATCGGCGCCAACTGCTGGTTCGGGGTCAACTGCGTCGTCACCAGCGGGGTCAAGGTCGGCGACCGCTGCGTTGTCGGCTCCAACTCCGTCGTCACCCGGGATCTGCCACCGGCGACGATCGCCGCCGGGGCACCGGCCCGCGTGATCAAGCCGATCGAATTTCGTCACCAAGACGGCACTTAGTCCCTATAATCGGCGACGGATGGCCGTGACCCAGAAGGGCATGGACCGGATGAATTTGAACCTCGGCACCGTCACTTCCCCCCCCAGGAACGAAGGCGCGAGCGTTTTGCGCGCCAAGGCTGCGCTGCGTGCGCGGCTCGAGCGCCCGCGCCGCGAGGGCCTGACGATCGGGCTGGTGCCGACGATGGGCTATCTGCACGACGGCCACCTCTCGCTGTTGCGCGCCGCCCGGGCCGAGTGCGACCTCGTCGTCATCAGCCTCTTCGTCAACCCGACCCAGTTCGGTCCCGGCGAGGATCTCGATCGCTATCCGCGCGACGAGGAGCGCGACCTGCGCCTGGCCACCGAGGCGGGCGTCGATCTCGTCTACGCGCCCCCGGTCGACGAGGTCTATCCCGAGGGGTTCGCCACGGCGGTCGAGGTCGGCGGCAACCTCACCTCGGTGCTCGACGGCGATCCCGCCCGGCGCGGCCCCGAGCATTTCCGCGGCGTCACCACTGTCGTCGCCAAGCTCTTCAACAGCGTCGGGCCCGATGTCGCCTACTTCGGGCAGAAGGACGCCCAGCAGGCGGCCGTTATCCGTCGCATGGTCCGTGATCTCGACTTCCCGGTGCGGATCGAGGTGCTGCCGACCGTCCGCGAGCCCGACGGGTTGGCGATGAGCTCGCGCAACGCCTACCTCGACGAGGGGGACCGCCGGCGCGCCCTGGCGATCTCGCGGGCGCTGGGAGCAGTCGAGCGCGGCGCCCGCGAGGAGTCGCTGCAGGCGGGCCTTGCCGCCGCTCGCGACGAGCTCGCCGGCGCCGGCATCGAGCCCGAGTACCTGGAGGCCCGCGACGCCGAGCTGCTGGAGCCGGTGGCGGAGCTCAACGGCCGCCCGGTCCTGGTCGCGATCGCCGCCCGGGTCGGCGGCGCGCGTCTGATCGACAACGTCTTGATCCGACCTTGACAACGTAGAAAGGCAAAGGGAGAGCCAATGCAGAGACAGATGCTGAAGTCCAAGATCCACCGAGCAACGGTCAGCGACTGCGACGTCGACTACATCGGCAGCATCACCGTCGACACCGAGTTGATGGCCCAGGCCGACCTGATCACCAACGAGCAGGTCCACGTCTGGGACATCGACAACGGGTCCCGCTTCGTCACCTACGTGATCGACGGCGACCCCGGCTCGCGGACGATGCAGGTCAACGGCGCCGCCGCCCACCTGGTCGAGCCCGGCCACAAGATCATCGTCGCCTCCTTCGGTACTTACGACGAGGCCGACCTCGAGCGCTACTCGCCGGTCGTCGTCCACGTCGATGACGACAACAACCCCGTCGCCGTCGACAGCCACCCCGAGGTGCTGCTCTCATGAGCTCGGGCGGCCGCTCCCATACGGCGCCCCCGGTCTCGGGGCGCACTCCGGTCAACCTCCCGCGACTGGCCGAGATGAAGGCCAACGGCGAACCGATCGTGATGGTCACCGCCTACGACTATCCGTCGGCCACGGTCGCCGAGGCAGCGGGCGTGGACGTCGTTCTGGTCGGCGACTCCGCCGCCAACGTCGTGCTCGGCTACCCCGGCACCGAGCAGGTCTCGATGGACGAGATGGTGATGCTCGGCAAGGCCGTTCGCCGCGGCCTGAAGACGCCGCTGATGGTCGGCGACATGCCGATGGGCAGCTACGAGTCGAGCAACGAGCTGGCGATCCAGAGCGCCCAGCGCCTGGTCAAGGAGACCGGCTGCCAGACGGTCAAGCTCGAGTCCGGCGGCGTCGCCGTCGAGCGCGCCCGAGCAATCGTTCGCGCCGGCATCCCGGTGATGGGCCACCTCGGCCTGACGCCACAGACCGCCACCGCCCTCGGCGGCTACAAAGCGCAGGGCAAGTCGGCCAAGGACGCGATCAAGCTCTGCGAAGACGCCCTCGCCCTGCAGTCGGTCGGCTGCTTCGCGATCGTCTTCGAGGCCGTCCCGGCGGCGATCGCCGAAGCGATCGTCGCCAAGCTCGAGATCCCGACGATCGGTATCGGCGCCGGCCCCTCGACCTCCGGCCAGGTCCTGGTCTTCCACGACCTGCTCGGCATCACCACCGGCCACATGGCCAAATTCGTCAAGCGCTACGCCAGCGTCCACGAGACCATGGTCACCGCCGTCGCCCAGTACGGCGACGAGGTCCGCTCACGCCACTTCCCCGAACCCGACCACGTCTACAGCGTCGAGCCGGCCGAGCTAGACGAGTTCCGCCGCTACCTCGACCAGGAGAGCCTGACGTCCCAGAAGGCCTGGGACTGGGAGCCGCTGCCCTGAGCTCGAGCCCTGCCGTCGCGCCGCGGCGGCAGGGGAACCTTGCATTCGCGCAGCAGGCTGTGGTTGCGACAGAGCCTGGCGGCGAGGTTCGGGCCGGCGAGCTGGACCGCCGGCGCGCCGGGCAGTGAGATGCTGAGCGGGCCGGTCCAGCTGGGCGGGCCGTCGGCGGGGTCGCGGAAGCTGGCGCTGCCGACGAAGGGCGGGGGAGGGTCGAGGTCGATTACGC
Organism: Solirubrobacterales bacterium; assembly: GCA_035996525.1. Classification (GTDB taxonomy): domain Bacteria; phylum Actinomycetota; class Thermoleophilia; order Solirubrobacterales; family 70-9; genus VAYN01. The sequence goes on from DASYJK010000144.1 coordinate 8,231, forward strand.
CGCGTTTGCTCGGGGCAGGCGCTCCATCGTCGCTGAGCCCGCGCACAGCGGCGCTGCGCGCACAGCGGCGCTGTGCGGATCTTCATCGTCCCCAGCCGTTCCTGGACCAGGGCGCTGAAGCCGAGGTCATGGTTGAGGTGCGGGGCCAGGGCACTGAATTCGACGAAGCCGTTGCCGGTGGGTGCCCGCGCTGTGAGACTGGTCGCCCTCAGGAAGCTCGGGCCCCTCGCGCTCCATCACCGCCTCTTGTCTCACAGTCGAGCCAGCAGACCGCTCGCTGCCGATTTCGCTCCGGCGTGTGAAATATTCTTGTTATCCTAAGATTTATCGGCCATGTTGTAGGAGGTAGGGATTGCGACTTATACAAGCAGGACTGCCGCCCAGCACAGCTCGCGATCTTCTATCCACGGCACTAGCTCCTCGATCTGATCAGGGGGCATAGGTTCAGACGCTAGTCGACCTGTCGCTTCGCTAGGACCTCTTCTGCTGATGCCGAGAGCCTCGCTCAACCAGGCCCAAGTCGGGCTTCAGGCCCGTCTTCACGCCCGTCGCCCTGAGCTCGAACAGGCGATCCTTGCCCGTGCCTACGGCATCTCTGACCCCACCGCGGCCCCCGACCACCAATACGTCGACGGCCTTCGCAGTGCTGTCTCAGTCGCCATCGACTACGGCTTCGCGGCAGTTCAGCTCGGGCCTGGCCGTAGCTTGCCGGAGATCCCACCCGAGCTTCTTGCCCAGGCCCGCCTTGCCGCCCGTAATCGCGTTAGACTCGACACGGTCCTGCGCCGCTACTGCGGGGGCAACACGGCCTTTGCCGACATCATGGTCGAGGAGGCCGAGCACTGCGACTTGCCGCGCGCCCAGCTCAAGGCGCTTCTTCGCGCTCTCGCCTCCAGTTTCGACAGCTTGCTCGCCGCCGTCAGCGAGGAGTACGCTCGCGAGGGGGAGACCCATGTCCATGGCTCCGAGAAGCGCCGGCTCCAGCTTCTCCGTCGTCTTCTCGCCGGAGAGTTACTCGATGCCTCTGATTTGGGCTATGACCTAGAGGGCCACCACCTCGGCGTCGTCGCATTGGGTGCCGGGGCAGGAGAGGCGCTTCGCGTCCTCGGCGAGCGACTCGACCGCCAGCTTCTCCTCGCCCAGCCCGATGAGCAGGCGTCTTGGGCCTGGCTTGGCGGCCGCCGCCCGTTCGACTCCGACAATCTCGACCTGCTCGGATCCTTCGACTGGCCACCTTCGCTCCTCCTCGCGATCGGCGAGCCTGCGCACGGCCTTCCGGGCTGGCGCCTCTCCCACCGCCAGGCCGTTGCCGCCCTACCGATAGCGCAGCGTGGGAGGTCGCCCTTCGTTCGCTACGCCGACGTCCCCCTGCTCGCCGCGATCCTCCAGGACGACCTCCTCGCCACCTCCCTGCGCCAGCTCTATCTGGCTCCCCTGCAGGCCGAACGCGACGGCGGCCTCACTGCCAAGGAAACTCTGCGCGCCTATTTCGCCGCCGCTGGCAACGCCTCCTCGGCCGCCGCGGCCTTAGGCGTCAGCCGCCGCACTGTGAGCAGCCGTCTGATCGCGATCGAGGACCGCTTCGGACGTCCACTTGACGCCGCCTCGGCCGAGATCGAAGCGATTCTCCGCCTCGATGAGATTGAGCAACCGCGACGCGCCCCGCTCACCGTCGAAAAGATCCGCATCTTCCCGCGGTAAATGCAGCGCGAACGCCTCCGATCTCCGGAGTTTCGAGAGGGCCGACTCGCGTCAACATCGAGCAGGCAAACCTTTTCAGAAGAGCATCGCCGATCCCAGGTAGGGTGCCCCGGTATCAGTTCGGATCGGCCTCGTCTTGAGGCCAGAGGGGACTTTCTGGTGAGGGGAACTAAGTTGGCTGGGAATCGCACGCGCAGGTCGAACCCGTATTCAAGGTCGATGCCGATCAGCCAAACCGCTTCGGTCCTCGCTTTCCTGGTGCTCTCACTGACCCTTCTCGCCGGCTGCGGCAGCAGCGGCGACTCGACCCAGTCCTCCGCCAGCGGCCTCCCCAAGGAAATCGTCATCGGCGCCGCGATCGGCAAGACCGGATACCTGGAGCCTTATGACTCCAACATCGCCGCGGTCAAGCAGCTGGTCAAGGAAACCAACTCCCGTGGCGGCGTCGACGGCCACAAGGTCAGGATCGTCGAAGCCGACAACCACTCCGAAGCCCAGCAGGCGGTGCTCGCGGCCCAGAAGGTCGCAGAAGACGGAGCCAATGCGATGCTGTTCAGCTCCGAAGCATTGATCGCGGCCGCCTCAGCGCCGGTTGCCGAAGAACACGATGCGCTCAACTTCACCCTTGCGGCCAGCGAACCGGGTTTCGGTCCGCCGACCACCGGTCGGCTGTCCTTCAGCGCCAGCCCCAGTCTGCTCGGCGAGGCGGCTGCCCGCGCCACCTATCTCTATGAACGAGGCCTTCGCCACCCCTTCCTGCTCCGCGACACGGCGATCATCTACGGCAAGATCGATTGCTCCGCCTTCCAGCAGACCTGGGAACACCTCGGCGGCAAGATCGCCGGCGAAGCCGACTTCAAGAACGAAGACCCCTCGATCGCGACCCAGGTCGCCGAAATCAAGAGCTCCGGGGCCGACTCGATCATGCTCTGTTCCTACCCGCCCGGAGGTGCTGCGGCGATCAAGCAGATTCGGGCTGCCGGAATCGACGTCCCGATCGCGGTATCGACCACCTTCGACGGGACCTATTGGATGAAGGGTCTACCCGATACCTCGAACATCTACGGGACCCTGAACAGCTCTGCCTACGATCCCGCCGATGCCGCCAGCGCGGCGCTCTTTCGCAAGCTGGAAAAGGCAGGTGTGGACACCGACGTCTCGAGCAGCCTCTTGGCCGCCTACGCGGCCGGCCAGCTGATCCTCGCGGCGATCGAAGAAACCGAAAGCGTTGACGGCGAAAAGCTCGCCGATGCTCTGGAGCGCAAGTCCCACCCGACGATTCTCGGGCCGATCAAATACACGCCCACCGATCACTATCCCAATAGGGCCTGGCCGATCTACACGTACTCCGACTCTCAGCCCCATTTCCTAACCCGGGTCAAAGCCGACTTCATGCCCCAATACGCAGGAGGATGACCCGCCTTTCGGCATGAGCGACGATGCCCGCAGACGGGACGTGGGACGGCCGAGGCACGTCTCGGAGATCCCGCTGGCGCGGGCGCGGGCGCTTGACCGCAACAGCCAGGTCCCACTCTACTACCAACTTGCCGAGGTTCTGAGACAAGCACTTGAGGCGGATAAATGGCCGCCCCATTCACTCTTCCCGTCCGAGCGCGAGCTCGAAGAAGCCTTCGGCGTTTCGCGTGCGGTGACCAGGCGGGCGCTCGACCTCCTCGTCGGGGACGGAGCGATCGTGCGGGTCAAGGGGTCAGGAACCTTCGTCGCCCCGCCGAAGCACAGGATTGCGGTCGAAGGTCTGCTCGGCACGCTGTTGGAGAAGCAAGCCGACCTTGAGCTGAGTGTGCTGAGCACCGGCGCGCACTCACCGGAGAGCGCGCCTGCCGAACTCTTGCAAATCGCCGGGCCGGGCGGGCCGCTGACCCGCGTGACCGCGTTGGTGAGCATTGCCGCAAGGCCCGCGTACTACATCGATTCCTACGCCTCTCCGCTGCGCATTCCCTGGCTGCTCGGGGTTCTCGATCGAGGCGAAGCCGACCCGCGTTCGGCTGGCCTGGAGCTAACCCGGATGCAGGTTTCCATCGATGGTTCCCACTTCGGGCCTTGGGCCGCCTCGAGGCTGGGCGTATCGCCCGGAGACCCGGTACTGATCGGGACGATGGTGCAGTTCGGCAGGTTGAAGCCGAGAGGGCGCGAGGAGCCACTTGAATTCGCCCGTTTCCTCTGGCCCAGCGACAGCACCCAGCTCTCGATCTCTACTGAGCGCCGGGGGCGGCGAGCGCCTGCGCGACGAACTCCCTGAATGCACCTCGGTAGGCCAGCGTGAAGCTGTCTGCCAAGGTGCTGATGTTGGCGTCGGCACCGAGCGGCAACTCGGGCGGTCGCACCGAAGAGACGACGCGACGATCCTCGGCGTAGACATGGCGCTCGGACTCAATTGCCTCCGAAAGGCTGTATTCGTCAAATCCCTCGCTGAGTGCGACGAGCCAGTAATGGGCTGACTCGGTGGCGCTTATCGCCCGCGCGGCGTGCAGCAGGCAGCGCCGCCCGCCGTCGGTCTCCATCTCGGCCGCAATCAGGTTTGGGGCCACCGCGTGGTATCGAATCCGGCGCAGCGAGTCCCAGATCTGCTCGCTTCCATCGCCGGATCGCATTTCCCGCACGAGCGTCACCTGGAACCCTTGGCGATCGGGATGAAGCGGCTCGATCACCTCCGGCATCGCCCCCAGCGTCGCCCGGTGCACGAAGGCGAAATGGGCGACGTCGCGGAAGTTCTCCAGCATCACCCCCAGCGAGACCGGCAGCTCGAAGGGCTCCCCGTGGCCCCACTGCCACTCGCGCTGATCAAACCACGGGACGCTTGGCGGCTCGCCCAAGGGCCGATCGAGAACCGTCCATACGAGGCCCCACTGTACGCGGGTCCGGTGGGCTTTCGCTTGGGCTTGCCGTGGAATCTGGTCCTGCTCGGCAAGCGAGGGAATCCGCAGGCAGCGCCCGTCGCCGCTCCACTCCCAGCCATGGTAAGGGCACTGAATTCCCTCCCCGATGACCTTGCCCAGCGAGAGCGCGGCGCCACGGTGCGGGCAGCGGTCCTCGAGCACTTTCGGCTCGCCACTCTCGGTGAGAAAGACGACCAGCTCCTCGCCCAGCAGCACCGTGCGCTGGGGTCCGCTGTGCAACTCCTCGACCAATGCCACCGGCTGCCAGCAACGCCGTAGCGCTTTGAGGACGTCTTCTTTGCTGGGACCATCATTCCCTCGCCCTTCGCTCACCGCTCTCTCCTCCCGCTCACAATGCCCTCCCGAGATAGGCGCGCTGCAGCGCTGGGTCGCGCTGCAACTTCTCCCAGCTACCTTCGGCCTCGATCGTCCCCCTGCTTAGCATCAGGCAACGGTTACAGAACTGGGCCGTGCGCTCCACGTTCTGCTCGACTAGAAGGATCGTCATCCCTTCGCTGCGCAGTGTGCCCAGCAGCTCGTAAATCACGTCGATTATCTTTGGCGCCAGCCCCAGCGAGGGCTCATCGAGGATCAAGAGGCGCGGTTTCCCGGCCAGGGCCCGAGCGAGCGCCAGCTGCTGCTGCTCGCCCCCTGACAGGCGATGCGCGCGCTGGGCGCCTCGCTCGGCGAGGATCGGAAAGCGGCCGAGAAGTGCATCCACGACGGAAGGGTCGCCGCCTGATCCGAGCGCCAAGTTCTCCGCCACGCTCAGCGTCCCGAACACCTGACGGCCCTCGGGGACCATGCTGATGCCGAGTGCCGCGATCCTCTCGGTCGCGAGGCCGGCGAGCAGGCGACCATCGAATTCTACCTCGCCGCCGCGCAGCGGCACCAATCCGCAGATCGCGCGCAGCAAGGTGGTCTTGCCGGCCCCATTCGGCCCAACCAGACCCACCACCTCGCCCCGGTCGACATGCAGATCGACCCCTCGCACTACCTCGGCGGCTCCGTAGGCGACCCGCACTCCGCGCAGCTCAAGCACCCGCCACCCCTGTGAAAGAGGCGCCGAGGTAGGCCTCGCGAACCAGCGGATTCCTCTGAACCTCGGCCGGTGGGCCGAGCGCAACGGTGACGCCGCTGTCGAGCACCTGCACCCGCGAGCAGAGCTCCATCACCAGCCCGATGTCGTGCTCGATCAGCAAAAGGCCGCAGCCGAAATCCTCGATGATTCCCCGTAGCGCCGCGACCAACTCGACACGTTCCCGATCGCTCAGCCCTGCTGCCGGCTCGTCTAGGAGCAGGTAACGCGGCGCTCCCGCCAGCGCCCGCGCGATCCCCAGCAAACGCTGGGTGCCGGCGGGCAGATCAGCCGACATCTTCTCGGCCTCGGCGCTCAAGCCGAGGCGTTTCAACACCTCACTCCCAATCGCAAAGGCCTCGCGCCTCTTTGTCCCGGCGCCCATCGCGCCTACGGCGACACTCTCCAAGACGCTCAACCCTGCGAAGGGCAGCACCGCTTGGAAGGTCCTGCTCAAACCGGCCCGGGCGAGCCGCGCGGGCGAGTAGCCGTTGACCGGGGTCCCATCGAGCCAGAGCCCCCCTTTGTCGGGCGTTTGAAAGCCGCTGAGGACGTTCACCAGGGTTGTCTTTCCGGCTCCGTTGGGTCCGATCAACCCGAGCGCCTCGTTGCGTGAGAGCCGCAACTCGACGTTGCTCAATACCTGTAGACCGGCGAAGGCGACAGAGATCTCCGAAGCCCTCAATTCGCCCTTTGTGGCAGACCCGTTCGGTGTATTTGCGGGCACCGTGGTCGGCTCGTCGTCCAGGCGGACTTGCGATCGCTTCAACCCCCCTAGCTCGCCTGCCTCACGTCCGCCGCTCAGTCCCTGTGGGCGCAGGATCATCGTCGCCAGGAGCGCCAGTCCCAGGCCGATCGCCGCGAGTCCGGGCGCCTGCCCGAACGAGAGACCAAGGAGTGACCCGCCTTCCTCGAGGCCGCGCAGCGCTTCGCTGAGGCCGGCCACGCAGAAGGTGCCTAAGACCGCGCCGAGGACGCTGCCGCTGCCGCCGACGATCAACATCGTCAGCGTAGTCACGGTGGCCCCGAAGTAGAAGGTCGCAGGGGAGAGGACGCTTGAGGCTTGAACGCTAAGCGCGCCGCCGAGCCCACAGAGCGCGCCGCTCAGGGCAAAGGCCAGCAATCGCTCCTTTGTTACCGCGACCCCCAGCGCTCGGGCGGCCACCTCGTCTTCGCGGGTCGCACGCAAGCGGTATCCCGACGCCGAGAACTTGAAGCCCAGTGCGACGAGAACAGCTGCTCCCGCCCAAAGGCCGGCTGAGTCGGGATCTGTCGTATTCGGGATCGCGACGAGGCCGCCGCTGCCACCTGTGAGCGTTTCGGAGTTCGCCAGCAAGTTGTAGACGACGATCAGGAAGGCGAAGGTGGAGATCGGGATCGCTAGCGTCGCCGTCCGCACTATCAGCAACCCGATCACGCTCGCCGACAGCGCCCCCGCCAGTGCGCCGATCAAAGCCGCTTCGAACGGACCCGGATGGGCGCCGGAGATGAAGTCGGGAAGGCCTGGCGTCTGCAGCGCGATGATCGCCGCCGGCAGGCTGAGCAGCGCTGCGGCGTAGGCGCCGAGCGCCGCGAAGGACAGCTGGCCGAAAGAGTAGATGCCGCTGTTGCCGATGAAAACCTGAAGGCCACAGACGATGACCAGATTGCAGAGGATCAGGGTCACCGCCGACTCAGTAGCCCTTGTGCTCGCTGCGGCGAACATCACCGTCGCGCCGATCAGCGCCAGCGGCATCGATGCGGAGATCCCGGCAAACCTGCGTGAGAGAAGCGCCTCAGACACGAGCCCTGGCCGCCTTCCCGGAGAGTAGGCCTTGCGGTCTCACCGCCAAGAGCACGATCGGCAGGCTGAAGACGAAGGCGTCGCGATACGGCGCCAACCCGGCCGGCAGGTAGGCGCCGAGCAGGGAGGTGACCGCGCCCAGCGCCAGCCCTCCGATCACCGCCCCGGAGATGCGGCCGAGGCCGCCGATCTCGACGGCGACAAAGCCGACCAGGACCGGGGTCAGGCCCATCGTCGGTGAGACCTGTCCGGTCTGCATCACCAGCAACACACCCACTATTGCTGCCAGCCCGCCGCTGATCGCGAAGGTGATCGCGACCAGTCGGTCGGCATCGACCCCAAGAAGTCGCGCCATCTCAATGTTCTCTGCCGCGGCTCGAATCTGGAGCCCCGTACGGGTGCGATAGAGCAGCCAGCCTAGTCCGCCGAGCACGAGCGCCGTCAAGCCCAGGGTCACGAACTCGAGGTTCGGCACCGCGACCCCAGCCACTGAGGTCGACTCCGAAAGGAACTGTGGTGTCGCGACCGAGCGCGAGCGCGCTTCGACCGCCACCGTCACCACGTTCTGGAGGATCGCCGCAACCGCCAGCGAGGTGACCAGCTGCGCCGAGGGGTCGGCGCCTCGCACCGGTCGGAAGGCGACGCGCTCCGCCAGTACCGCCAGCACGATCCCAGTCAGCAGCGCCCCGCCAAGAGCCACCCCGAACGGAACGCCGGCGAGTACAAAGAGAGCGTAGGCCGGCACCATGATGAACTCGCCCTGGGCGAAGTTCAGCAGGCCCATCACGGTGTAGATGACGGCGACACCGAGCGCGATCAGCGCATAGAGGCTGCCGAGGGACAGCGCGTTGATCAGGTTCTGGCTCAGCTCGGTCATCGTGGCTTGCGCCCACCGCGGGCGAATCGCATCCCAGACCGGCTCCACGGGCCGGTCTCCAGAGTTCCCCGCCGCTCCACAGACAACCGACGGCGATGCTGACCTCCATGCTCAGCGAGCGGTGGGGAAGTAGCTGAACGCGTTCGCCGCCCCTGTCTGCCCATATCGATTCGGCAGCATATTCGTAGTGCAGGTATCGACAGATGCAGGCCCGCCAGATCCCACTTGCGCCGGTGCTGGGCTATCGATTACTCACTCTTGCCCGAATGGACACGATCCGGTCTTTCGGCCAAGTCGCTGGCGAGCAGAAGATCGGAAATTCCTTATACGCACGCGGAATTTGAGATTGGCCAGAAGCCAATTCATCAATTGCCTACCAGTTAGGCAAAAGCTAGCGACTTATCTGACCACATTGGCCGGGCGCCGGACCGGCACTGCCTGAGAAGTTCGCCAGATCAAATCCGCTCGGCGTGGGAGTGCC
>DASYJK010000145.1:0-2433 GCA_035996525.1 Solirubrobacterales bacterium
CTCGGGCTCGGCGCCAACGGCGTCTGCCCCTACGTGATGGTCGAAGTGATCTGCGTCGAGGATTACGAGAGCGACGTCGCCAACCTCTGCGACGCCCTCACCAAGGGGATCGAGAAAGTGATCTCGACGATCGGCATCCACGAGGTCCGCGGCTACGCCCGCCAGTTCTCCTCGATCGGGATCAAGCCGGAGCTGGCCGAGATCTTCCAGACCAAGGCCTTCGCCGCGTCGGCGACCGGCGGCACCGGCTTCGCCGACCTCGACGAGGACACCAACGCCCGCGCCCGCGCCCTCAGCGGCGACGACGAGGCGGCCAAACCGGCGAAGACGTTCCGCTTCTACCCCAAGGTCTACAAGGCGGCGATCGCCACCGCCAACGGCAGCGGCTCCTACGAGGAATACTCGGAGAAAGTCCGCGACCTGGAGAAGCAGAGCCCGATCTCGATGCGCCACATCATGGGCCTCAGAGGTGACCGCGAGCCGATCGCCGACGCCTCGGTCGTCGACGCCGGCGTCGGCCACCACGACTACCCGATCGTGATCTCCTCGATGAGCTTCGGCTCCCAGTCCGAGCCCGCCTTCCGCGCTTACGCGGAGGCGGCCAAGGCGACCAACATCCTCTGCGTCAACGGCGAGGGTGGCGAGATCCGCGACATGTACGGGCACTACCGCAAGTGGCGCGGCCAGCAGGTCGCCTCGGGGCGCTTCGGCGTCTCGGCCGAGATGCTCAACTCGTCCTATCTGGCGGAGATCAAGATCGGCCAGGGCGCCAAGCCCGGCGAGGGCGGCCACCTGCCCGGCAAGAAGGTCTCCGAGAAGGTCGCCGCCGCCCGTAACGCGGCTCCCGGCACCGATCTGATCTCGCCCTCCAACAACCACGACCTCTACTCAATCGAGGACCTGGCCGAGCTGATCGACGAGCTCAAGACCGTGAACCCGGACGTGCGCGTCTCGGTCAAGGTCCCGGTGGTGCCGAACATCGGCACGATCGGGCTCGGGATTGCCAAGGCCGGCGCCGACATCATCACCCTCTCGGGCTTCGAGGGCGGCACCGGCGCCGCCCGCCAGCACGCCCTGCGCCACGTCGGCCTGCCCTCGGACATCGGCACCCGCGCCGTGCACCGGGCGCTGATGGAGGCCGGGCTGCGCAACCGGGTCGAGATCTGGGCCGACGGCGGCTACCGGACCGGCCACGACATCGTCAAATTGCACTGCCTCGGCGCCAACCGGATCGGCTTCGGCACCCTGGCGATGGTCAGCCTCGGCTGCACGATCTGCCGCGGCTGCCAGCTCGACACCTGCCACGTCGGCATCGCCACCCAGATCGAGACGACCGAGGAAGCCGACGCCCACGGGCTGAAGAAGTTCACCCCGCAGGAGGTCGACGTCGCCGCCGAGAGCTGCGCCCGCTTCTTCGCCGCGATGGGGGAGGAGGTCAAGCAGGTCGTCGCCTCGCTCGGCTACGAACGCGCCCAGGACCTGGTCGGCCGCTACGACCTGCTGGAGCAGACCGCCGCCCACGACAAGGTCGACCTGGCGCCGCTGATCACGCCGCTGGAGGAGTTCCTCGACCTCGAACCGATCGACCTGCCGGCGGTGGAGACCATGGACACCCGCGCCGAAGCAGGCCTCGTCGTCGCCCGTCCGGTGCGGATGGGGGAGAAGCAGGCGTCGACCCAGATCGCCGCGCTCGCCGGCGACATCTGCCCCGGCCGCACGATCCACAACGAGTTCCCCCGCGCCACCGACGCGGACGACCGCGTTCTCGGCACCGAGCTGGCCGGCGCGATCGCCCGCTCGCGGATCTTCGAGGACGGCCCTGAGTCCAACGACGAAGTCCTCGCCAGCCTCGAGTTCAACGGCGGCTCCGTCGCCGGCCAGGGCCTCGGCGCTTTCAACGCCTACGGCGTCGCGATCCGGATCGAGGGCGGCGCCCAGGACGGCGTCGGCAAGGCGATGCTGGGCGGCTCGATCGCCATCCTCAAGGGCAAGGGGGCGAAGGGCAAGCGCCTCAACGGCTCCGTCGGCAAGTCCTTCGCCTACGGCGCCCAGCGCGGCCGCCTCTACGTCCAGGGCTCGGCCGACTCGCGCTTCTGCATCCGCCTCTCCGGCGCCGACGTCGTGCTGGCCGGCGAACCGGAAGAGGACATCGACGACAGCCGCGGCACCGTGGTCGACCGCGCCAACGCCAAGGGCTTCGCCTTCGAGTACATGACCTCGGGGCGGGCCCTGGTCCTCGGCGACCTCGGCCCCTGGGCCTGTGCCGGCATGACCGGCGGCCGCGTCTACGTCCGCCACAACGCCTTCGGCATCGACCGCGACGCGATCACCCGCCGCCTCGGCGAGGGGGCCAAAGTCACGCTCAAGGACCTCGACGCCGAGGGCCTGCTCGACATCGACGACCTCACCCAGCACTACGCGACCGAACTGCGC
>DASYJK010000146.1:0-8776 GCA_035996525.1 Solirubrobacterales bacterium
CGAAGTGCTCGTAGAAAGTGGCGGGCGGGACACCGGCGTAGCGGACCACGTGCTCGACGGTGAGCTTGTCATAGCCCTGCTCGCCGGCGGCGCGGGAGATCGCGGCGATCAGGCGCGCGCGCTCGCCGCCGGGGTCGCCGGAATCCACCTCTGACTGCCGCTGAGAGCTCCCGCCTACCACCTGGCCCGGCAGACTAGGCGCATCCGGGGCAAGGTGTCAAGACGGGTACATCACCTCTACACGGCTTGGTGGCGAGGTGAAGTACATCCGAGTATTTGTGCCCAGCGGTGCACGATTATTGACCCTGGGCGCGACGGCGGTCCCGATAGACGCGGGCGAAGTCGCGCAGTTGGGTGCCACGGTGGCGGAAGCCGGCGAAGCTGCGCCCGGTCGCTCGATGCTCGAGCTCGAGCTCGTACTCGCCGAGTCGGTAGCCGGCGCGGACGGCGTCGACGGTCATCCCGATCTCCATCCCGAAGCCTGCCGCGAAGGGCAGGGTGGCGCGCAGGGTCTCGGTCCGCAGGGCTCGCTGGCCGGAGATCGGTGCCTCGGTGTCGACGCCGCAGAGGCGCCGAATCGCCCAGTGGGCGAAGCCGAGGGCGAGGCCGAAGCCGCCGCCGACCCGCTGTGCGAAGGCGGCCACCGCGAGGTCGCACTCCCCCCGCTCGACCGCCTCGACCAGCGGCACCAGGCGCGCGGCCGATGCCCCGAGATCGCCGTCGCAGAGCAGGACGAGCGCGGGAGCGGGCTCGACGCTCAGCGCCGCCTCCGCGGCCGCGGTCATGTTGGCCCCCTTGCCGTGCGGCCTGCCGCGGCTGACGACCTGGGCGCCGGCCGCCAGCGCCAGCTCGGCGGTGCCGTCGGTGGAGGCGTCGTCGGCGACCCAGATCGCCGCGGCGGGGAACTCAGCCCGCAGCGCCGCCACCGTCCCCCCCACCCGGTCCGCCTCGTTGCGAGCGGCGATAACGATCGCCAGGTTGCCGTCCCCTGTCGTCTCAATAGACCCCACAGAACGCATTCTCGCTGGCGGGCCCAGCGCATGCCAAGCCGCCGCCTGTCCCTCCGATGCCACCCGGCTTTGGCATTACGGAGACCGGGTCGCGGAGACCGCCAAAGACGTAGAGATTTGCCCTCTAACGCGACCCCCAGCTCGGAGCCTACGAAGTCGATCTCCGTCGGCAGTCGAACTCGCTCAACGCGCCGCCCGACGCACCGGCCTCGGCCCGACTGAAGTCGCACCCAAATTACCCCACTTAATTGGATGAACCGCGAGCGCGGCTATTGTCCCCGCCCATGCCAAACATCGAGGCTCACATCACCGGCAACGTCTGGAAAATCGAGGTGGCGGTAGGGGATGAGGTCTCCGACGGCGACACCGTCGCCATCCTCGAGTCGATGAAGATGGAGATACCGGTCGAGTCCGAAGACGACGGCACGGTGAAGGAGATTCGCTGCGAGGAGGGCCAGTCCGTGAGCGAAGGCGACATCCTCGTGGTGCTGGAGTAGCTCCTGTGGAGGAGCGGCTCGCCAGCGGCAAGCTGATCCTCGACCGCCCGGCCGAGGCGGTCGCCCGCCTCCGCATCGACAATCCCGAGCGCCGCAACGCGCTCGACCACGAGATCCTCGACGCGATCGCCGAGGCGCTGCCGCGGCTCGACCGCGGGATCGAGACCCGTTGCGTCGTCATCACCGGCGCCCCACCGGTCTTCTCCGCCGGCTACGACATCGCCGCGATCCCCGAGGAGACCTTCGAGCGCGACGCCGAGGCCCTGGTCGCCCACCCCTTCCACGACGCGATCGAGGCGATCGCCACCCACCCCTGGCCGACCGTGGCGGCGATCAACGGCCACTGCCTCGGCGGCGGCCTCGAGCTGGCGATCACCTGCGACCTGCGGATCTGCGCCAGCGGCGCCAAGCTCGGCATGCCACCGGCGAAACTGGGGCTGATCTACGGCCACACCGGTCTGCGCCGTTTCATCGACGCGGTCGGCCTGACCCGGACCAAGGAGCTGTTCCTGGTCGGCCGCAACTACAGGGCCGAGCGGGCCGAGCGCCTCGGCCTCGTCAACGAAGTCGTCGACGGCGAGCGGCTCGAAGCCGACTCGGTCGAGCTGGCGGCGGAGATCGCGGCCAACGCGCCGCTCTCGGTCCGCGGCAACAAACAGGCGATCGGCCTGCTCAACGCCTGCCCCGAGCTCAGCGACCAGCAGGAGGCGGGCCTGATCGCCCTGCGCGAGTCGAGCTTCGCCTCCGAGGACCTGCGCGAGGGCATCCGCGCCTTCGGCGAGAAGCGCAAGCCCGAGTGGACCGGGCGGTGAGCGCCAGGGCCCGCACGGCGCTGGCCAAGTCCGACCCGAAGATGGCGGCGCTGATCGAGCGGGTCGGCGAGATCGACCTGGCGACGCGGCTGAAACGGCGCAGCGAGGAGCGCCCGAACGACGCCTACGGAGCGCTGCTGCGAGCGATCGTCGGCCAGCAGCTCTCGACCAAAGCGGCGCGGACGATCTACCTGCGGGTGATCGACATCTTCGGCGGCACCACCCCCTCCCCCGAGCAGCTGCTGGAAGCGAGCGAAGCCGACCTGCGCGGGGCCGGGCTCTCCGGGCGCAAGGTCGAGTACGTGCGCGACCTCGCGGCCCACATCCTCAGCGGCGAGCTCGAGGTCGACCGGCTCGACGAGCTCAGCGATGAGGAGGTAATCGCCGAGCTGGTCGCCGTCCGTGGGCTCGGCCAGTGGACCGCCGAGATGTTCCTGCTCTTCCACCTCGAGCGGCCCGACGTCCTCTCCGGCGGCGATCTCGGCATCCGCAAAGCGGTGCAGATCGAGTACGGCCTGAAGGAGATGCCGAAGCCCGAGCGGGTGCTGGAGATCGGCGAGCCCTGGCGGCCCCATCGCAGCCTCGCCTCGCTCTACCTCTGGGAGTCGTTGGCCGCGGTGCCGGGGGCCTGAGCCGAGGGCGGGCGCGCGCACGACACCTGCCGACGCTCACGCTCAAACGACCCTGGCCGACAATGCAGGTATGCGACTTCGTTTCTGGATCGGCCTTGCCGCCGTACTGCTGATCGCCGCCGGCTCGGTGACCGCGGCCCTGGTCGTCAGCGCCGACGACAGCGCCGACTTCCACACGGCCCAGCGCGATGAGGCGGTGCGGGCGGCGCACCAGGCGCAGTCGGTGGCCGGCCTCTCGATCGGACAGCTGGCCAGCGCCGCCGCCTTCTTCCAAGCCGAGAACCACTTCAGCAGGCACGAGTTCGACATCGTCGCCAAACCGCTGCTGGGCGCGGGAGTCCTGAGCGGGACCGCCTTCATAGAGGAGGTACACAACTCGGAACGGGCCGAGTTCGAACGCGAGCACGGCGCCCCGATCTTCGAACCGAGCCCGAACGGCCCACGGCGGGCGCGACCGCATCCCCTCTACTTCCCGATCGTCTACGCGGTCAGCAACCTCGGCTTGGCGGCGCCGCTGGGCTACGACCTCGGCGCCGATCCCAAACGGGCACCGTTCCTACGCCGCGCCCGCGATCTCGGCAAGCCGGTGGCGACGCCGCCGGTGAAGCTGCTGATCGGCGGCATCGGCATCAACGTCTACCGGCCGGTCTACCGCGATGGCGCCCCGATCGCGACGGTGGCGCAGCGACGGGCGGCGCTGATCGGCTTCGCCGCCGGCGCCTTCCGCGTCAGCGATCTCGCCACGGCGGCGATCTCGACGGTGCCGAAAGCGGTCGCGGTGCAGCTGCGGATCAACCGCGACACCGTGATCGGCCAGCAAGGAGAGCTCGACGACACCGCCGCGGCACCGATCCACATCGCCGACCGCACCTGGCTGCTCGTCGTCCGCGACCCGAACCGGCCCGACGTCAGCCTGCCCCTGCTGCTGGCCGTGGTCGGAATCGCCCTGGCCGCCCTACTGGGGGCGCTGATCCTGGTCTGGAGCCGCAACGAGCGGATGCAGGAGCTCGAGCGCGAGGCCGGCCAGGATCCGCTGACGGGACTGAAGAACCGCCGGCGCTTCGAGGAAGACCTGCAGATGGCGATGGCCCGGGCCCGCCGCGAGAGCACGACCGGGGCGCTGCTGATGCTCGACCTCGATCACTTCAAGCAGGTCAACGACACCCACGGCCACCCGGCCGGAGACCAGCTGATCCGGGAAATGGCCGACGTCTTACGCCGGCGCGGCCGCAAGAGCGACGTGCTGGCGCGGCTCGGCGGCGACGAGTTCGCCGTCGTCCTGCCCCGCTGCAGCCCCGGCGAGGCGCGCCAGGCGGCCGAGGCGATCGCCGAGGCGATCCGCTCCCACGAGCCCAAGGGCGACGGCGTCGAGCCGCTCACCGCCAGCGTCGGTGTGGCGATGTTCGGCGACCACCCGCGGACCAGCATCGCCTCGGTCGTCTCCGAGGCCGACACGGCGATGTACGCGGCCAAGGACGGCGGCCGCGACGGCGTCCGCTTCTTCGACCCGGTCGCGGTCCGCGACGAGAGCGGTGGCGACGCCGGCTGAGGGCATCGGCGTCCGGTCCGATTCCTAGCCTTGCGGTCGATCCACCCCCGGACAAAGACTTGGAAAAGAGCCTGGAATGCCCTCTCTGATCACCACTGACGAAGCCCTCGAGTACGGGCGGCAGACCGGCCACGAGGAGATCGGCGCCCTGGTCGAGCGCGCCTGGGAGGTCCGCCGCGAGAACTTCGGCGACTCGACCGACATGTGCTCGCTGGTCAACGCCAAGTCCGGCGGCTGCGCCGAGGACTGCGGCTTCTGCGCCCAATCGCGCTACGCCGAGGCCGACACGCCGATGCACGCGATGCTGGAGCCGGAGCAGATCCTCGAACACGCGAAAGCGGCGGAAGCCGCCGGCGCCCACCGCTTCTGCATGGTCACCCAGGGCCAGGGCCTCTCCAAACGCGACTTCCAGAAGATCCTCGAAGGCACGCGCCTGGTCGCCGAGCAGACCAACCTCAAGCGCTGCGCCTCGATCGGCCACATGTCGGCCGGACGGGCCAAGTCGCTGAAGGAGGCAGGGGTGCAGCGGGTCCACCACAACGTCGAGTCGTCCCGCTCCTACTACCCCGAGGTCTCCTCGACGGTTCGCTACGAGGGGCGGCTGCGGACGATCCAGGCGGTCAAGGAGGCCGGCCTGGAGACCTGCGTCGGCGGCATCCTCAACCTCGGCGAGAGCGACGAGCAGCGGGTCGAGATGGCCTTCGAGCTGACCGAGATCAATCCGACCTCGGTCCCGATCAACCTGCTCAACCCGCGCGAGGGCACCAAGTTCGGCGACCGCGACCCGATGGACCCCTGGGAGGTCGTGAAGTGGGTTGCGATCTTCCGCCTAATCATCCCCGGCGCCCTCTTCCGCCTCTGCGGTGGCCGCGTCGAGAACCTCGGCGAGCTGCAGCCGCTGGCGGTGAAGGCGGGCCTGAACGGGGTGATGATGGGCAACTTCCTCACCACCCTCGGCGCCGAGCCCGAGGACGACCGGGCGATGTTCGAGGAGCTGGGGCTGAACGTCGCCCGCCAGCCCGACAACGGCGCCAACCCGCGGCCCGACAACCGCTCCGGCTGGCTCGACGGCGAGACTCCGGCGACGCCGATGGACGAGCTGGTCGACCGCCAGGAGGAAGCCAACTTCTGGGACCCCTCGACGCAGCTGCGGGTGGTCAAGAAGGCGAAGAAGCCACCTCCGTACCCGCGCGCGGCGGCGTGAGCGACGTCGCGGAGCGGCTCGATGAGCTCCGCGACCGCGGGCTCTACCGGCAGCTGCGCCTGGTCAACGGGCCGCAGGGGCCGCGGGTACTGCTCAACAGCCGCCCGGTCCTCCTGCTCTGTTCCAACAACTACCTCGGCCTCGCCGATCACCCGAAGGTGCGGGGCGCGGCGGCGGAGGCGGCGATGCGCTGGGGCGCCGGCGCCGGCGCCTCGCGCCTGGTCTCCGGCAACATGGAGCCGCACCGGCAGCTGGAGTCGCGGCTGGCCGAGTTCAAGGGCTACGAGGCGGCGCTGTTGTTCGGCTCCGGCTATCTCGCCAACAGCGGCGTCATCGCCGCCCTCGCGGGCGCCGGCGAGGTGGTCTTCTCGGACCAGCTCAACCACGCCAGCATCGTCGACGGCTGCCGGCTCTCGCGAGCCGAGACCTTCGTCTACCGCCACGGCGACCTCGAGCACTTGGCCTGGGGGCTGGAGCAGGCCGCCGGGCGCGGCTCGCTGATCGTCAGCGACGGCGTCTTCTCGATGGACGGCGACGTCGCCCCGCTGCCCGAGCTACTCGAGCTGGCCCGCCGCCACGGCTGCCGGCTGATGGTCGACGAGGCGCACGCGACCGGGGCGCTCGGCCGCGACGGGCGCGGCTCGGTCGCCGCCGCCGGGCTCAGCGGCGAGGTCGACGTCGTCGTCGGCACCCTCGGCAAGGCGCTCGGCTCCTACGGCGCCTACGTCTGTGCCGGTGCCGGGACGATCGACCTCCTGCTCAACACGGCCCGGCCCTTCATCTTCTCGACGGCGCCGCCGCCGCCCTCCGTCGCCGCCGCCGGCGCCGCGCTAGAGCTCGTCACGCCGCAGCGGGTCGAGCGCCTGCGGACGAACGCGGATGCCTTCCGCTCCGCCCTCACCGCCGCGGGCCTGGACGCCGGCGCCTCCCAGACCCAGATCGTCCCGCTGGAGGTCGGTGCCGCGGAGCCGGCGATGGCGCTCTGCGAGCGCCTGCTCGAGCGCGGCGTCTTCGCCCAGGGGATCCGCCCGCCGACCGTTCCCGAGGGCTCCTCCCGACTGCGCTTCACGGTCATGGCCACCCACCGGGCCGCCGAGCTGGAGCGGGCCGCGAAGCTGGTCGGTGCCGCCGCCCGCGAGCTCGGCCTCCTCGCCCCGCAGACCGTCGCCGCTTGAGGGGCCACGCGTGAGCGAATCGACCGCCGGAGTCTTCGTCACCGGGACCGGGACCGAGGTCGGCAAGACCGTCGTCGCTGCCGTGATCGCCCGCACCCTTGCCGCCGCCGGCAAACGCGTCGCCGTCTTCAAGCCCGCCGTCACCGGCCTCGACGAAGAGGGCGAGAGCGACCATGAGCTTCTGCGCCGTGCCTCGGGATCGAGGCAGAGCGACGAGCAGATCGCCCCATACCTCTACGGCCCTCCCGCCTCCCCGCACCTGGCCGCGGCGCAGGCAGACGAGATGATCGAACCGGCGCGCCTGCTCGAAGTAGCGCGCGCCGCCGCCCGCGACGCCGATGCCTTGGTCTGCGAGGGCGTCGGCGGCCTGCTGGTCCCGCTCGCGGGGCGCATTTGTAACCCCAGGGGTGACAAATGCGCCCCGCCCTACCTGGTCCGGGATCTCGCGGTCGATCTCGGCTATCCGCTGGTTGTCGCCGCCTCCCCGGGCCTGGGCACGATCAACCACACGCTGCTGACGATCGAGGCGGCCCGGAGTGCGGGGCTCGAGGTCGCCGCGGTCGTGCTCACTCCCTGGCTCGGGGATCCGACCACGGTCGAGCGCTCCAACCGCGAGACGATCGCCGCGCTCGGCCAGGTCGAGGTCCAGACCCTGCCGCCGCTGGACCTCGCCGCGCCCGCGACCTGGCCGGAGCTCAGCTGGTGACGATGACATCGAGGTTGGAGCCGGAAAGCTCGACCTCGTAACCGGCGGCCCGGGCAATCGCCGTCGCCGCCTCGGGATCCGCCGGGGCCTTCTTCGCCAGCAGCAGCGCCCTGGCGACTTCGCCGCGCACCGCCTTCGCCATGTGGGAGACGGACTTGCGCACGCCGCCGCTCTCGCTGAACGCGCGCACGGCCAACAGGGTCGCCCGCCGCGGCTTCCAGGCCGCCGCGTAGGCGGCCGAGCGCATGTCGACGACCAGGTCGCCCGGCTCGTCGGGCATCACCTGGGCCAACTCCGCCCGCCAGTACGTCGAGAGCGCCCCGATCCGCGCCAGCCGCGCTTTCGCTGAGAAGCGGTAGTAGGGGATCCGGTCTTCCGGGCGCACCATCCCCCAGAGGGCGCTGGCGATCAGCACCTGGCGCCGTGCCCGCGCCGGCAGCTCCGGCAGTCGCAGGTGGTCGTAGAGGACGCCCGTGTAGATCTCCGCGGCCGGTGCCGCCGGGGCGGTCCGCAGCGCCGCGTCGACCGCGATCTCACCCACCTGGCCCTTGGAGACGTCGAGCTGCTTCAGCGCCCGCGCCGTCGCCACCGTGCCCAACCGCTCCAACGCGTCGAGCAATCGCTCCCGGCGCTCACCCAGCTCAGCGGCAAAGGCCAGCGAGTCGAGGTCGACCGGCGCGCCCTCCGACGGCGCGAACTTGCCCTCGGAGGGCGGCAGCAGAATCAGCACGCGGCCGATTCTCGCCGATCTAAACGGTCTCCAGCTCCGCCTCGCGGGCGGCGACAGCAGAACCGCCGGGGTTGACGTTCGCCTCGGCCGCCTCGACGGTCAGGCGGTGCTCGCTGTTGTTCTTCTTGGCGCGGATCGCGACCGCCCCGATCGCCGCGCCCAGCAGCGCCACCCCGGCGCAGACGGTCATCGCGAAGCCGAGCGCGTCGACGAACTGCTGCGGCGAGGCGGTCTCGAAGCTGGTCCCGACCCGGGCCTGGAAGATCGCCCCGGTGACGGCGACGCCGAGGCTGCCGCCGACCATGCGGAACATCGAGAGGACGCCGGAGGCGATCCCCGCTTTCTGCACCGGCACCGCGTTCATCGCGGCGCTGGTCATCGGCGACATCGTCATCGCGATGCCGATGCCGAGCAGCATGAACCCGGGCAGCAGGTCGAGGTAGCCGGAGTCGACAGCGATG
>DASYJK010000147.1:0-9044 GCA_035996525.1 Solirubrobacterales bacterium
CGACGGTCAGATCGGCGATACCACGGTCGGGCTCCAGGCTCGCCTGATGTCGCAGGCGATGCGCAAACTCGCCGGCAACCTGAATCGCACCAAAACGGTCTGCCTCTTCACCAACCAGATTCGCGAAAAGATCGGCGTCTCGTTCGGCTCGCCGGAGACCCAGCCGGGTGGCCGCGCGCTGAAGTTCTACTCCTCGCAGCGACTCGACATCCGCCGTATCGAGACCCTCAAAGAAGGGACCGAGGCGGTTGGCAACCGGGTCCGGGTCAAAGTCGTCAAGAACAAGGTCGCCTCGCCGTTCCGGCAGGCCGAGTTCGACATCGAGTACGGCGTCGGCATCTCCCGTGAGGGGGGCTTGCTGGACTTCGGCATCGAGCAGGACCTCGTCCAGAAATCCGGCTCCTTCTTCTCCTACGGGGAGACGCGCCTGGGCCAGGGCCGCAACAACGCCAAACAGTTCCTCTCTGACAACCCGGAGCTGGCCCTGGAGATCGAAACCAAGGTCAGGGCCGCGCTCGGCATCGACGGCGAGGCGCCGGTGGAGTCCGATCCGGTCGAGCCCGTGGTCCCGGAGGCGCAGGCGGCCTAGAGCCGTCTTCCGCCTAACGGCGGGCGCAGCCCTCACCTGGATAGGATCACCGCCGCACGCATGAGCAACGAGACTCTCTTCTACATCTGCGGGATCGGACTTGCGGTCTCGGCGGTGCTGGTCAGCATCGTCGGGCTGAAAGTGAAGACCTTCCCGGGTAAAGCCTTTCCGCTCGTGATCCTCTGGTTCGCGATCCTGGTCGGCGGCGCCACGACCTTCGCCGTCCTGCACGCGCAGGACGAGGAACACGCCAAAGCCGCCGAGGACACGCAGGCCAATAAGGAAGACGAAGCGGCGAGCGACGACAGCGCCCCCGGCAAGGCTCCGGCCAAGGGTGAAAAAGAAACCGGAAGCAGGGCTGCTACCGGCCCCGGCGGCACCGTCCAGCTGGCCGCCTCCGAAAGCAACCTCGCCTACGACACCACCAGCCTCAGCTCAAAACCAGGCAAGGTCACGATCGACTTCACCAACCCCTCCTCGCTCGAACACGATGTCGCGATCGAAGGGCCCAACGGCAAAGACATCGCCGACTCCGAACTGATCGCCAAAAGCAAGACCTCGGTCAGCGCCGAGCTGGCTCCGGGCACCTACACCTATTACTGCACCGTGCCTGGGCACAGGGAAGAAGGCATGGAAGGGACGCTCACGGTCAGGTAGGGCCGGGGTGTGAGGGGGTCGGGTGCCCCTACTCCAGAGACCGTCGCGCAGCAGGTTCGTGCTCCATGCTTTTCAGCGTCCGTTCGCAGCCTCCGGAGTAGGGTCACCCGACCCCTCCATCCAGGGCTAGTTGAGTTCGCGTTAGCTGACCCACCTTGGGACCTTGGCTTCAACCTGGGCCTAGGGGAATCTCTGCTGTCGAGTGACCTTGGAGGGCTTGCCGAGGATCCGTTGGGAGGGGTTGGGGGGTCTCTCGCGCGCAGCGGCGTCCCGATTTTCGCCGGCTATGTCGGCGAGAGACGGAGCGTTAGCGGCGAAAATCCCAGCGAGCACGAGAGACCCCCCAACCCCTCCACTCAAAACCCTGGTGCAAAGCCATTACTCTGCCCACGATGACGAAGAGCTTCCACGTCACCACCTTCGGCTGCCAGATGAACGTGCACGACTCTGAGCGGATGCGGGGCATGCTCGCCTCGCTCGGGTACGACGAGGCCGGGAGCCGCGACGAGGCCGACCTGATCCTTTTCAACACCTGCTCGATCCGTGAGTCGGCGGACAGCCGCTTCATCGCCCACCTCGGCGAGGCGAAGCGGCTGAAGTCCGAACGGCCGGAGCGGATCGTCGGCGTCGGCGGCTGCTGGGCGCAGTCGGTCAAGGACGAGGTCTTCCAGCGCTTCCCCTTCGTCGATGTCGCCTTCGGGCCCGGCCAGATCCACAAGCTGGCCGAGTTCCTCAACTCCGACTCGCTCAGCGCCCAGGGCTACTTCGAGTTCGAGGACTTCGCGGGTCACCTGCCGACCCGGCGCGAGCGCCAGTTCCAGGGTTGGCTGCAAATCTCCCAGGGCTGCAACTGCGTCTGCTCGTACTGCATTGTGCCCTCGACCCGGGGCAAAGAGGTCAGTCGCGAGCCTGAGGAGCTGATCATGGAGGCCGAGGCGCTGGCCGCCGACGGGGTGCGCGAGGTGACCCTGCTCGGCCAGAACGTCAATAGCTACGGTCGCAGCCTGCCGCCCAGCCGCCGCATCGGCTTCGCCGAGCTGCTGGCCCGGGTCGACGCGATCGACGGCATCGAGCGGATCCGTTACACCAGCCCGCACCCGAAGGACATGAGCGAGGACGTGATCCGCGCCCATGCCGAGCTGCCGGCGCTCTGCGAGCAGATCCACCTGCCGCTGCAGTCGGGTTCCAGCGCCGTGCTCAAACGCATGCGCCGCACCTACGACCGCCAGCGCTACCTGGACCGCGTCGCCCTGATCCGCGAGCACGTCCCCGACTGCGCGATCACCACCGACATCATCGTTGGCTTCCCGGGCGAGACCGAGGCCGACTTCGCCGAGACGCTCGAAGTCGCGGAGGAGGTCGGCTACGACGGCGCCTTCACCTTCGTCTTCTCGCCCCGCCGCGAAACCGAGGCGGCGACGATGGAGGGGCAGCTGCCGCATCCGGTCAAGGTCGAGCGCATGGAACGGTTGCTGGAGATCGTCCAGCGCCGCGCCAAAGAGCGCGCCCAGCGCTTCGTCGGGCGCTCGCTGGAGGTGCTGGTCGAAGGGCACAGCCGCACCGACGAGACCAAGCTGCGCGGCCGCACCCGCCACGGCAAGGCGGTCAACTTCGAGGGGGTCGCCGAACCCGGCGAGTTCGTCCAGGTCGAGATCGAAGCGGCCAGCTCGCAGACGCTAAGCGGGGTCTCCGCGAAGCCGCTCTCGCAGCTTCTTTGACGGTCATCGGGATATTCGGCCCGACCGGCGTCGGCAAGACCGGGGTCGCGATCGCCCTCGCCGAGGAACTGAGAAAGGCCGGCCAAGACCCGGTCGCGATCTCCTGCGACGCGCTGCAGGTCTACGAGGGCCTGGAGACGCTGACCGGCGCCGCCTCGGCGGTAGAGCGAGCCCAGCTGGAGCACCGTCTGCTGGGCTTCGTCCCGGTGGCCGAGACCTTCAACGTCGGCCGCTACATGCCGCTGGCCCACGCCGAGGTCGACGCGGCGCTAGCGACGGGCCGGACGCCGATCGTAGTGGGAGGGACCGGGCTCTACCTGCGGGCCGCGGTCGCCGAGCTCTCGCTGGTGACGGCGGGGCCCGACGCCGCCGATTCCGAGCTCTGGTCGCCCGAGACCCGTCACCCGACGACGATCTTCGGGCTCGACATGGACCGGGCCCAGCTCTATGAGCGGATCGACGCGCGCACGGAGGCGATCGTCGCCGGCGGCGCCGCCGCGGAGGCGCGCCGGGCCGAGACGGCCGGCGCCTCGCGCACCGCCCGCAAGGCGCTCGGCTTCGACGAGCTGCTCGGCGGCGACATCGAGGCGATGAAGAAGCGCTCGCGCAACTACGCCCGCCGCCAGCTCACCTGGCAGCGCAAGATCTCCGACCTGCGCGCGATCGACCGCACCGGTCTCAGCGACGCCCAGGTCGCGGCGCGGATCGCCGACGAACTAGGCTGCGGCCGGTGAAATTCGAGAAGTGGCAAGCGCTGGGGAACGACTACCTGATCCTCGAGACCCAGAGCCTCCCCTGGGAGCTGAACGAGAAGCGGGTCGAGTGGCTCTGCGACCCGCATTTCGGCGTCGGCGCCGACGGGGTCCTGCTGCTGGAGCGCAACCCGGACCCCGAGTTCGTCGCCGACCTGCGGATCTTCAACCCCGACGGCTCCGAGGCCGAGCTCTCCGGCAACGGGGCGCGTGAGGCGATCCTCTACCTGCGCCGGCACGGCTGGACCGACGAGGACGAGTTCGCGATCAGCACCGTCGCCGGCCCGATCCGGCCGACGATCACCGGCGAGCTGACCTGCGCCGTCGAGATGGGCCGCGCCTCGACCCGCTCCAAGGACTTCCCCTCCGGCGGCGAGGACGGCCGGGGCAGGCTCAGCGCCGGCGGCCGCGAGTGGGAGTTCCAGCACGTCTCGATCGGCAACCCGCAGTGCGCGATCGTCGCCGGCGACGAGCTCGACGACCTCGACCTGGGCGAGATCGGGCCGGAGATCGAAGGCCACGAGCTCTTTCCGAACCGCACCAACGTCTCCTTCCTCGCGGTTGACGGGGATCGGGTGCGGGCGCGGATCTTCGAGCGCGGCGTGGGGGAGACGCTCTCCTCCGGCACCGGCGCCAGCGGCGCCGCGATCACGGCCTACCTCCAAGGCGCCCCGAGCGAGGTCGTGGTCGAGCTCGAAGGCGGCGAGCTCGAGGTCGAGATCGGCGAGGACCTGGCGGTGCGGCTGACCGGCTGGGCCGAGCCGGTCTACGGCGGCGAGCTCTCGCCGGAGCTGCTGCAGGCGCTGTCCGAGCTGGACCAGTGAGCAAATCGTTAGGGTCCGCGCCGATGTCGATCGCCGACCCGTCCAAGCGCCTGGAGGCGATGCCTCCCTACATGTTCCAGGAACTGGAGCGGCGCATCGCCGAGAAGCGCGCCTCCGGCATCGACGTGATCAGCCTCGGCATCGGCGACCCCGACCAGCCGACCTACGACCACGTGATTAAGGCGATGCAGGAGGCGGTCGCCGACCCGTCCACGCACCAGTACCCGAGCAACCGCGGCCGGGCCGAGTTCCGCCAGGCCTTCGCCGACTTCTACGACCGCCGCTTCGGCGTCGAGATCGACCCCGAGACCGAGGTGATCCCGGCGATCGGCGCCAAGGAGTGCATCTACAACCTCTGCTTCGCCTTCCTCGACCCCGGCGGCGTCGCCCTCGCCTCCGACCCCGGCTACCCGGTATACACCGGCGGCCCGATCCTCGCCGGCGCCACCCCCGAGCTGCTGCCGCTGGTGCCCGAGCTCGGCTTCGCGCCCGACCTCAGCGCCGTCCCGGCCGACGTCGCCGCCAAGGCGCGACTGATGTTCCTCAACTACCCGAACAACCCGAGCGGGGCGGTCGTGCCCGAGGGCTTCTTCGAGATGGTCGTCTCCTTCGCCAGGGAGCACGAGATCCTCGTCGTCCACGACAACGCCTACTCGGAGACGACCTACGACGGCTACGTCGCGCCCAGCTTCCTCGAGACCCCGGGCGCCAAGGAGGTCGGCGTCGAGGTCTTCTCGCTCTCCAAGGGGTACAACATGACCGGCTGGCGCTGCGCCGCGATCCTCGGCAACGCCGAGGCGATCCAGACCTACTGGCGGCTCAAGACCAACATCGACTCCGGCCTCTTCGAGGCCGTGCAGCTAGCCGGCGTCGCCGCCCTGCAGGGCCCGAGCGGCCCGCTGCAGCGGATGAACGAGACCTACCTGCGCCGCCGCGACCTGGTCGTCTCCGCCCTGCGCGAGATCGGCGTCGAGGTGGCGGCGCCGAAGGGGACGATCTACGTCTGGGCCCCGGTTCCCGACGGACACACCTCGACCTCCTTCTGCGAGAAGGTGCTGGAAGAGGCGGCCGTGGTCGTCTCACCGGGCTCGATGTACGGCCCCAGCGGCGAGGGCTTCTTCCGCATCGCCCTAACCGCGCCCGACGAGCGCATCGAAGAGGCGGTCGAGCGGATGCGCGAGCACCTGACCTAGGTATCGATGGGGAGGCTCGCGCTCGGTATGGCGATCCTTGGGATCGCGGCGATCGCGCTCGTCTCGGATAGCGGTGCCGAGCCTTCGCCCGTAAGCCCGGACCCCGCCCTGGCGGCCTGGCCCGGGTGGCCATACCAAGCGACCTGCGGCTACATGGGCTTCAACCCCGTCAGCGTCTTTTCGGGGCCGGCGGAGGCCGAGCAAGGCAATGGCGCCCCAGAAGCGGCGCTGCGAGGGATGCTCGCGCGCAACTTCCCCTTTTCGCTCCCGGATCACGGCTGGCGGCTGGCAGCGAGGCGTCACGACAAGGCACTCTTCCTGCACGGCAGGCTGGGGGCGGAAATCGAATCGCCGGATCAGCTCGGGGGCATCGAACTCGAGCACCGCGATGGCCGCTGGCGGATGAGGACGAGTGGGAGCTTCTGCAATATGTTCACCGTGTGGCACGGGCGTGACGCGGGTGCCTGGCAGCTCGCGCCGAAGCAGCCTCCGCTCGGTCCCGCCACGCGGCGTCTGCAGGTGATCACCGGAGCGCGCTGCGAGCGCAACCAGAAACCGCCCCAGATCACCCCGCGGTTTGACGAGATCGCCGGCAAGCTGGTGATGACCCTGTTGCTGAAGTACCAGGACACGCCCGGCGGGATCTGCGAGCCAGGCCTACCGCCGTGGCCCCCGGTCGTCGTCGAACTCCCGGAACCGCTCGGCGACCGCGAGCTGTACGACGGCGCCTTCTTTCCTCCGGTTCCCACACAGCGCTACGAACCTCCGACGGTGATCCCGCTCTAGGCGGCTTCGCGCTCGGCGCGCTCGGCGCGCTTGCGCCAGTAGCGATCGAGGCCGCGCCATTGGTAGGCGGTGGGGACCGCCTGCAGCAGCTCCGCGATCGTCTCCTCGCCGAGGCCTTCGCTCGTCATCTGCTCGCGGATCCGGCGCTGCAGGTCCCGCTCGTAGCTGTCCTGGTCCATCTCCTTGACCAGCTCGGCCTCCTGGCGCAGGCGGGAGCGGGCCGCCTCCAGGTAGGCGGGTACATCGTCCTCGACGGCGCCGAAGTGGGTGAGGGCGAGCCGTCGCGGCGACCAGCCCGAGACCAGGTCCAGCGACTGCTCCCAGACCTCGACGTCGATGTCGGGCGGCGGCGTCGGCGGCATGATCAGGCCCGAGGGTGGGATCCGGCAGGCGGCGACGTCGCCGACGAAGGCGGTGCCGCTCTCCTCGTGCAGGTAGCAGACGTGGTGGGAGGCGTGGCCGGGGGTGTAGGCGACCCGCATCCCGCGCACCGTCTCGCCGCCGCTCAGAACCTTCACGTTCGCCTCCGGCACCGGCACGATCTCACCCCACAGCCGCTGCATCTGGTCCCCGTAGAGACGCTCGGCGCTGGCCAGCAGCTTCGAGGGATCGATCAGGTGCGGGGCGCCACGCTCGTGCACGTAGACCTCGAGCTCGGGCCAGCGCCGCACCAGCGCCCCGGTGGCGGCGGCGTGGTCGAGGTGGATGTGCGTCAGCAGCACCGCTTCCGGCTGCTTGCCATCCAGGGCGTCGATGACGGTTTGAACCGAGGACTCCGGCCCCGGATCAACGAGCGCTCCATCCACCTCCCAACAGCCGATCACATGCGGCCGCCCGAGGTGCATCACGTCAATAACCCGCATCGCGAGAGCCTATGCGAGTCGGGGAGGACTCGACGGAGCCTCCCCGCTGTTGCTCCGGCGAGTCCTCCCCGACTCGCTCAGACGCCCGTAGTTGCCGGCAGTTTCCCTTCGGCCGCGAGCGTCGCCCGCAGGCCCTCTTCGAGGCCGCGCGGCTGGTAGCCGAGCTCGCGCTGGGCCTTGTCGTAGCTGGCCCAGAAGGTGACGCCGTCGGCGGAGGAGATCAGCTCGCGCAGGTTCGGCGGCTGCCCCATCATCTTCCCGACCAGGGGACCGATCGGGATCATCGCCTTCATCAGCGGCACCGGGATCGCCCGCTTCGGCGCCTTCTTGCCGGTCACTCCGGCAACGACGCCGATCGCCTCGCGCACGGTGGTGGCGGGGCCGCTGATCACGTAGGCCTCGCCGGGCTTGCCCTTGTCGAGGCCGAGGACGATGCCGGTGGCGATGTCCTCGACGTGGGAGAGGCAGATGCCCAGCTCCGGGAACGGCATCAGCGGCATTTTCCCGGAGAGGAACTGGTTCAGGAGCTCGCCGATCGAAGAGGTGTCGCCGGGGCCGTAGACGCCGCCGGGCTGGACGATCACGCAGGGGAGGCCGTCGGCGATCAGGCGCTTGGCGACCTGGTGCGCCTCCCACTTGGTTTCCTCGTAACAGGAGGTGAAGTCTTTGGCTGGGTGCTCATAGGACTCGTCGACCGTCTTACCGCCGGTATCGCCGAAGACGCCGACGGTGGAGACGTAGACGACCTTGGGGACCTTCGCCTCGAGCGCGGCGCCGAGAACGCGTTCGGTGCCGCCGACGTTGGCGTCGCGCATCGCCTGGCGCTGGGAGACGGGGATCCCGACCTCGTAGACCGCCGCGGCGTGGATGACCGCGTCGCAGCCCTCCATACCGTCGCGGATCGCGGCACTGTCGCCGAGGTCGCCGCTGGCGATCTCGCAGCCCAGCGCCGCCACCGACTTGCCCTTCTCGGGGTTGCGGACGAGGCAGACGACGTCGTCGCCGCGCCCGCGCAGCTGGCGCACGACCTCGCCGCCGATGAATCCCGTTCCTCCGGTGACGAAGACCTTCACAAGGCCAACCCTATCCGTCCCGGGCCGTTGCCTACAATCAGCTTGAGTGCAACGTTCGAGAAATGGCCGCAACACGCAGACGCACAAAGGTGCGGACGGCGTGGACGGCGCCGGCGTCTCGAACCCGCGCGCACGTCAGCGCGCCGTGGCGATCGGGATCGTCGACGGGCGTGAGCCCGGGGAGCCGCTGGCCGAGCTGAAGGAGCTGCTGCGCACCGCCGGGGTCGCGACCGCGGGCGAGGCGACGCAGCAGCGGCCGAAACCGGACCCCGATCGCTACTTCGGCCGTGGCCGGCTCGACGAGCTGAAAGAGCAGATCGCCGCCTGCGACGCCAACCTGGTCGCCTGCGACGACGAGCTGGCGCCGCGCCAGGAGCGCAACCTCGAGGCGACGCTGGGGGTGCCGGTGATCGACCGCACCGCCGTCATCCTCGACATCTTCGCCGACCACGCCCACTCGGCCGAGGGCAAGCTCCAGGTCGAGCTGGCCCAGCTCGAATACAACATGGCCCGCATGCGGGGGCTCTGGACCCACCTCGAGCGCCTCGGCGCCGGCCGCATGGACGGCGGCATCGGCACCAGGGGCCCG
>DASYJK010000148.1:0-6655 GCA_035996525.1 Solirubrobacterales bacterium
CATGAACAACGGCTACATGGGCATGGTCCGCCAGTGGCAGGAGCTGTTCTGGGACCGCCGCTACAGCTCGGTCGAGATGGGCGCCAGCCCCGACTGGGTGAAGCTGGCCGAGGCCTTCGGCGCCACCGGCCTGCGCTGCGAGAGCTCCGCCGACCTCGAAGCGACG
The DNA here is from genome assembly GCA_035996525.1 of Solirubrobacterales bacterium. GTDB lineage: Bacteria > Actinomycetota > Thermoleophilia > Solirubrobacterales > 70-9 > VAYN01. Next base: position 167 of record DASYJK010000148.1, read on the forward strand.
ATGGTCAGGGCGCTGGAGACCGAGGGCCCGGTCCTGCTCGACGTCCGCGTCGCCCGCGAAGAGAACTGCTACCCGATGATCCCGCCCGGCCAGGCCGCCCGCGACATGGTCGAGGCACCGGGGGCGGTGCGCTGATGGAGGCCGGGACCCCGCAGGCGGTCAAGCTCGAGGACCTGCATCTGCCCGGCCAGCTCAGCGGTCGCAAGCACATCCTCTCGATCCTGGTCGAGAACAAGCCGGGGGTGCTGGCCCGCGTCGCCGGCCTCTTCTCGCGCCGCGGCTTCAACATCGACACGCTCGCGGTCGGCCCGACCGACGACCCCAGCATCTCCCGCGTCACCCTCACCCTCGACGGCGCCGTGCACCCGATCGACCAGGTGACCAAGCAGCTGCACAAGCTCGTCAACGTGCTGAAAATCCGCGACATGGGGCCGGAGGAGACGGTCGCCCGCGAGATGGCGCTGTTCAAGGTCTCCTCGGCGGTCGAGAACCGGGCCGAGATCATCCAGTTCGCCGACATCTTCCGCGCCAAGATCGTCGATGTCGCCCGCCGTACGATGACGATCGAGGTGACCGGCTCGGCCGACAAGATCGAGGCCTTCGAGCGGATGATCCGCCCCCACGGCCTGGTTGAAATGGTCCGCACGGGAGAGATCGCAATTGCGCGAGGGTCCGACTGAAATGACGGTCCAGGACGTCGCCATACGGCGTCCTCGGTCGCCCAAATAGCGTTGCTATTAGGGCTCCCTGTGTCCTTGTCTGGCAACCTCCTGACCTCGTCATTGTCAGCCGGACTGCGCGAGGCAGTGGCGCGTGGCCGGCGGACCCTGGTCAGCGTTACCGTTGAGACGGAGATCGCCGATCCCTGCGCCGCGGTCTTCGCCTCGCGCCTGGCCTCCGACCGCTGGTTCTGCTGGGCGCAGCCGGATCGCGAGTTCGCGCTGGCTGGGCTCGGCGTCGCCCACGAGGCGGCCTCGCGCGGGCCGGGGCGGTTCGCCGACGTCGCCGAGGAGTGCCTGCGAACAGGCCGCGACGCGATCGTCGAGGAGCCGCGCGGGCTGCCCGCCGGAGCCGGCCCGGTCTGGCTCGGCGGCTTCGCCTTCGCGCCCGAGGGCGGTGCCTCCTCCGCCTGGTCCTCGCTCCCGCCCGGCTCGCTGCTGCTGCCGGAGCTCTCGCTCTGCCGTGATGGCGAGAGCACCTTCCTCACCGTCAACGCCGTGATCGGGCCCGGGGACGACGCCGGCGCGTACGCCGCGGCCCTGGAGGCGCGCCTGGCGGGCCTGCGCGGCGAGGCGCCGCTGCCGATGCTCGATCCGCACCCGACCGCGCACACGGAGATCCGCAGCGCCCGGCCGCCTGGGGACTTCGAAGCCGCGGTCTCCGCGGCCACAGCGAGGATCGAGGCGGGGGAGATGAGCAAGGTCGTGCTCGCCCGCGAGGTCGTCGTCAGCGCCGCCGCCGCCCACGACCCGGCCGCCCTCTTCGGCGCCATGCGCGAGCAGTTTCCGGCCTGCTTCTGCTTCTGCGTCGGCACGCCCGAGGCCGCCTTCATCGGAGCCAGCCCGGAGCTGCTGGTCCGCCGCTCCGGCGCCAGCGTCTCGACCGTGGCCCTGGCCGGCTCGACCCGGCGCAGCTCTGACCCCGCCGTCGACGATCACCTCGGCGAGCAGCTGCTGCGCAGCGACAAGGACCGGCGCGAGCAGCGGATCGTTGCCAAGCGCATCGTCCGCGCCCTGCGCCCGCACGCGGTCTGGGTCGAGGCCGCGGCCGAACCGGAGATCGTCAAGATCGCCAACATCCAGCACCTGGCGACGCCGGTGATCGCCCAGCTCGCCGATCCTCACTCGGCGATCGAGCTGGCCGGGATGCTGCACCCGACCCCGGCCGTCGGCGGCGAGCCCTGGCCGCAGGCCGCCGGCGCGATCGCCGACCTCGAGAGCATGGACCGCGGCTGGTACGCCGGCCCGGTCGGCTGGATGGACGCGACCGAGGACGGCGAGTTCTGCGTCGCCCTCCGCAGCGCCCTCCTGCGCGACCGCGAGGCGCATCTGTTCGCCGGGGTCGGGGTGGTCGCCGGGTCAGATCCGGCGGCGGAGCTGGCGGAGACCGAGGTCAAGTTGCAGGCGTTGCTGCCGCTGCTCGCGGAGTAGGGCGGGAGAGGGACCGGGGGACCCTCGCCGTCACGAACAGCGGGAGGTTCCGTCGAGGGTCCCCCGGTCCCTCTCAGCGCTGCGCGGCGAGGGCGGCTTGGACGCGCTCTTGGAGATGGCGGTGGGCTGCGACGTTCGTTTGGCGGTCGGTGCGGATCTCGATCAGGCCGGTGCCGGCGGCGAGTGCCTCCGACAACTCACTCAGGGACTCGAGGCGATGGTGGGGGAGGTCGAAGAGGGCGGCGGCCTTGGCGGCGTCGACGCCGCGCGGGGTACCGAGCAGCGCCTCGAACTCCTTGCCCCCGAGCGCCTGCTCCTGCGGCAGGAAGTGGAAGATGCCGCCGCCGCTGTTGTCGATGACGACGATCCGGACCGGGGTGGAGACGTCGCGCAGGGCGGCGAGGCCGCCGATGTCGTGGAGCAGGCCGAGGTCCCCCGTGACGATCGTGGTCGGGCGGCCGCTGGCGTGGGCGGCGCCGATGCCGGAGGAGATCAGGCCGTCGATGCCGTTGCTGCCGCGGTTGCAGAGGAAGAGGGCGTCACCGTCGCCGGCGGCGAGGAAGGTCTCCTGGTCGCGGATTGGCATGCTCGAGGCGGTGTAGACGAGGTCACCGCCAACGTGGGCGTTGCCCAGGGCGCGATGGAGGGCGGGCTCGGAGATCGTCGCCTCGTCGTCCTCGTCTCCGCGATCTGAGCCTGCGGCGCCCAACTCTGCGTCGAGCGCGGCCTGCGCGGCGGCCTCCGCCGCGATCCAGGCCTCCGGCGTCGGTCGCGGTTCCTTCTCCAGGCGCGCCGCCCAGCCCGAGGCGAGCTCGGTCGGGTCCGCCCGCAGGATCGCGGCGGCGCGGTTGCTCGGCTCGTTCCAGCCGCCGTAGGGGTCGACCACGATTTCGCTGGCGCCACTCGCCGCCAGCCAGGCCCGCAGCGGCTTGCTGGTCGGCATCGCGCCGAAGCGGAGGACGAAGTCGGGGACGACCGAGCGGGCGAAGCGCTCGTCGCGCAGCAGCAGGTCGTAGGCGGCGATCACCTGGGAGCGGTCGTGCGGCCCCTGGCGCAGCTGCGAAGTCGGCTCGGCCAGGATCGGGAAGCCGGCAGCGCGGGCCAGGTGGGCGAGCGGCTCGCGCAGCTCCGGGTCGAGCTGGCGGCCGGCGACGATCACGCCGGCGATCGCGTCGCCGATGTGGCCCGCCATCTCCTCCAGCAGGAAGGCCGAGGGCTCGAGGTCGATTCGCGTCACCGCGGTCAGCGGCCGCCCGTCGCGGCCCTCCAGCGCCAGCGGGTCGGTGGCGGTGACCGCGCCGTCGACGGGGACCGGCGCCAGCGGCTCGCGCCAGGGCAGGTTGAGGTGGACGGGGCCGGGCCGGACCTCGCCACGTGCCGCCGCTAATGCCCGACAGGCGACCGAGCGGTAGTGCAGCAGGCCGTTGTCGTTCGCGTCGTGGGTCCCGACTTCGCAGAACCAGCGCACCGATTCGTCGAAGACCTTGATCTGGTCGATCGTCTGGCCGGCGCCGATTCCGCGCAGCTCCGGCGGCCGGTCGGCGCTGAGCACGACCAGTGGCACTCCCGATTCGTCCGCCTCGATCACCGCCGGGTGATAGTTGGCGACCGCGGTTCCCGAGGTGCAGAGCAGCGCCACCGGCACTCCGCTCGCCTGCGCCGCCCCCAACGCGAAGAAGGCCGACGCGCGCTCGTCGACGATCACCGTCACCTCGATCTCCGGCGCCCGCCATAGCGCCACCGCGAGTGGCGTCGAGCGTGAGCCGGGGGAGACGACCGCCTGGCGCAGCCCGCCGCGTGCGAGCTCCTCGACGAAGGCCGAGGCGAGGGCGGTGTTGGCGTTGGTCGGGTCCATGCGGCTCGGGGCGCATTTGTCACCTGTGGGGTCACAAATGCGCCCCGCCAGGCTAAAGCCGATGGTGGTCGAGCGCGCGCTCGTCGATCTCGACCCCGAGGCCGGGGCCGGGCGGCAGGTGCAGCATCCCGTCGCGCAGCTCGCACTCGACCGTGACCACGGTCGAGGAGAAGAGGCGCTGGGTGGCGAGGCCGTGGGCGAGTTCGACCGCGCCCGCCGGAGCGTTCTCGCGCAGCGTCTGCGCCACCTGGGCCGCGGCGGCGATCCCGACCGGCCCGTCGAGGGCGCTGGAGAGGTAGGACGGCAGCACCTCGGCGACCGCGATCGCTTCCTCGGGCCCGCCGACCTTGGTCAGCTTCACCCCGGCGAAGTCACAGGCCCCGAGCGAGATCGCCCGTTCGGCATCCTCGCAACTGGCGACGCTCTCGTCGCCGGCGAGAGGGATCGAGGTCGCCGCCGCAACCTCGGCGGCTTCCTCCAGCGTCGCCACCGGCTGCTCGGCGAGCTCGACGTCGAGCTCCTCCAGCTCGGCCAGCGTGCGCTTGGCGGCGTCGACGTCCCAGGCCGCGTTGGCGTCGACCCGGATCCTCGCCTCGGCCCCGACCGCCTCCCGGACCGCTCGCACTTGGCCGGCGTCGTCGCCGGTCCCGAGCTTGAGCTTGAAGGTGGAGAAGCCCTCCTCCGCCCAGCGCAAGGCGTCTTCGGCGACCGCCGCCGGCTCGCCGGCGACCAGGGTCGCGTTGCAGCGCACCGGCTCGCCGCTGTCGCCCGGCGAAGAGCGCCCCCCGGCGGCGGCGCGCCTGCCGCGCAGGTCCATCAGAGCGGTCAGGGCCGCGCAGCGGGCGGGCGCCGAGAGGTTGGCGACGCCGCCGCAGAGGCTCGCCTCGTCGAGCTCCGACAGCTCCGCGAGCAGCTCCAGCTCGCTCACGACCCGGCTCAGCGAGGCGCCGCCGCGCAGCGACATCGGCACCGCTTCGCCAAGTCCCGTCAGCCCGTCGTCGGAGCGCAGCCGCAGCAGCACCAGCTCGCGCTGGGCGAGGCTGCCGCGCGCGGTCACGTAGAACTCGCGGAACGGCAGCGCGTAGGGGATGACCTCGACGGAGGCGATGCGCACTCCCACACCCTCTCACTCAGGCGCTCGCCGGGCGCCGGGTCAGCTCGAGATCAGCAGGCCGGCGGTGACCAGCAGGCTGTAGACGGCTAGGACGGCGCCGGTCGCCGCCAGCGCCCCGTTCAGGGACGGGCCGTCGGTGCGGTTGGTCATCGCCCGCATCGGTTTGAACGCCATCGGCAGCGCCAGCAGCCCGATCAACGGCAGCGCGCTCGCTTCGCCCGCCCAGAGCGCGATCGGAAGGACGAGGAAGGCGCCCAGCACCAGCAGCCGGTAGAGCATCACCGCGTTGGCCCGCCCCATCCGCACCGCCAGCGTCATCTTGCTCGCGCGGCGGTCGGTCTCGAGGTCGCGGACGTTGTTGACGACCAGGATCGCGGTGGCGAGGAAGCCGAGCGAGATCGAGAGCCCCAGCGCCAGCGCGTCGAGCTGCTCGACCTGGACGTAGTAGGAGCCGTTGACCGCGACCAGGCCGAAGAAGAGGAAGACGAAGACCTCGCCGAGGCCGGCGTAGCCGTAGGGCCGCGGGCCGCCGGTGTAGAGGACGCCGGCGGCGATCGAGACGATCCCGACCGCGATGATCACGATCCCGGCCACGGTCGCCAGGTAGATCCCGCAGACGACGGCGACCGCGAAGGCGATCCAGGTCGCCCGCAGCACCCGCTGTGGCGTCACCAGCCCGGCCGAGGTGACCCGCACCGGGCCGAGGCGGTCGGCGCTGTCGGCGCCACGCTTGGCGTCGGAGTAGTCGTTGGAGAGGTTGGTGCCGATCTGGATGAAGATCGAGCCGATCAGGGCGGCGACGAACGCTCCCCAGCGCGGCAGGTGCCCGACCCACTGCACCGCCGCCGCGGTGCCGACCAGGACCGGCGCGATCGCCGCCGGCAGCGTCCGCGGCCGCGCCGCCATCAGCCAGATCCTCATGGCCGACGGGGAAACTTGGAGAAGTCGGGCTGGCGCTTCTGCTTGAAGGCCTCGCGCCCCTCGGCGGCCTCCTCGCTGCCGTAGAAGAGCAGGTTGGCGTCGTGCGCCAGTTGCTGGATCCCGGCGTAGCCGTCCTCATGGGCGTTGAAGCTGGCCTTGGCCAGGCGCAGGGCGAAGGGGGAGAGGGCGAGCATGTCGCGGCACCAGGCGACGGTCTCGCGCTCGAGCTGATCGAGCGGGACGACGGCATTGACCAGACCCATCTCCAGCGCCTCCTCGGCGTCGTACTGGCGGCAGAGCAGCCAGAACTCCTTCGCCTTCTTGGTCCCGACCAGGTCGCGCAGGAGCGAGGCGCCGAAGCCGCCGTCCCAGGAGCCGACCCGCGGCCCGGTCTGGCCGAAGACGGCGTTGTCGGCGGCGATCGTGAGGTCGCAGCAGACGTGGAGGAT
>DASYJK010000149.1:0-2756 GCA_035996525.1 Solirubrobacterales bacterium
CGCTTCCCGGTCCAGTACGTGATCCGGCCGCAGTCGGCCGAGCACCGCGACTACCGCGGCTTCGCCGGCTCGGTCGTCGGCGGCATCTTCAAGCAGGGCGACGAGGTGATGGTCCTGCCCTCGCGCAAGACCTCGACGATCTCCCAGATCGACACCCCCAACGGCGCCGTCGACCAGGCCTTCCCGCCGATGGCGGTAACGATGCTGCTCGACGACGAGCTCGACATCTCCCGCGGCGACATGATCTGCCGCCCCACCAATCAGCCGAGCGCCAGCAACCGCTTCGAGGCGATGGTCTGCTGGTTCGACGAGACCTCGGCGCTGCGCACCGGGGTGCCATACCAGCTCAAGCACACGACCCGCTGGCTCCCGGCTGAAATCGAGACCCTGCGCTACGAGCTCAACGTCGACACCCTGCACCGGGATCTCGGGGCGGAGACGCTCGAGGTCAACGACATCGGCCGGGTCTCGATCCACACCACTTCGCCGCTCTTCCTCGACGAGTACCGCCTCAACCGCGCCACCGGCAGCTTCATCCTCGCCGACCCCGCCACCAACCTGACCGTGGCTGCCGGGATGATCATCGGCACCGGCGGCGAGCCGGCGGCCCTCGCGGCCGAGTCGGTCGTCGCCGAGAACATCACCTTCCACCCCAGCAGCCTCTCCCGCGAGGAACGGCGCGAGGCGCTGGGCACCGCGGGGGCGACGATCTGGATGACCGGTCTCTCCGGCTCCGGCAAGTCGACGATCGCCGCCGCCGCCGAGCACACCCTGGTCGAGGGCGGCCGCAACGCCTACATGCTCGACGGCGACAACCTCCGCCACGGCCTCAACGCCGACCTCGGCTTCAGCGAGGAGGACCGGGCCGAGAACGTGCGCCGGGTCGGCGAGGTGGCGAAGATCCTCGCCGAGTCCGGCGTGGTCTCGATCGTCTCCCTGGTCAGCCCCTTCAAAGACGCTCGCGACAAGGTGCGGGCGGCCCACGAGGCGGCCGGCGTCCCCTTCTACGAGGTCTTCGTCGACACGCCGCTGGAGGAGTGCGAAAAGCGCGACCCGAAGGGGCTCTACGCGAAGTCCCGGGCGGGGGAGATCACCGACCTGACCGGCGTCGGCAGCCCTTACGAGGCGCCCGAGAGCCCGGACCTGACGACGGATCCGGACCTGGAGACGGCAGTCCGCCAAGTCCTCGGCTTGCTGCCATAGCGCCGACTCGGTCCCTTACTGGGGCCGAGCGGGAACCTGAGGCTCGCCGAGGCCGTAGGTCTCATACGCCCCGAACTTGGCGAAGGTCTTGTGGGTCGGGCCGTGGTAGTCGGAGGAGCCGGTGGGGACGAGATCGAGCTCGTCGCAGAGGCGCAGCAGATGCTCGGTCTGTTCCTTGTCGTGGCTCGGGTAGAAGGTCTCGATGCCGTCGGCGCCGAGCGAGCGGATCAGCTCCTCGACCTTGTCCGGCTCGGAGATGTCCCAGTAGGGGTGGGCGATGACGGCGACGCCACCGGCATCGCGGATCAGCTCGATCGCCTGCGCGGCACTGGGCCAGCGCCGCGGCACGAAGGCCTTGGCGCCGGGCACCAGGTACTCCTCGAAGAAGGGTCCGAGGTCGCCGGTCGCGCCGGCCGCCTTGGCGATGTGGGGGCGGCCGATCGAGTCGGCGGCGCCGGCCTCGCGGATCGCGTCGTCGAGGGTCAGGTCGAAGCCCTCGCGGCGCAGGTTCTCGACGATCTCCCCGGCCCGCTCACGCCGCCCCAGCTGCGCCCGCGCACAGGCCGGCGCGATCTTCTCCAGGTCGATCCAGTAGCCGCAGACATGGAGGTCTTCGGCGTACTCGTGCACGCAGGACATCTCGATCGCCGGTACCAGCTCGATCCCCAGCCCCCGCGCCGTCTCTTCCGCCTCCGGCACCCCCGCCACCGCATCGTGGTCGGTCAGCGCCAGCGTCGTAACCCCGGCTTTGGCGGCTTCGGCGACAACCCCCGCCGGCTCCAACTGCCCGTCCGAGACGACGGAATGACTCTGCAACTCGATCAACATCGGCGCAGCCTATTCGGCCATCCATCACCGCGCCGCTCGCATAAATAGACTGCGCCGCCGTGTTCCAGAAGGTGCTCATAGCCAACCGCGGCGAGATCGCCATCCGCGTCGCCCGCACCCTGAAGGAGATGGGGATCGGCTCGGTCGCCGTCTACTCGGAGATCGACCGCGACGCGCTGCACGTGCGCGCCGCCGACGAGGCATTCCTGATCGGCCCGGCGGTCCCGGCCGAGAGCTACCTGAAGATCGAGACGATCATCGAGACCGCAAAGGAGGCCGGGGCGGAGGCGATTCACCCTGGCTACGGCTTCCTCGCCGAGAACGCCGACATGGCGCGCGCCTGCGCCGAGGCCGGGATCACCTGGATCGGCCCGCCGCCGGAGGCGATCGAAGCGATGGGCTCGAAGACGAAGGCACGCGAGATCATGCAGGAGGCCGGGGTTCCGATCGTGCCCGGCTCGACCGAGGTCGCCAAGGACGTCGACGAGGCCCGGGTGCAGGCCGAGGAAGCCGGCTACCCGGTCGCCTGCAAGGCGGCCGGCGGCGGGGGTGGCAAGGGTTTCCGCGTGGCGATGACGCCCGATGACCTCGAGGAGGCCTTCGAGGGCTCCGCCCGCGAAGGCGAGAAGTTCTTCTCCGACGACCGCGTCTACGTCGAGCGCTACCTCGAGGACCCGCGCCACGTCGAGGTCCAGGTCCTCGCCGACTCGCACGGCAACGTGATC
>DASYJK010000150.1:0-8311 GCA_035996525.1 Solirubrobacterales bacterium
CGCCACCGCCGACGCCGAAGGCGCCGGAGAGGCCCGCGTCTTTCCCCGAGTGCAGCAGGATCAGGAAGATCAGGACGACGGAGAGAAAGACCTGGATGACGCTGAGAAACGTGTACATGGCGGCAAAGTCTAGACCCTGTCGAGAATCTGCACCGCCTCCTTGCGGAGTTCGGCGTCGAGCAGGGCGAAGTCCTCGTCGGAGAGCTTGCCGGCGGCATGATCGAGCTCGGCGTCGCGGATCTCGCGGTACTTGGCTTCCTTGAGGGCGTCGAGCTCGGTGCGGACGAGGGCCCCGCGGCGGCGCCCGCGGGCCGGCCAGAGCGCCAGCAGCGCCCCCATCAGGGCGATCAGCCCACCGATCCACATCCAGGTGACGAGCGGGTTGACGATGATCTTGAAGATCGTCGCCGAGCCGTCGGTCAGGTAGCTCTGGGCGATCCGGTTGGCGGTCGCCGACTGGATGACGGCGATCTGGCCCAGCGCCTGCGCCCGCAGCTGCGGATTGGCCGCCGCCACGCGCATCGTCTGCGCCAGCGCTTTGCACTGCGGCGGCGTGCCGGGCACGCCCTTGACGCAGGCGCGGAAGCCTTTGTCGGCCGCCCGCACCCGTCGCTGCACGGCGCTGATGTCCGGCTGCGGCGCCGCCCAGAGGTCTTCGCCGAAGCCAGCCTTGAGGCCGACCTCGCTGGTCGCCTCACCGTCGAAGTAGCTGCCGATCGTGCTGACCGGCTGCCCGGTCGGGCGGAAGTAGCGGCGGCTCGGATGCAGGACCGTGACCAGCTTGCCGTCTTCCTCGACCCGGAGGACGCTGCCGAACTGCAGGTACTCGCTGTTGACCGCGACGGTCGGCTTCACGTAAGTCATCTTGCGGCCGTCGACGACGGCGCTCTGCCCCGGCCGCAGGGTGACGTCGCGGTTGGTCTGGAAGCTGGAGGAGGCGGCGATGCCGATCAGGACCACGGCGATGCCGATGTGCACGACGTAGCCGCCGTAGCGGCGGCGGTTGCGGGAGACGACGCCGACCAGCGCCGCCGGCATCGAGCCGCCGGCGAGCTTGCGGCGGGCGGCGGCGCCGCGCCAGAACTCCTGCCCCAGCCCGGTCAGAGCGAAGGCCGCGAAGACGAAGAGCGCGTAGGCCCAGGGCTTGTGGGTGGCGTCGCTGAGCAGCGCCAGCGCCAGCGCGGCGATCGCGGCGACGATCGCCGGCACCGTGAAGACGCGTTTGGCCGAGGCCCAGCTGACCCGGCGCCAGGCCAGCAGCGGCCCGATCCCGGTGAAGAGGACCAGCAGGATCGCCAGCGGCGTCGTGTAGCGGTCGAACCAGGGCGCCGCCAGCGAGGCCTTGTCGCCGGTGAACAGTTCCGAGATCAGCGGGAAGAAGGTGCCCCAGAAGATGACCGCGGTCATCGCCACCAGCAGCAGGTTGTTGATCAGGAAGACCGACTCACGCGAGATCAGGGAGTCGATCCGCTTCTCCGACCTGAGGTCGTCGAGGCGGGAGACGATCAGCGCCGTCGAGCCGATCAGGACGACCGCGATCAGGCCGAGGATGTATGGGCCGACGGTGTTGTCGCCGAAGGCGTGGATCGACTGCAGGACGCCGGAGCGGACGAGGAAGGTGCCGAGCAGCGCCAGCGAGAAGGCGGCCACGACCAGGCAGGCGTTCCAGACTTTCAGCATCCCCCGCTTCTCCTGGACCATGATCGAGTGCAGGAAGGCGGTGATCACCAGCCACGGCATCAGGGCCGCGTTCTCGACCGGGTCCCAGGCCCAGTAGCCGCCCCAGCCGAGCTCGGTGTAGGACCAGCGGGCGCCGAGCAGGAGACCGAAGCCGAGCAGGGCCCAGGCGATCAGGGCGAAGCGGCGGGTCGAGCGGACCCATTCGGCGTCAAGGCGGCGGGTGATCAGGGCGCCGACGGCGAAGGCGAAGGGCACGGTCAGCGAGACGTAGCCCGAGTAGAGCATCGGCGGGTGGATCATCATGCTCGGGTGCTGCAGCAGCGGGTTGAGGCCGATGCCGTCAGCCGGGACCGGGCTGAGGCTGGAGAAGGGGTTGACGTCGGGGGCGAACAACATCAGCCCGGTGAAGAAGGCGGCGACCCCCATCAGCACCGCGGTCGCCCAGGGGACGATCTCCTTCAGCTTCGCCCGGGTCGCGTAGAGGGCGACGCTGGAGACGATCGAGAGCACCCAGGCCCAGAGCAGCAGCGAGCCTTCCTGGCTCGACCACATCGCCGCCAGCTTGTAGAAGGCCGGCGTCTCGATCGACGAGTGCTGGGCGACGATGTTGAAGGAGAAGTCGTTGCTGGCGAAGGCGATCTCGATGATCGCCACGCAGACGGTGAGCAGGCCGCAGAAGGCGTAGACGACCCGGCGGGAGAGGTCTATGCGGCGGCGATTGCCGTCGCGCCCGGCAAGGGCGATGGCGGCGGCGGCGAGGGCGGTGACGAAGGCGAGCGCCAGCAGCGCGCTGCCGAGGCTAGGCATCGCTCTTGGTCGTGAACTTCGACGGGCACTTGGTGATCAGGGTTTCCGGTTCGCCGACGAAGGTGCCGCCCTCGATGGCGCCGGTGAGGACGATCTCGCGACCGCCGCGGAAGGGGTCGGGCACGGTGCCGGTGTAGGTGACCGGCAGGCTCTGGCCGCCGCCGTCGCGGTCGACGACACGGAAGGCGATGCCGCTGCCCCGGTGGCGGATCGAGCCTTTGACGACCTCGCCGGTCATCTCATAGCTCGTCCCGGGGGCCGCGGTGAGCAGCTGCGAGGGCTCCTTCGCCTCGGTGGAAGCGGAGAACGAGGTGTAGATCAGGGCCACCGCCAGCAACACGGCGACGCTGAGCGCGACCACGAGTCGGATCTTGCGCTTGCGCTGAGGGTCCACGAGCTCGGTGATTATCGCAAGCTGGCGTGGTGGGGGCGGATGGGCCGGGGGTCGGCGGACGCGCTTCGCGCTGAGTGTCCGGCGACCCCCGCCCCATCCGCCCGCGAGCGGGATGCGAGAATCCCCGTAATGAGCAGCGAGCAGAGAGACGATCCGGTTTTGTTGATCACCGGCGCCAGCAGCGGCATCGGCGCCGCGACCGCCCGCGCGGCGGCCGGCGACTACCGCCTGGTGCTGGCGGCGCGGCGGCTGGAGGAGCTGCAGGTGCTGTCCGCCGAGCTCGGCGGGACCGACCGGGCGCTGCCGTGGCGCTGCGACGTCACCGAGTGGGACCAGGTCGAGGCGATGGCGGCGAAGGCACTGGAGCACTTCGGCCGGATCGACGCCGTCTTCGCCAACGCCGGCTTCGGGGCGACCCGCGGCTTCCTCGAGGAGTCGCCCGAGCACTGGCGCTCGATGGTCCTGACCAACGTCTACGGGGCGGCGCTGACGATCCGCGCCACCCTCCCCCACCTGCTCGAGCGCGGCGACGGCCACTTCCTGATCACCAGCTCGGTGGCGGGCCGCCAGGCCCTGCCGGGCTCGCTCTACTCGGCCACCAAGTGGGCGGCAACCGCGATCGGCGAGTCGCTGCGGGCGGAGCTGCGCCAGATGCACGACAACACCGGGATCAAGGTCACCCTGATCGAGCCGGGGATGGTCGACACCGACTTCTTCGACAACCGGCCCGGCAAATGGGTCCTGCAGGACAGCGACATCGCCAAGGCGGTCGTGTACGCGCTGTCGCAGGGCCCGAACGTCGACGTCAACGAGATCCTGATCCGCCCGACCGGCCAGCCGATCGATTGATGCTTTGAGCGGCCCATGGCCCGCCTAAGGCATCGATCGAAGTAAGAGCCGCGTGGCTCGCCAGTAACCACGGAGCAGCAGGCGCGCCGGCAGGGAGCGCGCGGCCGGGGAGATGAAGGGCGAGTCGAGGTCGGGGGTTAGCCAGGAGGCGAACTCGGCGGGAGTGACGGTGCGGGTGGCTTGGATCTGGCGGCGCTCGCGGAGGAGGCGGGGGAGCCAGCGGAGAAATTCGAGGTTGGCGGCCAGCTTCTGCCTGCCCCAGCCACCGGAGGCGGCGACGGCGAGGAGGGCGAGCTCGGTGGCGAGGAGGGCCGGGGCCAGGAGGATCAGCAGCGAGGTCGGGTAGGCGCGGACGAGGAAGGCGAGGCGGTTGCGCTCGAGCCAGCGCCACTTGTGCTCGCGAGCGCCGAACTCGTAGTCGTGGTCGACCACGGCCGCCGGCTCGATCCCGAGCGTGCCGCCGCGCAGCCGCAGGCGCAACGAGAGGTCGACATCCTCGTGGTAGAGGAAGAAGCGCCCGGGCAAGCCGCCGACCGCGTTCCAGGTCGCCAGCGGGATCGCCAGGCAGGCGCCGGAGAGCACCTCGACCTCGCCGGCCGGCGGCGCGCTCGCGATCGGCTCGCCGTGACCGCCCGCCCAGACGATCCCGGTGAAGTGGATCGGGTTGCCGTAGGAGTTGATCCGGGTCCCCCCCGCGTCGGCGACCAGCGCCTGCCAGGCCGCCCACCCGCGTCCCTCGCGCCAGGGCCGCCGGATCGCCTCCCCGAAGCCGGGCAGCGGCGCCGCGTCGGGATTGAGGATGACCAGCAGGTCGCCGCTCGCGACCGCGGCGCCGGCGTTGCAGCCGGCGGCGAAGCCGAGGTTGGCGCCGGTCTCGACCACCTTCGCCGCCGGGGCCAGCTCCCGCACTGCCGTGGCGGTGCCGTCGCCGGAGTCGTTGTCGACGACGATCAGCTCGTCGTCCTCCCCCAGCTCGGTCAGCAGCGCCGGCAGAGTCCTGGCCAGCTCCTCGCGGCTGTTCCAGGCGACGATGAGGACGGAGAGCGTCGGGGGCACCGACGCGGAGGCTATTGAGCCATCCGCGCCGGTGCCGGCGACGTCAGAGCGGAGCCCGCTGGGACCCTACTTCTTCTTCGACTTCTTGCACGAGCTGATGTTCAGCCCGTACTTGTTGTCCTTGACCTGCTTGCCGTTCTGACCCTTCAGGTTCAGGATCGCGGTTTGCTTCTTCGCGCAGGTGTTGGTCGAGTTGACCAACAGACTCTTCTTGCCGCCCTGCATGTTGAGGATGAACTTCTTCACCGGTAGGTCCGGCGTTTCCGGGAACACGGTCTTCAGCCCACCGTTCTTGGAGCTGATGACACCGCGCAACTGGATGTTCACCTGACCGCGGAGGTCGGCCACCAGGTTCGGCAACTTGTCGTTGGACGAGACCAGGTAGACGGCGCCCTTCAGCGGATCGCTGAGGAGCGGGGTTATCGCTTCCGCGTGACCGTAGACAGCCGCTTCAGGACAGGAGTGCGAAGCCAGCTGCGGCCTGGTGCACACAGTCTTGATGTGGCTCTGATCGAGGAACAGCGAGTGCGGCAACGTCAACGCCGCGCGACTGATGTTGGCATCGCCGCTACGCGCTTCCAGGATCGCCCGAATCTTCGGGTTCTTGGCCCGCTTGGTCGGACCGGACAACTTAGTGAACAGCTTCGGCTTGAAGCCGAGTTCGTTGCACCCGCTCACCAAGTACGGCGCGCTGACGGCGTAAGAACTGAACGCCGCCGGGTTGCTCGGATCTGAACCGCCACCGGCGATGGAGCCGCTGGCTGACTGCGAGTCGCAGTTCGTCGGGTTGAGCATGAACTGGCTGCGATCGACGTTGACATCGATTGAGCGCAGGTCCAGCTTGATGCCGCCGAACACGTTCGGGATCGGATCGGAGACCGCGTTGATCTGGCCCGATTCCGGGTTGACATTGAGGGCTGCCCTGACCACGACGGTGCCGAGGTCATAGGGCCCCGCGACGGCGGGCGTGATGACCACCATCGAGAGCGGTGCCCCCTTGTAGGGACCGGCAAGGAACGCCTTGCCGTCGATTTTGATCGGGCCACTGCCGCTACCGGCAGCCGTCGTCGTGGTGCCGATCTGGCTACTCGCCGGACAGCTCGAGTTCGCCTTCTCCGTTTCTCCGCCAGCTTTTTCCGCGGCGGCAATGGCCTCCTCCGAGCAGTAGGGGATCCCGGCAAGTTTGCCGGTCAGGCCCTTCGGCAGGGTGACGTTGACGGCTTTCAGCTCCTGCTGGCCGTCGCCGCGGCCGATGTTGACCCGGAGCGTGCTGTATGCCCCGGCTTTGGGAGTGTCGGATGCGACTTTGTAGCTGGGAGCGAACGGACGCGCGCCCAGCGTTTGCGGGCATGGCCCCCCGCTGGGGTCGCTGCTGAGCGTGAAGCTGCTCGTCGGGGTGGCATCCGCCTGGCCCGACCACGGAGTCAGCTGCGATTTGGTTTCGCTCGGGGTGCAGAGCGGCGGGCTGGTCAGCGTTCCTTTGCCGCCACCGTTGAGGCGGAGCTTGAAGGAGCTGAACGTGGCCTGCGGGTTATCCGCGACGACCGCCGTCAGCTGACCGGTGGCCAGGTTCGGGAAGACGTTCCCGACAAGGCGCACGTTGACGCCGTAGCGAGTCGAGCCAGCGTGGATGAATATCCGGAACTGTTCGCCACTGCTCGGATCGTTGCTTTTCGGCTGGCCGACGTAAACGGTGCCGGTCAACGAGTCCGCCGGGAGCGAGGGAGTCTGCACCTCAACGGTGCCGATCCTCGAAGCGGCCGGACAAGCGATCGGGTTATCGGTGCCTTTTCCGAACTGTTCATCCGTACATGGCACGAGGCCATTGGCCGAGGAGGGGTTGATGCTCATCCCTTCCGGCAGCACGACTTTGGCCGTATGCAGATACGAATTGGCGATCGGTTTGTTCGGATCCCAGGGAACCGTCAGATTGACCGTCGTCTGCTGCGGCGAATCGACCTCGTCACCGGCGGTCGAAACATCGATGCCCGGTTCGAACGGCACCGCTTCGCAACCGGTGGCACCACTCGGGGTCGTGTATTCCGCTTTGGTTTCGCTTGCGGCGGCTTCGTATGGGGGCCCCTGGGAGTCGAGAGTCAGGAACGAAACCTGGCCTCCGGCGCAGTTGCTGGGCATCGTCAGATAAGTCCCGTCTCCGGCCTTGCCATTGAAGACCAGCCGCGACTCGATGATCGGAGGGCTAGTCGGCGACGGCGGGTGGACGTCGCTGATCGTGAAGGTGACGTGCTGATCGACTGGGTCCAGTGACCCGACGATGAACGTCGGACCGGCGGCGGTCATGAAGCCGACCATCGACGGAACCCCTTCAAACGGCACCAGGTTGTAGACCGGGAGGGCAATCCGCACCTGGGCGCATTCGCCAGCAGGCAAGCATTTTTTTGGTTCCCCTGCCGGCGACTGGCCTGAGACGGTCAGGTAGTTGGTCCCGACCAACGCCGCCGGAGAGCAACTTAACGTCGAGAGCTGCGCAACGGTGCATTGGGGCAGCGCTTCGGGGTTGACACTGAGCCCTTCGGGCGTGTCAACGACGATGTCCTTGATGAACGCCGTCGGGAAGCCGCCGAATTCCGTTGCTGGCGGACCGGGAGTGGTCGTCAACCGGAAGTCGGTGATTCCAAAGTTGGGATGACCAGCAGCCTGGGTGAAGTGTTTACCGGTCGTCGAGTTGTTGCATTGTTCGGGTGGGGTTTCCAGCACGGGTGCCGTGGCTTGGTAGCCGACTTCTTTCCCGGCTTCTCCGAACGTCGTCGGTTTATCGACGTTTTCTTTGCAGGTGAGCGATTCCCATTTGGTGGTGGATATCGCCGCACTTGCTCCCGGCACCATAAGAACAGCACCAAGGGCCATAACCGCGATCGCGATTAAAAAGCGCCTAGCCATTGAATCCCTCCTCCGTAAACCACTTTGAGCGAAACGCTTCCCCTGCGTAGCGCCCTAGTACTCCCATGACCACAGTAGCGTGCCGATCTGTCGAATCAAGTGCGAATTGCGACTATTTGGACAGAGAGTCCAATGCGATCGGCAAAGACTATTTCCGGTGGTGCCCTTTTTTGACCCTCCCATGCCTGCCGCAGGGCGTTTTCAGCCTCGAGCGCTTGTTGGCCTTTTTGCCGTTTTGTCCTTTGATCTGGACGATCGCCCTGACTTTGCCTTTGCAGAGGTTCTTGGAGGCGACGAGGAGACCGTGCTTGCCGCCGGGCAGAATCATCGTGAACTTCGAGACCGGCACGTCGGGGATGCGGTCGAAGGTGGTGCGGATGCCGCCCTTGAAGCTGTCGATGCGCCCGACCAGGTCGATCCCGACCTGGCCCTGGAGATGCGCCACCAGGTCGGGCAGCGGATTGTTCGACGAGCGCAGGTAGACCGGCCCTTCGAGCGGCTGGCCGAGCAGCGGCGTGATCGCCCGGGCCTTGCCGTAGATCGATTTCTTCGGGCAGTCGTTGGCGGCGAACTGGACCCGGGTGCAGATCTTCGTCAGGCTCGCCTGATCGAGGAAGAGCGCGT
>DASYJK010000151.1:0-8677 GCA_035996525.1 Solirubrobacterales bacterium
CTCGCCGGCGGCGCCGGGCTGGTGCTGGAGATGGACTCCGACTTCTCCCACGACCCCGCCTACCTGCCGCGGCTGCTGGAGGCGGCGCGGCGGGCCGACGTCGTGCTCGGCTCGCGCTACGTGCCGGGCGGCGGCGTCAGCGACTGGGGGCCGCTGCGCAAGGCGATCAGCCGCGGCGGCAGCGCCTACGCGAAGCTGGTCCTCGGGGTCGAGATCGAGGATCTGACCGGCGGCTTCAAGTGCTTCCGCCGCGAGGTGCTGGAGGCGATCGACCTCGACTCGATCCAGGCCCGCGGCTACGCCTTCCAGGTCGAGATGACCTACCGCGCCATTCGCGCCGGCTTCAAGGTGGTCGAGGTGCCGATCGTCTTCCGCGACCGCCAGACCGGCAGCTCGAAGATGGACCGGGCGATCGTCGCCGAGGCGATCTGGCGGGTGCCGCTGCTGCGCTTCGGGCCGCGCCACGTGGTCAATCCGAAGGCGCCCGAAGAGCATCCGCTGGGCCAATTCGGGTCTCAGCAATGAGGCGCTATACTTTCTGAAGTATTGAGCTACGAACCTCGAATCCGGGAGACGGATATCCAGTGACTGGGAAACTGACCGACGTAACCGACGCCACCTTCAAAACCGACGTGCTCGACGCCGACGGGCCTGTTCTCGTCGACTTCTGGGCTCCATGGTGCGGTCCCTGCCGTGTCGTCCACCCGGTCCTCGAGGAGATCGACGGCGAGCGCGACGATCTCAAGATCGTCAGCATCAACGTCGATGAGAACCAGCAGACGGCGGCCCAGTACGAGGTGCTTTCGATCCCGACGATGATCCTCTTCAAAGAGGGCGCGATCGCGAAGAAAGTCGTCGGAGCGATGCCAAAGCGGCGCCTCGAGGCCGAGCTGGAGCCGGCGCTCGCCTAGCGGCGGCGCCACTCCCTCTCAATCGAGATGCCGTTCGTAGAGGTCCACTGGTTCGAGGGCCGCAGCGACGAGCAGAAGGCCAAGATCGCCAAGCGCATCGAAGCGGCGCTGATCGAGGAGGCCGGGGTCGTGCCGGAGCATTGCTGGGTCAAGTTCTCGGACTCGGCGAAGACTGACTTCATCATCGGCAAAGCGGCCGCTGAGTAGAGGGGCGGGGAAGCCTCGCCCTCACAACAGCGGGGAGGTTCGGTTGAGGCTTCCCCGCCCCTCTCAACGGAGGGCTAGTTGCGGGTGAGGTCGATCTTTAGGTCGTGGCCGTCGATCTTCGCGGCGGCGCCGTCACTCGCCCCGTAGGAGACGGTGGTCGCCAAGACCTCGCCGGCTAGGTAAGACTCGTGGGTGCGGGCCGCTGCAATGAGCTCCTCGTCGCCACCTAGGGAGAGGGTTATGCGGTCGGTGATTTCTAGGTCGGCCTCTTTGCGGGCGATCTGGACGGCGTGGACGATCTCGCGGGCGAGGCCCTCCTGACGGAGCTCGTCGTCGAGCTCGAGCTGGAGGGCGACCGCGTGGCCGGCCTCGGCTTCGACCTCGTAGCCGTCGAGCGGCTGCAGGGCGAGGGTGATCTCGTCGCGGCCGAGGGTGTGCTCGTCGCCCTCGACGCTGATCCCGACCTCCCCCCCGGCGGCCATCACCGCGGCGACGTGCGCGGCGTCGAGGGCCTCGACCGCGGCGGCGACCTGGGGCATGCGCTTGCCGAAGCGGGGGCCGAGGGTGCGGTAGTTGGGCTTGGCGCTGTAGCGGACCAGCTCGGCCTCGTCGCTGACGAAGTCCAGCTCCTTGACGTTGAGCTCGGCGGTGACGAGGTCGGCACGGGCTTCGATCGCCTCGCGCTCGGCCTCGTTGGCGACGATCACGGCGCGGCGCAGCGGTTGGCGCACCTTGGCCTTGGCCTGGGCGCGGGCGGCGCGGCCGAGTTCGACCGTGAGGCGGACCGCCTCCATCCCGGTCTCCAGGGCCGGGTCGGCGAGGGCGGGATCGACTCGCGGGTAGTCGCGCAGGTGGACCGAGTCGTGGAGCTCGCCTGTCTGCCCGAGCACGCCGCCGGCGAGGTTGAGGTGGATCTCGTCGGCGAGGAAGGGGACGAAGGGAGCGAGCAGCGCCGCCGTCTCCAGCAGGCAGTGGCGGAGGGTCGCGAAGGCGGCGCGGTCGCCGTCCCAGAAGCGCCGGCGCGAGAGCCGCACGTACCAGTTGGAGAGCTCCTCGACGTACTCGGCGATGGCGCGGCCGGCGGCGGTGCAGTCGAACTCGTCCATGTTGGCCCGCACGGTCGCGGTCGTCGCCTGCAGCCGTGAGAGCGCCCAGCGGTCGAGATCCTCGCCATTGCGCGGTTCGGAATCCACGTCATTCGTGGAAAGGGAACCGCGGAACCCGTCGTCGGCGAAGTCGAGCGGGCCGAGGTCCTCGGCGTTGGCGTAGAGGACCCAGAAGGAGTAGGTGTTCCAGAGCGTGAGCAGGAACTGGCGGACCGATTCGCCGACCGTGTCGACCGAGAAGCGGTAACCGGCCCAGGGCTGCTGCGCGGTCAGGTAGTACCAGCGGAAGGCGTCGGCGCCGTGGGCCGAGATCACCTCCCAGGGGTCGACGACGTTGCCGCGGCTCTTCGACATCTTCTGGCCCTCGGGGTCGAGGATGAGGCCGAGGCAGACGCAGTTGCGGTAGCTCGACTCGCCGAAGAGGAGCGTCGACTCGGCGAGCAGCGTGTAGAACCAGCCGCGGGTCTGGTCCTGGGCCTCGCAGATGTAGTCGGCCGGAAAGCGCTCCTTGAACTCGGCCTCGTTCTCGAACGGGTAGTGGAACTGGGCGAACGGCATCGCGCCGCTGTCGTACCAGGTGTCGATCACCGACTCGACCCGGCGCATCTCGCCACCGCACTTGCCGCAGGCGATCGTCACCTCGTCGATATAGGGGCGATGGAGATCGTCGGGGACAGGGCCACCGGAGCGCTCACCCAGCTCGGCGACCGAGCCGATGCATTCGAGCTCGCCGCACTCCGGGTCGGCGCAGCGCCAGACCGGTAGCGGCGTACCCCAGTAGCGGTCGCGCGAGAGCGCCCAGTCGACGTTGTTCTCCAGCCATTTGCCGAAGCGGCCGTGCTTGACGTGCTCGGGGTGCCAGCCGATCTCCTCGTTGTTGGCGAGCATCTGCTCCTTCACCTCGGAGGTGCCGATGTACCAGCTCGAGGTCGCGTAGTAGAGCAGCGGCGTGCCGCAGCGCCAGCAGTGCGGGTAGGAGTGCTCGTAGACCTGCTCGCGGAAGAGCAGGCCGCGACGCTCGAGGTCGGCGATCAGCTCGCGGGTCAGCTCCGGGTCCTTGACGAAGCGGTCGGCGAAGCCGCTGACGCGGCCGTCGAAGTGGCCTTCGGGCTTGACCGGGTTGTAGAGGGTCTGGCGCTGGGTCGGGTCGAAGATCCCGGTCTCGGCCGCAACCCGATAGTCGTCCTCGCCGAAGGCCGGGGCGATGTGAACGAGGCCGGTGCCGTCCTCGGTGGTGACGAAGTCGCCGGCGATCACCTGGAACGGCTTGGTGTCGCCATCGCTCTGGGGCCCGCCGTCCTCGAGCGCGAAGACCGGGCCGTCGTAGCGGCGGCCGATCAGGTCGGCGCCGGAGAAGCGGGCGGCGACCTCGGCTCCCTCGCCCAGCACCTTCTCCAGCAGCGGCTCGGCCAGGATCAGGCTCTCGCCGTCGACCTCGGCGCGGACGTAGGTGACTGCAGGCGCAACGGCGACGGCGACGTTGCCGGGCAGGGTCCAGGGCGTCGTCGTCCAGACCAGCAGCGACTCGCCCGAGCGCGCTCCGGCGCCGTCGAGCAGCGGGAAGCGCACGTATATGGAGGGGTCCTCGACGTCCTTGTATCCCTGCGCGACCTCGTGCGAGGAGAGCGGGGTGCCGTCGCGCGGGCAGTAGGGGACGACCTTGTGGCCCTCGTAGAGGCGCCCGGCGTCCCAGTGCTGCTTCAACGACCACCAGACCGACTCGATGTAGTCGTCCTCGAGGGTGACGTAGGGGTCGTCGAGGTCGATCCAGAAGCCGATCCGCTCGGTCAGGCGGTTCCACTCCTCGACGTACTCGAAGACCGACTCGCGGCAGCGCCGGTTGAACTCGGCGATCCCGAACTCCTCGATCTCCTGCTTGGAGGCGATGCCGAGCTGTTTTTCGACCTCAAGCTCGACCGGCAGGCCGTGGCAGTCCCAGCCCGCCTTGCGGGGGACCCGGTAGCCGCACATCGTCTTGTAGCGCGGGTAGACGTCCTTGAAGACGCGGGCGAGGACGTGGTGGGAGCCGGGGCGGCCGTTGGCGGTCGGCGGGCCCTCGTAGAAGCTCCAGACCTCGGCCCCGGCGCGGTTCTCGAGCGAGCGCTCGAAGACATCGCCGTCGCGCCAGCGCGCCAGCACCCGCTCCTCCAGCTCGGGAAAGGGCTGCTTGGGATCGACTGGGGTGAATCCGGGCACGAACGAGCGATTCTAAGAGGGCCCGGTGCCTCCCAGCGGCGCGGGGCTCATCAGACGAGGATGATTGTGAAGCGGAAGGTCTTGCTGGAGATACGCTCGGCGGGCGATGCCCTCCTACGACCTCAACGGCAAGGTGGCTCTGGTCACCGGCGCGGCGCGGGGGATCGGCTTCGAGACGGCGCGGCAGCTGCACCGGCGCGGGGCCTCGGTGGCGGTGCTCGATCTCGACGCCGGCGAGGCGCGGGAGGCGGCGGAGCGGATCGGGCCGCGGACCTTCGGGGTCGGCGCCGACGTCACCGACGAGGGCGGGACGCTGGCCGCCGTCGCCGCGGTCGTCGACCGCTTCGGTGGGCTCGACATCGCTGTCGCCAACGCCGGGATCGCGCCGCCGACGGTGACGACGGCGCGGACGATGCCGGGCGAGGAGTGGAAGCGTGTCGTCGACGTCAACCTGATCGGCGCCTGGCACACGGCGCGGGCGGCGCTGCCCCAGGTCTCCGAGCGCGGCGGTCAGATCGTCTTCATCGGCTCCATCTACAGCTTCGCCAACGGCTTGCTCGCCAGCCCCTACGCGGTCTCCAAGGCCGGGGTCGAGGCATTGGGGCGGGCGCTGCGGGCGGAGCTGGCCCCGCTGGGCGCGAGCGCGAGCGTCGTCTATTTCGGCTGGGTCGACACCGACCTGGTCCGCGACTCGCTCGACCGCAGGGACGACGGCCGCGGCGCGCGCATCCTCGGCGAGATCCTGCCCGCCTTCCTGCTGAAGCGGATCACGGCGGAGACCGCGGGCGCGACGATCGCGCGAGCACTGGAAGAGCGGGCGCCGCAGGCGTTCGCGCCGCGGATTTGGCGCTACCTCTCGGCCGTGCGCGGGCTGATCAACCCGCTGCTGGACCGGCGCATGGACCGCGACGCCGAGATCGCTGCCGTCGTCGCCGAGGTCGAGGCGGCGCAGCGCGAGCGGGCTTGAGCTGCGGGTCGCCCAGTACGCTCCCGCACCGATGTCGTTCTATGACCTCAACGGGAAAGTCGCGCTGGTCACCGGCGGCGCCCGCGGAATCGGCTTCGAGACGGCGCGCCAGATGCACCTGCGCGGCGCCTCGGTGGCGGTGCTCGACCTCGACGCCGAGGAGGCGCGCGAGGCGGCCGAGCGGATCGGCCCGCGGGCGGTCGGGCTGGCCGGCGACGTCACCGACCAAAACGCGATGCTCGCCGCCATCGCCGAGGTGGTTGAGAAACTCGGCGGGCTCGATGTCGCCGTCGCCAACGCCGGCATCGCCCAGAAGCAGTTCGCCACCGCCCGCGGCCTCTCCGGCGAGGAATGGGAGCGCGTCTTCGAGGTCGACCTGCTCGGCGTCTGGCGTACGGTGCACGCGGCCCTGCCGCAGATCGTCGCGCGCCAGGGTCAGATGGTCGTCGTCTCCTCCGTCTACGCCTTCGCCAACGGCATGGGCAACAGCCCCTACGCCGTCGCCAAGGCCGGGGTCGAGGCGCTGGGCCGTTCCCTCCGGGTCGAGCTCGCTCCCCACGGTGCCAGCGCCAGCGTCGCCTACTTCGGCTGGGTCGACACCAGGCTGGTCCAGGACGCCTTCGACCAGGAGGACGGCGGTCGCATCAGAGAGCTCAGCCCCGACTTCCTGCTGAAGCGGATCACCCCCGACGAGGCCGGCGCCGGCCTCGTCCGCGGCATCGAGCAGCGCGCCCCCCGCATCTTCGTCCCCAAGTGGTGGCGCTACGTCTCCGCCTTCCGCGGCCTCGTCAACCCGCTGCTGGACAAGCGGATGGAGAGCGACGCGAAAACGCGGGCGCTGATTCGCGACATCGATGCGAAGAGCGTCGACGCCGGTAAGAGCTAGCTGCTCAGCGCGTGCCGCTTCTGGTACTCGGCGCGTTGCACATGGTCGTAAAGGGTCTCCGGCGCGATATCGGCTTCGTTCGGCCACTCGATGGTGTTACCGCCATCGTCGATAGTCAATTCACGAAAGAACCCGATGTTCCGCAACGGCTCGAAGACACCACCGAACTCGAGCAAGTAGGAGAGATCGACGTCAGCCGCGAGTCCATCTTCGAATTCGAGGTGGACTTCATAAGCGTCGAGCGGGACAGCTTCGATCAGTCTCGGCGGCAGTGCCAGCATGGCTAAATGGTAGGTGATTCAGCGGAGGGGAGCGATCGGTGTCAAGGGCTGGTGGTCGCGAGCCCGAGCCCAGTTGTCCATCAACTCGGCTTGATGCTGACGGGCCCACTTCTTCACCATTTGCATGACCCTGGGCGCCTAAACGGATTCACCTAACAAGACATGTATACCCCGGCGTAGACGCACCTTTGTCACGTCACTGTGAATTCGCGCGAGTCAGGCGCTCGAGCAGGAGGATCACGGACTCGTACGGTTCGCCGGTGGCGCGCTCGAGGCCGATCTCGCAGGTGCGGTTGCTGGAGAGGCGGGCGTCGAAGTGGCGGCCGGCGACCTCGCTTGCCTCGGGGCGGGTGGCGGACTCGGTCAGCTCGGGATGGGAGATGCCGCGGTCGCCGGCGAAGCCGCAGCAGGTCGCGGTCGGGGGTACGTAGACGTCGTCGGCGAGGGCGTCGGCGAGCGCTTCGAGCCGGTGGGTGAGGCCCATGTGGCGGGTGGCGCAGGTCGGGTGCACGGTCGCGGTGGCGACCTTCTCGCTCACCTCCAGCCAGGGCAGGAGGCGGTCGTGGGCCCAGGCGACCGAGTCGAGGATCTCGAGCTTGGCCAGGCACTCGGCGTTGTGCTCGGAGAGGGCGCCGTCGCCGGGGCTGGCGATCGAGCTGGTGCAGGAGGCGGCGTCGACGACGACCGGCAGCGCCCCCGCCCCGCTCCAGTGCCAGAGCCTCTCGATCATCTCGTTGGCCTTGTGCCGGTGCGCCGCGCCGAACCCTTTCGAGCTCCAGGGAAGGCCGCAGCAGCTTCCGATCACGTCTTCGGGGATCCAGACCGGGAGCCCGGCGCGAGCCGAGACGTCGACCAGCGCTTGGACCGGCGAGCCGCCGAAGATGCGGTTGGTGCAGGAGGGGATGTAAACCGCCGCGGCGCCGGTGTGGATCGTCGGCGGCAGTGTGCGGGACGTGGGTGCCGGCAGCGCCTTGCCGCGCTTGCTGCGGTGGGCCAGCGGGCCGAGGCGGAGGCCGGCGCGGCTGGCGCCCTCGACCGTGCCCCAGCGCTTCGCCGTTCCCAGCGCCAGCTTTTCGGCCCGCTCGGTGTGGCGGCGCGTGCGCATTTCCTTGACGAGCTGACCGGTGTCGATCCCGACCGGGCAGGCGAGCTGGCAGGAGCCATCGGCGGCGCAGGTCTCCAGCGCCTCGTACTCGAACTCCTCCAGCAGCGCCCGCTGCACCGGTGAGCCGGCGGGCTGGCGGGCCATCTCCCGCCGCAGCACGATCCGCTGACGCGGCGTCGTGGTCAGATTGCGGCTGGGGCAGACCGGCTCGCAGAAGCCGCACTCGACGCAGGTGTTCGCCGAGTCCTCGATCTGCGGCGTCGTCTTCAGGTTGCGCAGGTGGGCGCCGAGGTCGCGGTTGAGGACGACGCCCGGGGAGAGCACCCCGTCGGGGTCGGCCAGCTTCTTCATCCGCCACATCAGCTCGGTCGCCCGCTCCCCCCACTCGCGCTCTACATAAGGGGCCATGTTGATCCCGGTCCCGTGCTCGGCCTTGAGCGAGCCGTCGTACTTGTCGACGATCAGCTCGACCAGGCCGGACATGAAGGCCTCGTAGCGGTCGAGGTCCTCCTGCTTGGCGAAGTCCGGGGTCAGCATGAAGTGGAGGTTTCCGGCCGAGGCGTGGCCGGCGACGCCGGGCAGGAAGCCGTGCTCGCCGAGCAGCGCCTGCAGGTCGCGGGCGCCCTCGGCGATCCGCTCCGGCGGCACGCAGACGTCCTCGACGATCAGCGCCGTGCCGGGCAGCCGCAGCTTGCCGATCAGCCCGTGCAGGCCCTCGCGCACGCGCCAGGCGAGCTCGATCCCCTCGGCCTCGCGGGTGAAATCGATCGGCCGGATCGTCTCCCGCGCGGCGAAGATCTCGTCCGCCCTGGCAACGTACTCGTCGAGCGCCGCGTCGTCGTCGGCGCCGAACTCGACCAGCAGCACCGCCGACTCCGACAGCAGCTCTTTCCACTCCTCGGGAGCGCCGACCATGTTCCAGGCGGCGGTGATCAGGGCCGGGGCGACCATCAGCTCGACCGCGGTTGCGCCGGCCTCGACCAGCTCGCGGACCGGGTCGATCGCCTGGTCGATGTCG
>DASYJK010000152.1:0-7132 GCA_035996525.1 Solirubrobacterales bacterium
ATAGGGCCCGGAGCGACTAATTCCCCGAGAGCCGCATCCCCGCCCCTCACCCACACACACCTGGCAAAAAAATAGACCCGCCGGGACATGTCTGGGGAGAAGTCCCGGCGGGCCAGTGTGTCTCGTCCGCGGGGGAATCTAGGTGCGGGGCCTAAAGCGTCTTTAAAGAGCCGCTAACGACTTCCTCAGACTTGGCGAGGGGGATGCGGGCACGGAAGAGAGCGCCGCCCGATTCCGCTTCCAGGGCCTCGACGGAGCCGCCGTGGGAGGCGGCCACGGCGCCGACGATCGCCAGGCCGAGGCCGGTGCCGCTGCCGCCGGCAGTGTCGGCGGGGCCCTCGCCGCGGACGAAGCGGTCGAAGACCTGGGTCCGCATCGGGGCCGGGATGCCGGGGCCGTCGTCGCCCACCTCGACCACGGCAAACCCGTCCTCCTCGTAGAGGGAGAGTTCGATCGCCGCCCCCGCCTGGGTGTGGCGGGTGGCGTTGTCGAGCAGGTTGAGCACCATCCGGTGCAGCTCGTCGGGGCTGCCCTCGACCCGCAGCGGCCGGTCGTTGTCGACGCTGAAGGAGCGGCTGCCCATCAGCGGCGCCGCCTCCGCGGCCGCGTCGCCGGCGACTTCGGCCAGGTCGCAGGGGCGGTGCTTGTCGAGCCGTCCGGCGTCGGCGCGGGCCAGCAGCAGCAGGTCGCTGACCAGGCGGCTCATCCGCTTCGAGGAGCGCAGGGCCGAGTCGACGACCTCGCGGTCTTCGGCATGGTCCGGAGCCGCCAGCGAAGCCTGCAGCAGCTCGAGGTTGGCGAGCACGCTGGTCAGCGGCGTCCGCAGCTCGTGCGAGGCGTCGGCGACGAACTCGCGCTGTTTCTTCATCGCGTCCTCGCGCTCGGACCGGGCGGCGTCGAGTGAGCGCAGCATCTCCTCCAGGGTCAGTGCCAGCTCGCCGACCTCATCCTCGACCGCCGGCTCCGGCATCCGCCGCGAGGGGTCGCGGGTGGTGGCGATCTCGCGCGCGGTCGCGGTCAGCGAGGCGATCGGCCGCATCGCCCGCCGCGCGATCGCGACTCCGGCGAGGCTGGCCAGCAGGGTCCCGAAGAAGACCCCGGCGGCGATGAAGAGCCAGAGCCGGTCGATCGTCGAGTCGACGTGCTCGACGTTGCGCCCGTACTGGACGAAGCCGGTGACGGTTCCGTCGGGGGCGACGATCGTTTCGGTCGCGACCCGGATTTCTCCGTGGTCGGAGAGGCCGACCTTGCCGGGCTTGCCCATGTTCGCGGCGCCGGTGTTCTCTTTCAGCAGATTGCCGTTGACGTCGAGCACCCGCGCCGAGGCATCGTCGGGGAGGACGAAGTCGTTGAGCCGTGGGCCTTCCTGGACATAGGTGCGGAAGGGCCCGTATTCGATTTTGAATTCGCCGGCGAGGATCTTGGCGGCGCTGCCGACCTCGCTGTTGAAGTCGTCGCGGATGCGCTGGGTCGCGACGCCGCCGATCACCGCCCCGAACAGCATCAGGATCACCAGGGTCAGGCCGGCGGATACCGCGGCCAGGCGCCAGCGCAGCGGCCAGTTGCTGAGATGGAAGAGGCGCCGCCTCGGGGCGCCCCGCTTGAGGCCGATCCGCACTACTCAGTCCTTCAGCACGTAGCCGGCCCCGCGTTTGGTGTGGAGCAGGCGCGGCTCCTCGCCGGCCTCGAGCTTGCGCCGCAGGTTCGAGATGAAGACGTCGATCGTGTTGGTCGCGGCCATCGGGTCATAGCCCCAGACCTCGTCGAGCAGGCGCTCGCGGGAGATCACCAGGCGCTCGTTGCGCATCAGGAACTCGAGCAGCTCGAACTCGCGGTTGGTCAGCTCGATCTCGCGCTCGCCGCGGCGGACCTCGCGGGTGTCGGGATTGAGGGTGAGGTCGCCGACCGTGAGCGTGGCGGTGCCACGGGGCGGGCGCCGCCGCAGCAGCGCCCTGATCCGGGCCAGCAGCTCCTGGCGCTCGAAGGGCTTGACCAGGTAGTCGTCGGCGCCGCTGTCGAGGC
Organism: Solirubrobacterales bacterium; assembly: GCA_035996525.1. Taxonomy (GTDB): domain Bacteria; phylum Actinomycetota; class Thermoleophilia; order Solirubrobacterales; family 70-9; genus VAYN01. Next base: position 2,023 of record DASYJK010000152.1, read on the forward strand.
CGGTGACGCGGTCCTCGGTCTCGGCCCGGGCGGTCAGCATCAGAATCGGCACGTCGCCGTCCTCGCGCAGGCGGCGGCAGACCTCGACCCCGTCGAGGCGGGGGAGGCCGAGATCGAGGACGACGAGGTCGGGGACGAAGCCGGCGGCGACGTCGAGCGCGTCGACCCCGTCGGCCGAGGTCTTGACCTCGTAGCCCTCGTTACGAAGCGAGCGGCGGAGGACGTCGGCGATGTCGGTGTCGTCCTCGACGACGAGGACACGACCGCCTGATTGATCGCTGTCGGTATGCATGGCAGCGATGTTAGCCCGCCGTCAGGCCGCTCCTTGCAGGATTTAAAGCGAATTTACCCGCAGGGGTGCGTGCCCGCGTGTCGAACCGGAACAGCATGTTCGTTCGCAAGAAGCGCGTGCCCGCGCGCAAAGCCAAAGCCGGAAAAAAACGCGCCAAAGCGGCCAAGCCGAAAGGTGGGCTGCATCTGCCCACCGGGCTGGAGCAGCGGCACCTCGACCTGATCGGGCTGTTCCTGGTCGCTTTCGGGGTCTATCTCGTCTTCGTCCTCTTCTTCGGCTGGGAGGGGGGGAAGGTCGGATCCGGGGTCGAGACCGGCCTCACCTACCTCTTCGGCACCGTCGGCGCCCGCATCTTCACGGTCCTGATGCTGCTGGTCGGCGGCATGCTGCTGACCGGCACCTCGGTCTCGGTCCTCGCCCGGGGAATCGGCCGCGGGGTCAGAGCGATCTCGCGCGGGGTCTTCCACGGCGGCGACGCGGCGGCGAAGACGGTCGCCCGCTCCCACGCCGACTGGCGCGAGCAGCGCCAGACGCGCTCGGAGGCGGCGACCCTGGTGGGGGAGACCGACGTGATGAGCTCCTACCCGGACACCGACGAGTTCGAGCCGACCGTGCAGCTGGCCGAGGAACCCGAGGACGAGCCCGACCTGGCGCTGGCGGCCGATGACTTCGACCGCGAACTCGAGGACATCTCGACCTCCGAAGAGGACGCGGTCGAGGTTCTCGACCCGGTCGCCGAGCCCGCTCAGATCGCGCTCACGCCGATGGGAGAGAAGCGCGGCGTCACCACTTCCGACGAGATCGATTACCGGCCGCCGCCGGCGAACGCGCTGGAGCGCGGCAAGGGCGACAAGGGCCCCGATCCGCGCGACCAGGAAGTCACCGGCCGCAAACTGGTCGAGACGCTCGGGCACTTCGGCGTCGAGGCGAAGATCGTCGGCGTCGTCAGCGGTCCTCACGTCTCCCGCTACGAATTGCGCCTGGCGCCGGGGATCAAGGTGAAGAAAGTCACCGAGCTGGCCAACGACCTCGCCTACGCGCTGGCCTCCACCGACATCCGCATCCTCGCCCCGATCCCCGGCAAGCAGGCGGTCGGGGTCGAGGTCCCGAACGCGCGCCGCCGCATCGTCCGCCTCGGCGACATCTACGCCGGCCGGCCCGAGAAGACCTCGCCGCTGGTCGCCTGGCTCGGCAAGGGGATCGACGGCAACCCGGTCTGGACCGACCTGGCGAAGATGCCGCACGTGCTCGTCGCCGGCACCACCGGCTCGGGCAAGAGCGCCTGCGTCAACGGGATCCTCTCCTCGATCCTGATGCAGGCCTCCCCGAACGAGGTGCGCCTGGTCCTGGTCGACCCGAAGCAGGTCGAGCTCAACCACTACGAGAACGTCCCGCACTTGCTGACCCCGGTGGTCACCTCGCCGCGCCTGGCCGCCAACGTCCTCTCCAACCTGATCGGCGAGATGGAGACCCGCTACGGGATCATGAGCGAGGCCCGCTGCCGCAACCTGGTCGAGCTCAACCGCTACCGCCTGAAGAAAGGCGACGCGCCGCTACCGCACATCCTCTGCGTGATCGACGAGCTCGCGGACCTGATGATGGTCGCCCCGGCCGAAGTCGAGGACTCGATCATCCGCCTCGCTCAGAAGTCGCGGGCCACCGGCATTCACCTGGTGCTGGCGACGCAGCGGCCCTCGACCGACATCATCACCGGCACGATCAAGGTCAACATCCCCTCGCGGATCGCCTTCGCCGTTTCCTCCCAGACCGATTCGCGGGTGATCCTCGACCAGGGCGGGGCCGAGTCCTTGCTGGGTCAGGGCGACATGCTCTTCCGCGGTGCCGGCAGCTCGAAGCTGCAGCGCGTCCAGGGCGCCTTCATCACCGAGGACGAGATCGCCAAGATCACCAACCACTGGGCGCGGCAGGGCGAACCGGAGTTCGAGGCCGAGCTGCTGGAGGCACCGGAGGAGGTCGCCGAGGAGGCCCGCGAGGGCGATTTCGACCCCGACAGCGACGATCTCCTGGACGAGGCGATCCGTCTCGTGGTCCAGACCGAGACCGCCTCGGTCTCGATGATCCAGCGCCGCCTGCGGGTCGGCTACACCCGTGCCGGCCGCCTGATCGACATGCTCGAGCGGCGCGGCGTCATCTCCGGCTACGAGGGCTCGAAACCGCGCCAGGTGCTGATCACCCAGGCCGACCTCAACCGCGTTCTGGCGCCGGCCGGCCCGGGTGCGCCTCCTGAGCTCGAGACCTCCTCGGATTCCGACCCGGATCTCTAGGTCGCGGCGGTCCGGTAGCTTCACGGCGTGATTCGCGCCGGGATCGTCGTCACTGGAACCGAGGTCATCACCGGCCGCATCGCGGATTCCAACGGACCCTGGGTCTCCGAACAGCTGGCCGGCCTCGGGGTCGAGGTGGCCCACATCCTCGTCGTCGCCGACCGCCCCGACGACCTCGAGGCGGGCCTGCGCTTCCTCGCCGCCGAGGGAATGGACCTGATCGTCACCACCGGCGGCCTCGGGCCGACCGCCGACGACCTCACCGGCGAGATCGTCGCCCGCTTCGCGGGCCGTGAGCTGGTCCTCGACAAGGCGGTGGAGGAGAAGATCGCCGAGATCCTGCGCGGCTTCGCCAAGCGCGGTGGCTTCGACTTCGACGAGGAGGCGATCATGGCCGCCAACCGCAAGCAGGCGATGGTGCCGGAGGGGGCGATCGCGCTCGACCCGGTCGGCACCGCGCCGGGCCTGGTCGTCCCGGCCGGCGATTCCGTCGTCATCGTCCTCCCGGGCCCGCCACGGGAGCTGCAGCCGATGTGGCCGGTAGCGCTGGCGGCAGCGCCGGTGAGTGCGGTGCTGGAGCGGGCGACGGCGCTGCGCGGCTACACGCTGCGGATGTTCGGGGTGCCGGAGTCGGAGATCGCCAAGAGCCTGCGCGAGATCGAGGGCGACGGCGTCGCGATCGACGCGGTCGAGATCACCACCTGCCTGCGCCGCGGCGAGATCGAGATCGACGTCCGCTACCGCGACGAGTCGGCGGCGACCGCCAATGCCGTTCGCGAGGGACTCAAGGACCGTCACCCGCGCCACCTCTTCAGCCTCGACGGCGAGACGATCGACTCCCAGGTGGCGAAGCTGCTGCGGGGGCGGTGGCTGGGCCTGGCCGAGTCCTGCAGCGGCGGCCTCCTGGCCGGGCGCATCACCAAGGTCCCGGGCGCCTCGGAGTACATGGCCGGCAGCGTCGTCGCCTACTCGAACGAGGCCAAGGAGGAGCTGCTCGAGGTCGATCCGGCGCTGATCGCCGCCAAGGGCGCGGTCTCGCCGGAGGTGGCGGAGGCGATGGCGATCGGGGCCCTGGAGCGCTTTGGCGCCGACGTCGCCGTCGCGATCACCGGCATCGCCGGGCCCGATGGGGGGACCGAGGAGAAGCCGGTCGGCTACGTCTGCTTCAACGCCCGCCTCGCCGACGGCACCGCGATCGCCCGCGATCCGGTTATCCCAGGCGGCCGCGAGGACATCCGCGAACGCTCGGCCCTGGTCGGGATGCACCTGCTGCGGATCCTGCTCGGCGGCGCCGAGCCGCCGCTCTAGGCGCGATTTTCACGAACTCGGGCCAAAGCCGTGGCCCTTTTTTGACATTTGGGGATTAACCCGTGCGGCCGGGGGCCGTAGCGTGAGCGCCATGACCAAGCCAGCCGACCGGACCTCGCGAGTGCGCCTCTTCCTGGCGCTGGACCTGGCTGACGCCGTGCGGGACGGGCTCGGGTCCTGGGGCGCCCGCGAGCTGGTCGATCCGGCGCTGCGCCCGGTGCCGGCCGGGAACCTGCACATCACCCTGGCCTTCCTCGGCCAGAGGCCGCGAGGGGACGTCGAGCGGGTCGCCGCGGTGGTCGAGGGGATCGAGGCCCCGGCGCCGCGGATCGAGCTCCTCGACCCGGTGGGCAGGCCCGAGCGGGGGCGGCCACGGCTGTTCGCGGTGCCGGCGGTGTCGCCCGCGGCCACCCGGATGCAGTCCGAGCTGAGCGAGATCTTGACCTCCGAGCGGCTTTACGAGCCGGAGAAGCGGCCTTTCTGGCCGCACGTGACGGTCGCCAGGGTGCGCGCCGAGGGGCGCGGATCGCGGCGGCCACAGGCAGTGCAGAGGGTCCCAGGTGAGCTGCCGGCGGCGCTGCGAGAGCCTTGCTTTTGCCGCCGCTTGACGCTCTACCGTTCTGAACTCCAGCCGTCGGGTGCGCGATACGTCCCGCTGGCCCAAGTCAAGCTGCTCGGACCAGGGCAGCAGTGAGGTGATCGAGATGGCAGACAGAAGGAACTTGAACGACGTTTCCGCCAAGGAAGCGAAAGCCAAGGACGCGGCGCTCGAGAGCGCTGTCAGCGGCATCCGCCAGGAGTTCGGCGAGGGCTCGCTGATGCGCCTCGGCGACAAGGGCACGGTCAAGGTGGAGGCGATTCCCACCGGCTCCCTGGCGCTCGACCTGGCGCTCGGCATCGGTGGCGTCCCGCGCGGGCGCATCGTCGAGATCTTCGGCCCGGAGTCCTCCGGTAAGACGACTCTGGTCAACCACATCATCGCCCAGGCCCAAGCCCTCGGCGGCGTCTGCGCCTTCATCGACACCGAGCACTCAATCGACCCCGTCTACTCGCGGGCGATCGGTGTCGACACCGACGAGCTCCTGGTCTCCCAGCCCGATTACGGCGAGCAGGCACTGCAGATCGCCGACCGCCTGATCGCCTCCGGGGCGGTCGACGTGGTCGCGATCGACTCGGTCGCGGCGCTGACCCCGAAAGCCGAGCTCGACGGCCAGATCGGCGACAC
>DASYJK010000153.1:0-2398 GCA_035996525.1 Solirubrobacterales bacterium
GGCGTAGGCGAGGACGAGGTCGTGGGCGTTGCCGCTGGCGTCCTGGTGGACGGCCATCAGGCAGGGGACGCCGTTGCCTTCCTCGTACTGGCGGCGGACCAGGTGGCCCGGGCCCTTGGGCGCGACCATGCCGACGTCGACCCCGGCGGGCGGCTGGATCTCGTTGAAGTGGATCGCGAAGCCGTGGGCGAACATGAGCAGGTTGCCGGGGGCGATGCCGTCGGCGATCTCGGCGCTCCAGACCTCGGACTGCTTCTCGTCCGGCAGCAGGATCATCACCAGGTCGCCGCGGCTGGCGGCTTCGGCGACGTCCAGCACCTCGAGCCCGGCCGCTTCGGCCTTGGCGCGGCTGGAGGAATCGGGCCGCAGGCCGACGACAACGTCGACCCCGGAGTCCTTGAGGTTGAGGGCGTGAGCATGCCCCTGGGAGCCGTAGCCGAGGATCGCGACGGTCTTGCCGTCGAGCTTGCCGAGGTCGGCGTCTTTGTCGTAGAAGATGTCGTCAGTTCGCATGGCCGGGAGGCTATCCAACCGCCCTAGCGGAGCGCCCTGCGCATCAGCTTGCCGGAGGGGGTGCGCGGCAGCGCCGCCGCCAGCTCCACCCGCTTCGGCACCTTGAACCCAGCCAGCGATTCGGCGCAGTGGCGGCGCAGTTCGTCGGGGGTCACCTGGGAGCCGTTCTCGAGCACGATCACCGCGGTCACCGCCTGCTGCCACTCCGGGTCCTCGCGCCCGACCACGGCGGCGTCGGCCACCTCCGGGTGGCGCAGCAGCACCTCCTCGACCTCGGCCGGGATCACGTTCTCACCGCCCGTGACGATCATGTCGTCGATCCGGTCCTTGACGTAGAGGAAGCCCTCCTCGTCGATGTGGCCGAGATCGCCGGTGTGCAGCCAACCGTCGGCGTCGGCGCGGCCGGGGGCGACGGTCGGGCCCTGGACCAAGATCTCGCCGTCGAGGATCCGCAGGTGGGTGGTCAGCAGTGGGCGGCCGGCGGAGCCGAGCTTGCGCTTCGCCTCTGTCGGGGCCAGGGTCGTCACCTGCGAGCAGGTCTCGGTCAGGCCGTAGGTCTGGACGACGGTGGCGCCCTTCGCGGTCGCCTCTTCGAGTGGCTCCTGCGGGACCGGGCCGCCGCCGACCAGGATCGCCCGCGGGCCGGAGAGGTCGGCGCCGGCCTCGAGCAGTCGGGTCAGCATCGTCGCCACGACCGAGACCACGGTGATGTCCTCGCGTTCGAGGGCGGCGCCGACGCGGTCGACGTCGAAGCCGTCGTGGACGACCGCGGTGGTCCCGTAGATGACCGAGCGCATGACGATCCCGAGCCCGGAGATGTGGCTCAGCGGCAGGCAGCAGAGCCAGCGGTCGGTCGGCTCGACGCCGATGTTGAAGGCCGAGCCGACGGCGCTCCAGAGGAAGTTGCCGTAGGTGAGGCCGACCGGGTGTGGGGTGCCGGTGCTGCCGCTGGTGAGGACGCGGGCGCAGATCTCGTCCATGTCGTGCTCGCCGAGCAGCGGCATGTCGGCCTCGGTCTGGGTCAGCTCGCCGGCGTCGTCGAGGTCGACGATCGGCTCCTCGGCGGCGACGATCGCGTCCCGCTCCTCCAGGGTCAGGCGCGGGCTCAGCGGCAGCAGCTTGGCGCCGACCTTCATCAGCGCGTGGGCGAGCACGACCTGCTCGCGGCGCGGGTGCATGGTCAGAGCGGCGGTCGAGCCGCGGCGGACGCCGTGGGCGGCGAGCCGGCGGGCGACCCAGGTCGCCTCCGCCTCCAGCTCGGCGTAGGTCATCTCGGCGCCGTCCGCCACCAGCGCGGTGCGGTCGGGGCAACTCTGCGATCTCTGGGCCAGCCAGTCGTCGAGCTTCATCGGACGGATATCGTGCCCATCATGCCCAAACGCCACAAGGACGCCCCGCCCGAGCAGGATCTCTACGCGCCGATCGAGTGGAAAGGCGCCGGCGAGTACGAGGACATCCGCTACGAGACCGCGGACGGGATCGCCAAGGTCACGATCGACCGGCCCGAGGTCCTCAACGCCTTCCGCCCACAGACGCTGGTCGAGGTCGCGGCGGCGCTGGAGCTGGCGCGGGAGGACACCGAGGTCGGCGCGATCATCCTCACCGGCGAGGGAACGCGGGCCTTCTGCTCCGGCGGCGACCAGAGCGTCCGCGGCGACAGCGGCTACGTCGCCGAAGGCGCCTCGATCGGGCGCTTCCACGTCACCGACCTGCAGGTGCAGATGCGGCGGCTGCCGAAGCCGGTGCTGGCGATGGTCGCCGGCTACGCGATCGGCGGCGGCCACATCCTCCACGTCTGCTGCGACCTCACGATCGCCGCCGACAACGCCGTCTTCGGCCAGACCGGGCCGCGGGTCGGCTCCTGGGACGGCGGCTTCGGCGCCTC
>DASYJK010000154.1:0-14310 GCA_035996525.1 Solirubrobacterales bacterium
CTTGCTCTGGAATTTGCCGGCCGGCCAGTACTGGCCGTTGTTGCCGAGGCTGATCGTGTTCGGCCGCTGGCCGTCGAGGGCGGCGATCAGCGGTTGGCTGAAGCCTGGCGCCGAGAGCGTGAGGCCGAACGGCGAGAAGTACTGGATCGAGAGGTTCCAGGTCCCGGCCGGGAGGTTCAGCGACTGCGAGGTCGATTCGCCGGTGCCGAGGATGCTGCCGTCGCTCCAGGCCTCTTTCGGGCCGATCACTGCGCCGGGGAAGAGCGAGGCGCGCCCCGGTTCGCGCAGGAGGATGCGGATCTCCGGCGAGGCGCAGCCCGCCTGGGCGCCGGCCTCGGTCCCCTCGAGCAGGACGTGGCGGTCTTCGGGCACCTTCCCCTTCTTTTCCCAGAGGACGAAGTCGGGGGTCTCGGCGATCCGCTTGAAGTTCGGCGGCGCCTGGCTGTTCCAGGCGGCCCGGCTGGTGATCACGTAGGGGAAGCGTTCGAGCGTGCCGTGGTTGAAGGAGTCGAAGTCGATCGGGCTGTAGGCGTCGCCGGTGTCGAAGGGCTTTTCCGGGCTGGGGGAGACGTCGGCATCGGGAAACTCGACCAGCGGCACATGGGTGTCGGCGCCCTGCAGCTCGTAAGCCGCGTAGCGGTCCTGGCCCGCGTAGAGCACCGGTTCCCCGCGCAGGATCGGTATGAAGGCCCGTAGCTCGGCCCCGTGCCCCGGGGGCCCGACCGGCGCATCGCGCAGCACCAACAGGCTCGAGTAAATCGCCCCTCCAACGAAGGCCACCGCCAGCGCCGCCCAGCCGAGCCGACTAAGCGAACTCCCCCCTCCCGTCGATGTCGCAGTTCCCGCCGCATAGCGGCGGTCACTGCGACCGGAAAGGCCATCGGACCCTGTGTCATCGCCTGCGGTCGCACTTTCCTCCGTTACCCGGCGGGAACTGCGACCGCTGAGCCCGAAGAGGAGGGGGCGGATCGCCACCAGCATCGCCAGCGGGGCCGCGATCATCAGCGCCTTGGCCTGGGAGTACTCGCCGCTGGCGGCAACCGCGGCGATGTAGAGGACGGTGCAGGCGGCGAGCGCGACCGGCAGCGCGAGCTGGCGCCGCCGCAGCCACCATGCCGCGCTCAGGATCACCGCCAGTCCCGCGATCGCCGTGGCCAGGCCGGTCAGCTGGGCGCCGCCGGCAGCGTTGAGGCGGTAGCTCGACGCCGGCCAGACGCCCAGCGCCTCGACCGGCGAGACCGGGCCGTAGGTATTCGTTCCCGCCACCCGGTTGAAGCCGTGGATGAAGGCATAGGGACCGACGACGGTCAGCACCGCGAGCACCGCGAGGACGGCGATCGTTAGCGCGATGGCGGGCTGTCGCACGGTCCCCAGCAGCGCCCCCGGTCGCAAGGCGCGCCGGACCGCGGGCACGGTCGCGCCCCAGAGCACGACGATCCCCACCGGCCAGGCCAGCCCGGCGAAGCTGTAGGAGAAGAAGATCCCGCCGACGAGCGCCAATGGCACGAGCGCCGTCGCCGCCCCCGCGAGCCCGGGCCGATCCCACTCACGAGCGCCTTCGCTCCGTCGCCGGTCGAGGTCGTGGAGGTAGACGGCGAAGGCGAGCACGAAGAGCGCCTCGCCGGTCTCCTTGAAGGCGCCCTGGGCGAAGTAGGAGGCGCCGAGGTAGGGGATCGCGACGAGCGTCGCGGCAAGGACCCGGCGCGCCGGGCCGAGATCGCCGAGCGCGGTCAGCGCCGTCAGCGCGGTGAGGATGCCGATCGCGAAGATCTCGCCGACGAAGGCCTGGCCGAGGCCGATCCCCGGCACCGCGGCGACCGCTGCCGCGAGCGCGTGCGGCCCCAGCGGGTAGCCCGCTTCGGGCGCCGGCCCGAGGCCGCTGCGCAGCCACTCCGCCCAGGCCAGGTGGAGGCCGAGGTCGTTGTTGAAGCCGACCCCGATGATCCCCCAGCGCCCGCTCACCGCGAACGGGATCGAGAGGATCAGGGCGACGATGACGGCGACCGGCAGGCCCTCGCGCAGCAGCGAGCCGCCGCCCTCGCCGCGCCGCGGTTGCCACCAGAGCAGCAGTGCCGCCGCGAGGATCAGCGCGACCAGGCCCAGCGTGGCGCTGGTCGCGTGCCCCGGCGCCCGCGCGAGGAAGCCGGTGACCGTGAGCACCGCCCCGAAGCCGACCGCCGGCCCAAGCCAGGCGCGCGAGCCGCCCCCGCCCGCGAGGCCGAGGATGGCGCGTCCCACCAGCAGCGAGACGGCGCAGATCAGCGCCGCCGAGGCGTAGGTCCCGATCATCAGGGCCGGAAACTATGGCAGCGGGGGCGGAGAGCGCCGCCTCGGCTCAATACTTCTCGGCCGCTCGTTCCAGTGTCTCGCGCAGGTTCTCGCCGCGCAGCGGCCCGTCGTGCCCGGCGCAGACGACCGCCGGTTCCAGCGCCGCCAGCTTGCGCACCGACTCCTTGGCCTTGGCGTGATCCAAGCCCCAGGCTGGGTGCGGGACGCTTGCCTCGCCCTTCGGCAGCGGTTGGCCCAGCCGGGTCGAGTCGATCAGGTAGATGACGTCGCTGACGATCGCCAGCCGGTCGCTCTCGCGCCAGAGCCCGATCTGTCCCGGCGCGTGGCCGGGGAAGTGGATGACGCGAAAGCCCGCCACCTCGTCGCCCTCGGAGACGGTTCCGTCGATCTTTACCGCGCCGCCGTCCCAGCGCCTCAGCAGTACCGGGTAGATCCAGCGTGACGGCACCGGCAGCCGCGAGAGGTCCAGGTAAGACCAAAGGGCATTGCCGTCTTCGGCGTGGACGACTTCGTCGGGATGGCAATGGACGGGAGCGCCCAGCGACGGTGCCGTGCCGCGATGATCGGCGTGGGCGTGGCCGAGCACCACTCGCTTCAAGCCGCCCAGCTGCTCCGCCGCGGCCCGCGCCTTCTTCGCCATCGCCTTGGTCCCGGCGTCGAACTGCACCACCCCGTCGCCGTCCTCGAGCAAGTAGATGTTCATCGCCTTACGCGCATCGCCGCGCAGCAGCCAGACTCCGTCAGCGATCTCCTCCATGATGAGATCAGCCTAATGCCAAGCATCTGGAAAGCCGGGATGGTGGTCCTGATCGTCTGTCTCGTCGCCTCGATGGCGATCGCGATCTACCGCCTCGCCACGACGCCGGAGGAAATCCTCGGCGACGGCTTTCGCGGCCTGCCCGTGCACGCCCACTCGTCGCGTTAGTATCGGCCTCGTTCGGCGACCGAGTTTGGAGGAGGCGGCGTGTTCACTCGCATCGTTGTTGGAACAGACGGGTCCGATACCGCCGCAGAGGCGGTCCGCCAGGCCGTCGACCTAGCCAAGCTGGCCGGTGCCCAGCTCAGCATCGTCAGCGCCTACGAGCCCCTGCCCAAACGCCAGGTGGAGGAAGAGAAGCAGGCTGCTCCGGCCGACGTTCAGTACGAGATCGGCCCGCGCGAAAACGTCAACCTCGTCCTCGACGCCGCCGCCGCGGCAGCCCGCAAAGAGGGCGTCGAGGTGCAGACTCACCCGGTTCAGGGCGAACCCGCCGAGGCGATCCTCAACGTCGCCGAAGAGACCAAGGCGGACTTGATCGTGGTCGGCAACAAGGGCATGACCGGCGCCCGGCGCTTCCTCCTCGGCAGCGTCCCCAACAACGTCTCGCACCACGCTCCCTGCAGCGTGATCATCGTAAGAACGACCTGAGCGAACGCTCAGCTGCTGGGCGAAGTCGCTGTGGCGGCGTCGATCAGGCCGGCGCCCTGGCGCGTCGCCGGCAGGCCGAGGTCGCGGGCGGTCTGCCGCAGCCGCTGGGTCACCGCCGCGACTTTGCCCTTCTTCTTCGCCTTCGGGTCGATCGTGCCGCTGGCGAGGACCATTGCGGCGAGGCCGGAGACGTGGGCGGCGGCCATCGAGGTGCCGATGTAGTCGCTCGGCTCGCCGAAGTGGCGGGCGCTGCCTTCTTTCAGCGTCACCTGGTAGATCGGGTCCGAGAGGACCGACGGGCAACCGGCGATCGGCAGCCCCCCGCCCGGGGCGATCACGTCGACCCCTTCGCCGGCCAGGGAGTAGTTGCCGAGGCAGCCGCCCTCGGTGCTGCCGCCGACGCCGATTACGTGTGGGCCGGTGGCGGGCGGGGCGACGCATGTCTCGGAGCCGAGGTTGCCGATCGAGGCGACCGCGATCGCGCCGCGGCGATAGGCCTGGCGCAGCGCTTCGTCGACCCCCGGCACTTCCTTGTCGCAGCCGAAGTTGAAGCTCATGTTGATCACGTTGGCCCCGTTGGCGACGGCGAAGCGGATCCCCCTGGCGATGTCGTCGGCGCGCCCGCGCCCGTGCTTGTCGAGCACCCGCACCGGCATCAGCTTCGCCCGGAAGGCGAGCCCGGTCAGCCCGATGCCGTTGTTGGTCTTCTCGGCGATCGTCCCGGCGACGTGGGTCCCGTGGCCGTTTTCGTCGAGCGGCAGCTGATCGTTGTCGACGAAGTCATAGCCCTTGACGAACTGGCCGGCGGTGAAATCGGGGCTGCGTCGGAAGTTCGTTCCCTTGGCGCGGTAGGCGATCCCGGTGTCGAGCACAGCGACCGTGATCCCTTCGGCCCCCGGGCGTCCCGCTTCTTCCAGGTGCTTCCAGGCGCCGACGGCGTCGATCCCGCCGGGGGAGAGGGGCAGCAGCGGCGTCGCCACGCCTTCCCAGGGCAGGAAGTTCCACTGCTTCAAGACCCAGCCGCCCGGGGGGCCGGGAGGGCCGCTGATCGGGCCCGGGTCGTTGGGGATCGTCGCCACCGGTTCTTCGGTTGCCACCGATGCCGTGGCGAGGTAGTTCGGCGCCGCGTATTCGACCCGCGGGCTGTCCTGCAACGCCGCCACGGCCTCGCGCACTCCGACCTGCCGCGGCAGCGCGACCGTGCGCGCCGCGCGGGCGCCGGAGAACTTGACCACGAGCTGGTGGGAAGCAAAGCCGCGCGCCGCGCCGACGCCGGCCGTCGCGCCAGCGCCCGCCGGCGCTAGGCAGAGGGCTGCGAGCAGGGTCGCGGCGGCGGTCGGAAGGCGTCGGTTCATCTAGGTCTGCGCACGCAAATCCCTGCATCGGCGAGCTACTCCCTAACACCGGCCCGCCGGCGAAGTTGTAGTCACACATACTCCCGTATGCATGGGCAGCGAGGCTCCGACACCGGCCGACGAGCAGATGATGGCGCTGGCTCTCGAGCGCGCCCGCGAGGCCGAGGGCCACGGCGACGTGCCGATCGGCGCCGTGATCGCCCGTGACGGCGAGGCCCTCGCCGCCGCCGGCAACGAGCGCGAGCTCCGCGCCGACCCGACTGCCCATGCCGAGGTTCTCGCGATCCGCGCCGCCGCCGCGGCGCTCGGCGGCTGGCGGCTGCCGGGCACGACGCTCTACGTCACGCTCGAGCCCTGCGCGATGTGCGCCGGCGCGATCGTCCTCGCTCGCATCCCCGCCGTCGTCTTCGGCACCGCCGACCCCAAGGCGGGCGCCGCCGGCAGCGTCCTCGACGTCCTCGCCGAGCCCGCCCTCAACCACCGCCCGGCGGTGAGGGGCGGCGTGCTCGAAGCGGAGTGCGCGGCGCTGCTGCGGAGCTTCTTTGCCGCCCGGCGAAGCGGAGAGGGTGGGATTCGAACCCACGAGGCGGGTTAACCCCGCCCACGCGATTTCCAGTCGCGCTCCTTAAGCCGCTCGGACACCTCTCCGTGGGTCCAGCAAGGGTATTGCCTGCACGATCTGGCCGGTGTAACGCTTTTTACGTGCAATGGATGGAAAAAGCGTTACACCCGTCGGTGGCTTACGCGACCGCGGCCTGGGGGGCGGCGATCGCCGGTTCCGGCAGCGGCAGCACGATCGCCTCGCGCTCGTCGGTCGGCGGCGCCGGGCGGTGGCCGCGCAGGCGCTCGTGGCTGCAGACGACGTAGCACCACTCCATCAGGCGCATCCGCGAGGCGTCGTCGATCTCGGCGATCGTCGCGCCGATCAGGTGGCGCCCGCCGGACTCGCGGCAGGAGCGCACCTCGACCTGGGCCGCGACCTCGTGCGGCTCGCCGGCCGCGTCCTCGAGCTGGAGCAGGACCGCGGGGGTGGTACCCACCTCCAGCGGCGCCTCCAGCACCAGCCCGACGCCGGCGGCGCTGGCGTCGATCAGGTGGCCCGGGACGTGGCCGTCCTCGGAGAAGCACTGCGCGGGTGCGTCTCCCTCGAAGCGGTAGATCAGCCGTCGCTGCTGGCGCCGGCCGACGGCGAGCAGGGTGCGCCCAATCCGGCGCAGCTCGATCAGGCCCAGCAGCGGCACGATCGCGGCGGCGACCCCGGGCAGGTCGTGCAGGGGCCCGATCCCGACCAGGTCGAGCAATCGCAGAATCGTCCCCGCGCCGACCACCACCGCGCAGGCGAGGACCAGGTGCAGCTTGCACACCGCCTTCAACCCGCCGCCGCCGGTGCCCTGCTTCGGCGTCACCTTGAAGGCAGTGTGGCCGGGGCGGAAGGCGCAGCGCAGCGCCCGCGTGTAGATCTCCATCGTCAGCAGCTCGTAGTGGGCGGTCTCGCCGATCTTCATATAGCCGCGGGCGAGCGACGCGCCGGCGCCCAGGTTCAGCGTCACGTAGGGCAGCCAGAGGGCGGCCAGGGCGACGACGCTGATCTTCATCGGCAGCTCCCCCGTCCACAGCACCAGGCCCAGCGTCGCCAGCAGCAGCAGCCGCATCGGCGGCGCCAGGTAGGCGGCGAGGCTGGCGAAGTAGGAGAGGCGCTGCAGCGGGCGCAGCTCGCGGGCGCGCAGGGGGGACTCGGGCAGGGTGAAGACGGCGAGGTTGCCGCGCGCCCAGCGGTCGCGCTGCAGCAGGTAGCTGTCGAGGTCGTGCGGGGCGAGGCCCTGGACCAATACCTCGTCGTGGTAGCGGCTCTTCCAGCCATGGCGCAGCATGCGAATCGTCGTATGGAAGTCCTCGGCGATCGTCTCGGTGGCGACGCCGCCGATCTCGATCAGCGCCTGACGCCGAATCAACGCCGCCGAGCCGCACCAGTAGGCGGCGCCGTGGCGGTCCTTGCCGGGGCAGACGACGCGGTAGAAGAGCGACTGCTCGTGGCGGCCGACCACGTAGTGCTGGACCGAGTCGTGGTTGAAGAAGTCGTGCGGGCTCTGCACCAGGGCCATGCGCTCGTCGTCGAAGTAGCCGACCATCGCGTCGAGCGCGTCGGGCATCGGCACGTGGTCGGCGTCGAGCATCAGCACCAGCTCGCCCTCGGTGTGGGAGAGCGCCGCGTTGATGTTGCCGGCCTTGGCGTGGGCGTTGTCGGGGCGGGTCAGGTAGCGGGCGCCGGCGAGATTGGCCAGCTCCTCCATCTCCGGGCGTCGCCCGTCGTCGAGCAGGTAGGTCGTGTGGGGGTAGGTGAGGGCGCGGCAGCCGGCCAGCGTCGCGGAGACGACCTCGATCGGCTCGTCGTAGGTGCAGACGTAGACGTCGGCGGAGCGCCCCGGCGTCGCCGCTGGGCGCACCGCCGGCGGCCGCGACCAGGAGAACCAGGCCAAGGTGCCGAGCGCCCAGAGCCCGTAGATCTCGGTCACCAGCAGCATGCCGAAGGCGACCGGGCTGGCCCCTTCGCCGCTCCAGCCGATTCGCCAGGCCAGGTAGCCGACCCCCCAGAGCAGAGCGACGATCGCCAGCGCTCGCAGCAGCGGAGGATGGCGGTCGAAGAACCGCCCGAGCCGGGTCTGCTCGCTCGCTTGCACGGGAGTGCATCGGTCCGCGCCGCCGCCTGCTTGAGCCTCGAAAGGCCACCCGCGCCGCGCGCCGGCGGCCTAGCCGTAAAATCAGCCCCGACTGAGTCCCGGAGGGGTGCCGGAGCGGTTGAACGGGGCAGTCTCGAAAACTGTTGGCGTCGCAAGGCGCTCGTGGGTTCGAATCCCACCCCCTCCGTTAAGCTGCCGAGCCTTCAGGCATCCGCGTGTGTTTGGGAGGATGAGATCCTTGGGAGAATGGGAACGAAAGGGAGGTATCTAGTGGGGAAGAAGAGCTTTTGCGCCTTGGGCGCGTTCGTACTGGCCTTTGCATTGCTGGCGGCGCCGTTTGCTCAGGCGACCGAAGTCACGCGCGAAAGCTACAAGGCAGCCGTTGAACCGATCTGCAAGACCAACGTGCAGGCCAACGAACGGATCCTCAAGAACGTCCGCGCCAACGTCAAGGCGGGCAAGCTGTCGCTTGCGGCGACCCAATTCACGAAGGCGGCCGAAGCCCTTCACAAGGCGATCCCGAAGCTCAAGGCCGTTCCACAGCCGACCGCCGACCAGGCCAACCTCGCCAAGTGGCTGAAGTACATCCAAGAAGAGGAAGGCTTCTTCACCAAGATCGCCCAGAAGCTCAAGGCCGGCGACAAGAACGGCGCCACGGCGATGCAGATCCGCCTCTCCCACACGGCCAACCAGGCCAACAACGTGGTCCTCGCCTTCGAATTCAAGTACTGCCACGTAGAACCCTCGAAGTTCAGCTGAGCCCTAGACCTTTCGTTAGGCACTAGAGGCGGTCGACCCGGAGAGGGTCGGCCGCCTCTTCTTTTTGGTCTGGCCGAACGCTAGGCCCTACATGTCTTATCCATGGTTTGCAGGGGTAATTGGACCTGCCTTGACTTTCAGACACACGTGTGTCTTAATCTCCGCAGCGAACCAGAAACACGGATGTATGTGTTCCTAGTTTGCCCTTAGCAGCCGCCGGTATGGGAACCGGCGTGTCGGATCAGCAGGGAAATCAGGGAGATCCATCAGTGGACAAGGCAAAGGAGTCCTCGGCTCGCCGCGCAGCGGTCGACCAGGGCTCACGGGACAAGGAGAGCAATACGTGAGACGCCACGTGAAGGCATCGTTCGCGGGATCAACCGAGGGCAGCGGCGAAAGCCGCGGCCTCTTCCGCCGTGCCCTTGCGACCCGTGATGCCTCGAGCGACCCCAGGGGGAGCAGTGCACTCTTGGGCCGGAATCCCAAGAGCCTGCTTGCTGTCCTCCTCCTGGCCATTGCGGGGCTTGCCCTTACAGCTGTCCCGGCGGGCGCCGATCCCCCCACCGCGACCGTGGACTCGATCTCCAACGTCTCTTACGCCTCCGCCCGCATCAATGGCACGGTCTACGGGGCGGGGGAAACCTACTGGCGCATCGATGTCTCGACCGACGGGGAGAATTGGGCCGAAAACGTAGCTACGGGCGGGCCGGTCGCGAGCGAAACGCATATCACCCCCGACGTCACCGGCCTCAAAGGCGGGACCAAATACTTCGTTCGCATCGGCCTGTTTCGGGCGGACACCGGCGAATCCGGGCTTTCTGCCGAACCCAACCCGGAATTCACCACCCTCGCGGTCGAGCCGCCGACTGTGGCCTCCATCGCCAACGCCTCCGAAGTCGCCTACACCACCGCGAAAGCCTCCGGCCAGGTCGAACGTCCCGCGAATCCGGATCCAGCCTTCGACGCCGAATGCCGCTTCGAATACATCCCTGCCGCCGACTTCGGCTCTCGAAACGAGGAACAGAGCCTCACGATCGAGGCGACCGGCGGGAGCTTCGCTCTCGGCTATTTCGACACCGGCCTCACCCCCAGATTGGACTTCAATGCCTCCGCTTCATCCGTGCAAGCGGCTCTCCAAGCGCTTCCCGAGTTCGGTCCCGGCAACGTATCCGTCACAGGAGGTCCCGGCGGCGCCTCTCCTTACGTGATCACCTTTACCGGTGCCTTGGCGAACAAAGACATCCGGCAACTCGAACTGGAATCCAGCTTCCTCACTGGTATCGCCACGGGCCAAGTCGCCACCATCGCAGAGGGCCATCTCGAAGGCTGGGACGGTGCCGGCCGCGCTGATTGCGAACCGAACCCCGTCAAAAACCCCACCGGCGCAACCCCGGTCACTGCCAATCTGACCGGTCTGGCCAACGGCACCGTCTATCGCCTGCGTCTCGTTGCATTCAACGATGGCGGCAGCGACTCCAAAGAAGCAGCCCAACCCTTTACCACCCTGACGGTTACGCCGCCAAGCGTCTCGATCGATCCGATCGTCACCTTCACCGACACCACGGCGCACTTCAGCGGCGAAATCAACCCCAGCGGCACCGACCCCGCCTTCGAAACCAGCTGGCACTTCCAGTGCACGCCCGAATGTCCGGGGTTGAGCGGCGGTCCCCCGATCGCTCCCGGAGGCTTGGGCCAGCAGGTTGAAGACAATTCCACAGGCCTCGAACCCAATACTGCTTATGAGGTCGAACTGATCGCAACCAACGCAGGAGGTCAGGAAGCCGATCAGGCTTTCTTCCACACCACCGCGGTCGGCCCGGTCGTACAGACATTCCCTGCCTTCGCCCTCGAAGGTGGCACCGAAGTTCTTGTCGGCGGCAAGCTCAACCCGAAGAACTCACCGACCACCTATTGGGTCGAATACGGCGCTGGCCCAGGCGGCCCAAGCCCGACCTACAGCGACAGCATCCCTGCCAGCAAAGACGCCTCTGCCGGTTCGGGCGGCCAGACCATATTCGTCACCCCGAAAATCAGTGGCCTCAGCCCAGGAGCGACCTACCACTACCGCCTCGTCGCCAAAAACGCGATTGGGGAAAGCAAAGGCGAAGACGTTGACTTCGAAACGTCGCCGTCGCCGGCAACTCCTCCTGCTAGCTGCCCCAACGCCAAACTTCGAACTGAAACCAACTCCGCGGCGCTGCCCGAATGCCGTGCCTATGAGATGACCACGGCACCAGACAAGAACGGTGCCGACGTGAACGGTGCGATGACGACGAGCCCCGACGGCAATCGGGTTGGCTACATCTCATCTACGGGATTCGGGGACTCGCCCGCGAACAACGTCATCAACTCCTTCATGGCCCAGCGAGGAGCATCGGGCTGGACGACGCGATCGATGGAGCCCCCATTTGGGACTCCCGGCCGAGCCGGGCTGTCGGGGGCTTATTCCGCCCCAGACTTCTCATCCGATCTCTCCAAGGCGGTCGGCATCAACCGGACCGCTGCTGCTGAGCCGGCGATCCTGAACATCTTCCTGAACGGTGACGACGGCTCCACGCGCTGGGTCACCGAACCAACACTTTCAGGGGCAGCCCTTGCCGACAAGGGTTACGCCGGCCGCTCGGCTGACGCCTCGCACATCGTTTTCGAGTCCGAACAAGCGTTCACCGACGAAAGCAATGGGACCGGTGGAATATGGGAGTGGGTGAACGGCCAGGTCAGATTTGTCGGGAATGGCCATGTCGGAAGTGGCAGCAACACAAGTGCCACCCTGGGAACGGTATACAGCGGCACACTGCCCGAGCCGACTGCAGTCTCTGCGGATGGCCGCCGGATTTTCATTAGCGGTGGTATCTCCGCCCTGTCCGTCTACGAAGAAGGTGTCGGAACTCGGGATCTCGCCCTGTCACAGCGGACTGGCAGTATCGGGCAGCCTGCACCTGGTGTAGTGACCTTTGCCGGCGCCGCGGTGGATGGTTCACGCGTCTACATAGCCGCCGAAAGCCAGCTGACCGACGATGCCACTCCGGGCGGCGGCCTCTACTCCTACAACCTGGAAACGGATGTCCTCAGCTTCATCGGGCCGGGGGGTGCTCAGCTGATCTCAGCGGATGGCACGCGCGTCTACTTCAACTCCTCCGAACAGCTCGTGCCTGGTCAAGGCGTTGCTGGAGGGAACAACCTCTACACGGCGGACGACGAAGGTAATCATGTCGCCTTTGTCGCCACTGTCGGCGGGGGTCTGAGTGACATCAAGGCGACGCCCGACGGCAGTCATCTGGTCTTTGACTCAGCGGCGCGGCTCACCGCGTTCGATAATGCGGGGCACCCCGAGGTGTACCTCTACGGCACTGGCGATGGCCTACTTCGATGCGCGTCATGTGGGCCGGACGGTCATATCGCCAATGGCGATGCGGCACTGATCGGCGGGGCCCAGGGTCGGCCGCGTGGGATCTCCGACGACGGCGGGAGCGTGTTCTTTCAGACGAGCGACGGGCTTGTTCCCGAGGACGTCAACGGACTTGCAGACGTCTACGAGTACCGCGACGGCCAGGTCATCCTGATTTCGGCCGGAACGTCGAAATATGACTCGCGGATCGTCGACAACTCGCCTGACGGCAAAAATGTCTTCTTTATCACCCGCGACAGCCTGGTCGGACAGGACATCGACGGGGGCGCCGCCGATGTCTACGACGCCCGCGTCAACGGCGGCTTCCCGGCGCCGGTCGCGCCGGTGGCCTGTGAAGGCGAGAACTGCCAGGGGCAGGGACACGCGCCGCCTGCGTTTGCCTCTCCCGGGACCGCCTCGCTCTCGGGCAAAGGCAATCCGGCCGGCCGCTCCAAGCAGAGCGGGCATAGCAGCTGCAAAAAGAAATCCAAAAAGCAGCGCTCGAGGTGTGGGTCTCAAGCAACGAAACACCGCCAAACCAAGAAACACCAGGCAAAGAAGACTTCTAAGAGCGGGAGGGGCAAGTGATGCGTAGCGCGAGGAATTCTCGAGGACTGGCCTGTCGCTGCTCGCTGCTCGCCGCGGCTCTCGCCGGACTGATGGTGTTCACCTCCCCCGCACAAGCCGACTTCGGCGTGACGCCTGGAGGATTCCACTCATCGTTGCTCGACAGCGCTGGTGCCGTTGAAACTGAACCGCAGGCGGGGGCCCATCCGTTCGCCCAGCAGGTCGAATTCAGCTTCAACGCCACCACTCATCATGAATATCCGGCTGGTTCGGGCGGAGGGCCGAGCGGTCCCGATCCCGATCCGGATGACCAGGTAAAGACGATCGTCACCGAGCTCCCGCCCGGCTTGATCGGCAACCCTCAGGCGGTGCCGATCTGCGCGCAGAGCGACTTTCCTCCGGCAAGCGGCCTCCTCGGCCTTTCTAGGTGCCCGACCGATGCACAGATCGGGGTAGCTTCGCTCGACTACGGCCTCGGTTCCGGCTATCGGGAAGGGTTGTATGAGGCGCCCGTCTATAACTTGGTGGCACCAAAGGGCGTCATCGCCCGCGTCGGTTTCGTCATCGGCGAGCCGGTCGTCGTCGATATAAAGCTGCGCACCGGCAGCGACTACGGGCTCACCGCTATCGCCCGCACCACCTCTCAGTCGGTCAACTTCTACGGCTTCAAGATGGCGCTATGGGGCGTCCCGGCCGACTCCAGCCACGACACGGAACGTTATCTGCAGGGTGCCACCCGTCCGGGCGACCCGCCGGAAAGCGGCAACCCCCTCCACAGCGAACTTCCCCGCATCCCATTCCTGAGCAACCCGACCCGCTGCGGAGTCGATCTGCCGAGTTTCCTGCGCGTCGACTCCTGGCAGGACCCGGGCAACTTCCTCTCCTATACCGACCCCCAGCAGATGAGATTCTCCGGCTGCAACCAGCTGCAGTTCGAGCCGACGATCGAATCGAAACCGACTACCACGCTGGCCGATGCGCCAAGCGGCCAGGAATTCGATCTCCACATCCCGCAGAACGAAGACGTCGAAGGTCACGAAGACCCAGACGGGCTGACCGCCGCCCATCTGCGCGATGCGGTGGTGACGCTGCCGGCGGGGATGACCGTCAACCCACCCGCTGCCGACGTGCTCTCGGCCTGCTCTTTGGACCAGGTCGGGATCTCCGCGGCAGGTGTCCCCAGCGAAGCGTCCGTCACCTGCCCCAACCAGTCGATTCTGGGCAAAGCCACAGTCGTGACCCCGGCGCTCGACCACGTGCTGAACGGCACGGTCTACCTGGCGCGGCAGAGCGAAAACCCCTTCGGGTCCTTGTTTGCGATGTATCTGGTCATCGACGATCCCCAGACGGGCCTTTTGATCAAGCTCGCCGGGAAGATCGATCCCGATCCCAGCACCGGGCAATTGACCGTCAGCTTCAGGGAAAACCCCCAGACCCCGGTAGAAGATCTGACCTTGAACCTCTTCGGCGGTCCTCATGCGGCGCTGAAGACGCCGGAAGGCTGCGGCGATCACACCACCACCTCGAGCCTCACCCCGTGGACGGCCCCGGAAGCGGCGGTAGCCCACCCGATCAGCACCTTCACCCTCAGCCAGGGCCCCGACGGCGGCGCCTGTCGGCCAACGGGAGCAGGAGCTCCCAACACGCCCTCCTTCACAGCCGGCACAGCCGACCCAACCGCGAAGGCTTTTACGCCCTTCACCTTCAAGCTGGCCAGGGCCGACGGCAGCCAGCAACTGGGGGCGGTCGACACCACCCTGCCCGACGGCCTGCTCGGCAAGCTCGCCGGGATCCCCTACTGCCCCGACGGCGCCTTGGCGACAGCGGCAGGCAAGAGCGGGCGCTCCGAGCAGAGCTCTCCGAGCT
>DASYJK010000155.1:0-4755 GCA_035996525.1 Solirubrobacterales bacterium
AACCGGCGCGGTCCCGCCACTGTGACCGGGTCAAGGAAGTCGCGGGCGCTTCGCGCGCCGGCCACTGGGGAGGACACAGATTCCCCGGGAAGGTGCGACCGACCACCCCGGAAGCCAGGAGACCTGTCCCCGGCCAGCCAATTCAACCCTCGAGGAAAGGGTGGCTTAAATGCCAAGACTCACCCCGATCCGGCTGGCCGCCGTGTGCGCGCTGGCTCTAGCACTGTCGCTCCCGTTTGCTTCCGCCGCGCTCGCCAAGGGCGTCTCAGCTCAGCTCCGTGTCGTCGGCAAGGCCAGCAAGGTGCTGACCGAACAGACGCTCAGCACCGGCACCACCGCGATCAAGACCAGCCCCAAGGCCAACTGCTTCGGCACCGGCACCGGCGGCAGCGGTAAATCGGTCACGGTCAAAGGCGCGACCGCGATGGGCCTGCTCGCCCAGGCCTCGAAGAGCACCAGCACCCTGCGCCCGCTCCTGGTCACCGACGCCTTCGACTTCGGCCTCGGCATCTGCGGGGTCGGCGCCAGCAAGGTCAGCGGCAAGGCCTCCTGGTACCTCAAGGTCAACCACAAGGGCGCGACGGTCGGCGGTGACTCGGTCAAGCTCAAGCCCGGCGACGAAGTCCTCTGGGACCTCGCGCCGTCCTATCCGTACCCGAACGAGCTGGCGCTGGAAGCGCCCGACACCGCCCTCGGCGGCCAGGCGTTCCAGGTGACCGTCTACTCCTATGACGAAAAAGGCAAGCGCAAGCCGGTCTCCGGGGCGGCCGTGACCGGCGCCAGCGGTCCGACCGACGCCAGCGGCAGGGCGACCGTGACGCTCAGCGCGCCGGGCTCGTTGGTCGCGACCCACGGCAAGGACATCCCCTCACCGGCGGCGGAAGTCTGCATCGGCATCGTCTGCCCGACCTCATAGGCGGATGACGGGGAGCCGCGGCACGGCGGTCGCGACGGCGCTGCTTCTGGCAGCGCTCGCGGCCGCCGGCTGTGGCCTCGGTCCCGGCGCCTCGGTCGGTGGCGTCGAGCTGACGGTGACGCGCGAATTCGGCGCCGTCCCGGTGCGCGAAGACGCGGTCGCGGCGAACGAGTCCGACACGGTGATGCGGGTGCTGGAAGGCAGCGCCGACATCGCCACCCGCTACGGCGGCGGCTACGTGCAGTCGATCGACGGGACCGGGGAAGCCAACCGCGGCGGCCATCCCTACGACTGGTTCTTCTTCGTCGACGGCGTCGAGTCGCCGATCGGCGCCGCCGACTACTCGCTGCGCGGAAACGAGCGGATCTGGTGGGACTACCGCGACTGGTCGGCGACCAACCACGTGCCTGCCGTGGTCGGGTCCTGGCCGGCCCCGTTCAGCGACGGCTACGAAGGCAAGCGTCACCCAGTGACGGTCGAGTGCGAGGGCGGGGGAGAGGCCTGCGCGCGGGCTCGCGCTGCCCTGGAAGGCGCCGGTGTGAGCGTCGCCTCGGGCTCGCCACCCAGTGCGATCCGCGTCCTCGTCGGCCCCTGGGCACGGCTGCGCGCGGATCCGGCGGCGGCCCTGATCGAGGCCGGGCCCGAGGAAAGCGGCGTCTACGCCGACTTCGAGCGCCGCGGCGGCGGGTACGGGCTGGTCGGGCTCGACGAAGCGGGCGACCCGGGCCACGCCTTCGGCCCCGCCGCCGGCCTGGTCGCGGCGACCCGCCGCTACGAAGGGCCGCCGGTCTGGATGGTGACGGGAGCGACGAACGCCGGTGTGCGTGCGGCCGCCGGCCTGCTCGACGGCGCCAAGCTGCGCGACCATTACGCGGTGGCGAGCGAAGGTGGGGAGGAGACGCCGCTGCCGCTGCGGGTGCGCTGAGATGAGATCGCCGTTTGCCTACACGCCGAGGCCCGGGCCGCTGCAGTCGGCCTCGCCGGGGGCTGCCGTGACCTACCTGGGGGCGCTGGCCACGGTCGCCTTCCTCTACTCGAGCCCACTGGTGCTCATCGCCGCCGGGGTCGGCGCCGCCCTGGCGGGCCGGCTCGCCGGCGCCCGTGGCGCGCTCCGCAACGCGATCCGCCTCGGCACCGCGATCGCGGTGCCGATCGTCCTCGTCAACGCCCTCGTCGTCAACCGCGGCGAGACGGTCCTGGCCCGGCTCGGCGACTGGCCGCTGCTGGGCCAGGTCGACATCACCGCCGAGGCGCTCGCCGACGGCGCCGTCCTCGGCCTCCGCGCCCTGGTCGTGATGATCGCCTTCGCCGTCTACTCGGCCTGCGTCGACCCCGATCGGGTGCTGCGGGCCCTGCGACCGTTCGCCGGCCGCTCGGCCCTGACCGCGACCCTGGTCTCGCGCCTGGTCCCGGTCGCCGCCGCCGACGCCGCCCGGCTGCGCGACGCCGCCCGGCTGCGCGGTCCCGGCGCCGCCGAGGCCGGCCGCGCCCCGCTCGCCCGCCGCCTGCTCGCCGGCTCGCTCGACCGCGCCGTCGACGTCGCCGCCACCCTCGAGCTGCGCGGCTACAGCCTCGAATCCCGACGAACGATGCGTTTTCCGGCTGTGGGAGGGAAAATGCATCGCTCGTCGCCGCGGCAGCGGCGTTCGCGCTACGACCGCCGCTTCTATCTGATGGGCGCGTTGGTCCTAGTCGCCGCGATCGTCGCCAAAGCTCTCGGGGCCGACGCTTTCCACGCCTACCCGACGATCGACCTCGGCTTCGGCCCCCTCACCGTCGCCCTCTCGGCTTTGCTCATCCTCAGCGGTCTGGTGCCGCTGCGCCGGCAGCCGAAGCGCCTCGCCGCGGCGCCGGGCCCAAAACCGCGGCGCTCGGCGCCGCGCGGGCCGGGAGCCGCACCGATCCCGGCCGCGGAGGCCGCCCATGTCTGAGCTGGCGATCCGCCGTGGGGTCGCTCCCGCCCTGGCCGTCGATGGCCTCTCGTATTCCTACCCGCGGGCGCCGCGCCGCGCCCTCGACCGCGTCTCCCTGGAGATCGCCCCCGGCGAGTTCGTCCTGCTCGCCGGCCGCTCGGCCTCGGGTAAGTCGACCCTGCTCAAAGCCGCCTGCGGCCTGGTCCCGCACTTCCACGGCGGCGAGATCGACGGCAACGTCACCGTCGCCGGCCGCGACGCGATCGAGTCGGGCCCGGGCGAGCTCGCCGCGGCGGTCGGCTACGTCGCCCAGGACCCTGAGACCCAGGTCGTCTCGACCACGGTCGCCGCCGAGATCGAGCTCCCCCTGGAGATGCGCGGCGACCCACCCGCATCCCGCGCCCGCGCCGTCGAGGAGGTCGCCCTCGCCCTCGCGATCCCGCACCTGCTCACCCGCACCGTCGACACCCTCTCCGGTGGCGAGCTCCAGCGCGTGGCCCTCGCCGCCGCCCTCGTCACCCGCCCCAGCCTGATCCTCCTCGACGAGCCCACGTCCCAGCTCGACCCGGTCGCCGGCGACGAGCTGATCTGGCTCCTTCGCCGCCTCAACGAGGAGTGGGGCGTGGCCGTCCTCCTCGCCGAACACCGTCTCGAGCGCTGTCTCGCCGCCGCCGACCGCGTCATCGCCATGGCCTCCGGCGCCATCGCCTTCGACGGCACCCCCGGCGCCTTCCTCGCCTGGTCCCACGCTGCTGATCCAGCCCTGACCACGCCCGCGGCCCGTCTGTTTTCTCTGGCCGGAATCGACCCGCTGCCCACCGGCGTCCGCCAGGCCCGCCAACTCCTCGCGTCAATCGGAGCACCTGCCGAGGCCGCGGACCCGACCCCCTCCGAACGGCTTGTCGGGTCCGCGGCACCCCCGGCGCTCGAAGCACGCGGCTTATGGATCGAGCTCTCGCGCGGCGACGAGAGGCACGACGTGATTCGCGGCATCGACCTGAGCCTGCGGCGCGGCGAGCGGGTGGCGCTGATGGGCCGAAACGGTGCCGGTAAGAGCACGCTGCTGAAGGCCGCCGCCGGACTGATCGAGCCTGTGCGGGGGAAGCTGAACACTTCGTCTGGAATCGCTTTGCTGTCCCAGAATCCTGGCGACTACCTGGTCCGCGAGCGGGTTGGGGACGAACTGCCGGGGGAGGTGGGCCTGAGCGCGCTGCGGACGGTCGGCCTCGAGTACGCGGTCGACGCCGACCCTCGCGATCTCTCCGGCGGTGAGCGTCAGCGGCTGGCGCTGGCGATCGCGCTCGCCGGGCAGATGGAGGGGGAAGAGCTGCCCGGCCTCGTCGCCCTCGACGAGCCGACGCGCGGCATGGACCGCGGTCGCAAAGACGATCTCGTCGCCCTGATCGACTCGCTCGCCGGCGCCGGCGCCGGCATCGTCGTCGCCACCCACGACGTCGAGTTCGCCTCCGAGTTCGCCGAGCGGGTGGTTCTGCTCGGCGATGGCGTCGTCATCGCCGACGGGCCGGCCGGCGAGGTCCTCTCCGGCGGCTGGTACTTCGCCACCGAGGTCGCCCGCGTGCTCGATCTGCCCGGCATCGTCACCCCCGAGCAGGGCGCCGCCGTCCTCCGCGGCGGCGAGGAGCGACCATGAGCTGGGAGCTGACCAGCTTCCTCATCCTCGGCGGCGTCCTCGTCGCCGGTTTCGCCTGGTATGAGCGCTCGCGGCCGCCGGCGCAGGTGGTCGCCCTGGTCGCCGCCCTGGCGGCGCTGGCGATCGCCGGCCGTATCGCCTTCGCCGCCTTCCCCAACGTCAAGCCGACCACCGACATCGTCATCTTCGCCGGCTACGCGCTCGGCGGCGCCCCCGGCTTCGCGGTCGGCGCCCTGACGGCGCTGGTCTCCAACCTCTGGTTCGGGCAGGGCCCG
>DASYJK010000156.1:0-15655 GCA_035996525.1 Solirubrobacterales bacterium
CTGCGCCTGCCCGAGCTGCCGCACGAGTGGTCCTTCCACATCGGCCTCGGCATCGACGTCGCCTGGCACGAGACCAACGACCCGCACGAGCTTGTCGTCAGCATCCAGGACCCCGACGGGATCGAGCTCGGCGAGGGCCTCACCGCCAGCTTCGAGACCGGCCGCCCTCCCGGCATGCCCGCCGGCCAGGAGCAGCGCCTGGTGATGTCGATCGGCGCCACCGCCAACTTCGAGGCCTCCGGCCCCCATGCCGCCGTCGTCCAGATCGACGGCGAGGAGCTCGGCCGCGCCCGCTTCTACATCATGGAGTCCGAGTCCGAAGAGGGCCTGGTCTAGCCGCTAGTTGAAGACGTAGAGCAGCAGGAAGGCGACCAGCGCGTAGGCGGCGCCGGCGGCCTGGATGCCGCGGTCGCCGGCGACGATCTGGGCCATCGAGCGATCGTCGGAGCGGTCGTAGATCAGGTACAGGTAGCGGAAGATCCCGTAGACCACGGGCGGGATCGTCAGCATCATCTGGTTGCCGATCAGCGGCGAGTTGACGGTGTAGATCGCGTAGCTGATTACGGTGCCGGTGGTGACCAGGGAGACCATCTGGTCGAGGAAGGGCAGCGAGTAGTGCTCGAGCACGGGCCGGGTCGAGGTCCCCTCGTGCAGCTCGGAGACCGCCTCCTGGCGGCGCTTGGTAAAGCCGAGGAAGGCGGCGAGGAAGCCGGTGCAGAGAATCAACCACTCCGAGGCGTGGGCGTCGACGGCGCTGGCGCCGGCGGCGACGCGGAGGATGAACAGCCCCGCCAGCGTCATCACGTCGATGATCACGATCTGCTTGAGACCGAGGCTGTAGGCGACCTGGGCGACGCCGTAGCCGACCACCATCAGGCCCACCTGCCAGTTGACGGTGAAGGCGATGGCGATGGCGACGACCGCCAGGCCGGGAGCGATGGCTTTCGCGGTGGCCTCCGAGAGCTCGCGGGCGGCCAGCGGCCGGAAGCGCTTCTTCGGATGCTTGCGGTCGAGCTCGACGTCGATCAGGTCGTTGACGAAGTAGCCGGCGCTGGAGATCAGGCAGAAGGCGACGAAGGTGATGAACGCCTCCAGCACCTCGTGCGACTGGTTGAACTTGCCGGAGAACAGCAGCCCGGCGAACACGAAGACGTTTTTGATCCACTCCTTCGGCCGCCCGGTCTTGATCGCCGCGCGCAGCGGCGAGCGCCGCGGCACGACCGGCTCAGCGGCGTCGGCCTGCCCGGCCTCAGCCGGCACGGTCGGTTGTTCCGAAGTGATGGTTTCCATCGTGGGAGGCATCTGGCGGCCTGAAACCGGCCTGGCCAGGGAGATCGAGTCGCGACAGGGTAGCGGTGGGAGAAGTCATTTCCCCTCCCGGTCCTCCTTCTGGACGGCCTCCAGCGCCGCGAGATCCTCGCGGTCCCTGGGCCGCTCGCTCGCACGCTTCATCCCGATCAGGTGCTCGAGCGAGCAGACGCGAACGACGAGGCCGTCGAGGTCGACGTCCTTTGCCCCCTCCTCAAGTGCGGCGAAGCGCGGCACCTGGGGAAGTCCCTGGAGCACGTCCACCTGGCCAAGCTCGGTCGCGACCAGAGTTCGATCACCGGTCCGAAGGAAGGTTGAGATCGCGGTTCCGGCGAGCAGCTTGCCATCGACATCGACCTTCCCCCCAAGCCCCTGTAGGACATCATCGAGCCTGGCGAGATTCTCAGGATCGGGATCAGGGACAAAATCGATGTCCCTGGTGGCGCGGAGGTAACCCCAGGCGTTCACCGCCAGCCCTCCGACCAAGACGAAGCGCACATCGGCCTCGATCAGTTGCGCCAGCAGCTCCCGCAGCCGAAGCGGATCCTGCGTCAACTTTTCCGGGCGCTTCCGGTGAAGGTGGAGAGGAATTCGCTCAGGGCCAATCCCTCGGCCAGGTTGACCGCGAGCGGCCGGCGCGCGTCTTCGAGCAACTGCCGGCGTCGCGACTCCTCGTTGCCGCGCCACGGGTCTTCCGAAGGCTGCTTTTTTGGCTCCTCACTCACAAAAGGAGGGTAATCGCAAAGAGCTCAGGCGGGGAGCCGAACCGTGAAGCGGGCGCCGCCGCCCGCGAGGTTCTCGACGGCGACGCTACCCCCCATCGCCTCGGTCAGCTCGCGGACGATCGCGAGGCCGAGGCCGGCGCCGTCGAGGGAGCCGTTGCCGCTGCGGGCGCGGAGGTGGAAGCGCTCGAAGGCCTGCGGCAGCTCCGCCTCCGGGATCCCGGGGCCGGGGTCGGAGACGCGGATCTCGCCGGGGGCGACGGCGATCGTCACGGCGCCGCCGGCGGGGCTGACCCGGATCGCGTTGTCGAGCAGGTTGGTGACGACCTGGAGGGCGCGGCCGTGGTCGGCGGTCGCCGGCGCCGGCCCGCCCTCGACCCGGACCTCCACCCCGGCGTCGCGGGCGCGCGGGCGCAGGCGCTGCTCGGCCTCGTGCGCGACCGCGGCCAGGTCGACCGGCTCACTGCGCACCTCGAGCACTCCCTGGCGCAGCCGCGCCAGAGCCAGCAGGTCACCGACCATTCGTTCCAGCCGGGCCGCCTCGCGGCCGACGACCGCCGCGGCCTCGCCGGGCGCCACGGTGCCGTCTTCGATCCCCTCGGCGTAGCCGCGGATCGAGGTCAGCGGCGTGCGCAGGTCGTGGGAGACCGAGAGCAGGACCGCGCGCTCGGCATCATGGGCGAGCGCCAACTGCTCGGACATCTCGTTGAAGGCGGTTGCGAGCTCGTCCAGCTCCTCGGTCCCCTCGCGCGGCACCGGCTCCGGGCGGCGGCCGGCGGCGAGCTCCCCGGCGGCGGTGCCGAGACGGCGCAGGGGCTGGGTCAACCGCCGGGCCAGCAGCGCCGCCACCGCCGCCGCCAGCAGGGCCGCGACGCCGCTGGCGATCAGCAGGGCAGAGAGATAACGGCTGAAATCGTCGCCGGAGACGACGTCGGGCCGGGTGACGAGGACGACCGAGCGACCGGAGCGCTGGGCGGCGTAGATCTGGCTGCGGCCTTCAACCTCGATCGTGCCGTCGGCCGAGCCTCCCAACAGCAAGGCAGGCATGGCCGACGCCGGCAGCACCTCGCTCGCCGCTGCGAGGCTGAGGACGGTCACCGGCGCGCCACCCCCCTCGCCGGCGGTGACGATCCCGGTTTGGGCCTGTCCCGCCGGCGGCGGTCCCGGTGGAACCCCCGAAGCCGCCCCGGGCAACGGTGGCGCTCCCGCTCGCAGTTTCAGAGCACTGCGCGCCGGCAGGCGCCCGATCTGGTTGGCGAATGCTTCCGCCTGGGCCTCGACGTCGCCACGGATCGTGTCCCGGACCGCGCTCTTGGTCAGCACCACC
The DNA here is from genome assembly GCA_035996525.1 of Solirubrobacterales bacterium. Classification (GTDB taxonomy): domain Bacteria; phylum Actinomycetota; class Thermoleophilia; order Solirubrobacterales; family 70-9; genus VAYN01. Next base: position 3,358 of record DASYJK010000156.1, read on the forward strand.
CCCAGCGCCAGCGAGGCGCCGACGGCGACCAGCACGGCCCCGAGAATGGCGACGAAGAGGCGTGCCCGCAGCGAGCGCATCAGGCCGAGACCTTGTAGCCGGCGCCGCGCACCGTCTGCACGAAGCCGGGATGGCCGAGCTTCGCCCGCAGCTGGGCGACGTGGACGTCGACGGTGCGGGTGCCGCCGGCGAACTCGCCCTGCCAGGCGAGCTCGAGCAGGCGGTCGCGGCTGAGCACGATGCCGGGGTGGGCGAGCAGCGCCGCCAGCAGGTCGAACTCACGCGAGGTCAGCTCCACCGGCCGGCCACTTACAGCGACGGAGCGGGCGGAACGGTCGAGCTGCACCGCGCCGACCGCGAGGGTGTCGGCGCCGACCGCGCCACCGCTGCCGGCGCGGCGCAGGATCGCCTTCACCCGCGCCACCAGCTCCCGCGGCGAGAACGGCTTGACGACGTAGTCGTCGGCACCGGCTTCGAGCCCGGCGACCCGGTCGACCTCGTCGTCGCGGGCACTGAGGATGAGGATCGGCACGCCGGTGCGAGAGCGCAACCGGCGGCAGACCTCGAAGCCGTCGATGCCGGGCAGACCGATGTCGAGCACGACCAGCCGCACCGGGTGCCGGGTCAGCTCCTCCAGGGCCTGCTCGCCGCTGCGTGCCCAGACCACGTCGAAGCCCTCGCGGCGCAGGTAGGCACGGACCAGGTCGGCGATCGCCTGCTCGTCCTCGACCACGAGGATCGCTCCGTTCATCGACCTAGTCTCGCGCCCAGCCGCGACGTTGAGCGAGGCGACCCCGCGCGTGCCCAGGTTTGTCGCCCCTATGACGGGGACAAACCTGGATACGCGCGGTTCTCGGCCGCCTCGCTCCCGCGCTAGTTGCCGGAGCGCCGTTCGTCCGGGATGCCCGGGGCACCCGGTGGCGGCCCCATCGGCGCACCTTTGAGACCAGCGGCGGCGATGTCGCCTTTCTTCGGCAGCACCATGATCGCCTGGGCGGCCTCGCCCTCGGGCGTGGTGACGCTGACCTGCTGGCCGGTTTCGAGGTCGCTGAGCGAGGCTTCCTCCCCCGGCTTGCCCATCACCTCGGTGTCCGAGTCGACCGCGACCGTCACTTCACTTTCGTCGTTCTCGGTCAGGGTGATCGAGTTGTCGCCGACCGACTTGACCTTGCCCTGATCGATCCGGATCGTTTCCGCCGTGCCGTCCTTGCCCTGGACGTGCAGCTCGGCGTAGGTAAGGCCCTGCATCGCGATCCCCATCATCGGCGGCGGTCCCGGTGGGCGTTTACCGGCTTCCTGGCCACTGCCCTGGGTCGACCCGCTCTGGGAGTCTCCCTGGGCGGCGGCCACGCCGCCGACCACCAAGGCCGCGGCGACGCCGAGCATGGCGATCGACCGCATCTGCTTTCGGGCTGATTGGAACATCGGATACCTCCTCGTCGTTTACTGAACGAGGTCGATCCTCGGGCCGCGACGTTCGGCGCCGGTCAGGCGCGTGTAAGCGATCTGTAAGGCCGCCCAGGGAGTGCGGCAGTCCTTTGTGGCGCTATGCGACCCAAAGGACTGCCGCACCCCTCAGGGGTCGATCAAAACGCCCGGATTGAGGATCGCGGCGGGGTCGAGCTCGGCCTTGGCGGCGCGCAGGGCGGCGGCGAACGGGGCCGGGCGCTGGCGGTCGTACCAGGGCCGGTGGTCGCGGCCGACCGCGTGGTGATGGGTGATCGTGCCGCCGCCGTCGATCAGCGCCTCGGAGACCGCGCCCTTGATCTCGTCCCACTGCTCGACCTCTCCCCCGCGCACCGCCGGGGCCAGCACCGTGAAGTAGGGAGCGACTCCGTCGGGGTAGACGTGGGTGAAGCGGCAGCTGATCCGAGGCGCGCCGGGACCCTCCGCCGGAGCGCCACTGACTTCCGCCACTGCCTTGCGCGCGGTCGCCATCACGCTCGCGTGGAACTCCTCGAAGCGGTCCCAGGTGACCGCCGTCTCGAAGGTCTCCGAGAGCACCCCGCAGGCGACGAAAGTGTCGCGCAGGTACGGCGCCAGCAGGAACGCCCCGCGCCAGGCCCCAACCGCGCCGCCACCCTCGCCGTCGGTGGGCCGATTTCCCTCGCCACGCGTGGGATTTCGGCCCGTCGGTGGGCTGTTGGGGGTGCCGCCGTGGGCTTGGGCGATCTCGAGAGCGGCGTCCATGGCGGCTTCGACCGGCAGGTGGGCGGACTCGAAGCCGAGGATCAGCAGGTTGGACTTGCCGTCGCCGGCGCCGGTCAGCTCCGCCTCGGAGGCGTCGAGCAGGCGGCAGTTGGCGGGACGCAGGCCGGACTGGGCGATCTCGCGGACAGCACCCGCGGCGGCGAGGAAGTCGTCGAACTCGACCCCGCGGGAGGACTTGAACTGGGGCCGCGGCCGCACCCGCAGCCAGGCCTCGGCGACGACCCCGAGGATCCCCTCGGAGCCGACCAGCATCCGGTCCGGCGAGGGACCGGCGCCCGAGCCCGGCAGCCGCCGGCTCTCCCAGGTGCCGCGCGGGGTGATCGCCCGCACCGACTCGACCATGTCGTCGATGTGGGTCTCGACGGTGGCGAAGTGCCCGCCGGCCCGGGTCGCGACCCAGCCGCCGAGGGTCGCGTACTCGAACGACTGCGGGAAATGGCGCAGGGTGAGGCCGTGCTCGCGCAGCTGCTCTTCCAGCCGCGGCCCGGTCGCGCCGCCCTGGATCCGCGCCGCCAGCGAGACCGGGTCGACCTCGAGCACCCGGTCGAGCCGGCGCAGGTCCATCGTCACCACCGGCCGCTCCCCCAGCCGCGGCTCGACCCCGCCGCAGACGCTGGTGCCGCCGCCAAACGGGATCACCGCCGCGCCCTCCCCCTCGGCCCAGCCCAGAACCGTCTCGATCTCCGACTCGTCGCGCGGAAACGCGACCAGGTCCGGCGGGTTCTCGAACTCGCCCCGGAACCCTCGCACCACGTCCCGGTAGGCCTTGCCCAGCCCATGCGAAACCCGCTCGTAACGAGCGTCGGAGAACAGATCCCCGAACCGCTCCGGCGCCTTCAGCCGCGCCTCGCGCAGCTCGACGTCCGCCAGAGCCACCGGCTTCCGCACCTCTCCCCCGAACCCGAACCGCGCCCGGATCCCTTCCGCCGCCTCCCGCATCTGTGTCGCGGTGGGCGCCTGGTCCTCATACCCCCAGCCCCAGTGCTTGAGCCGGCGTCCCGAAGTCATCGGCTTCGCCGCCGAAAGTCCCCCTGGAAGCGATCCTCCGGCGGGTGGCGCGGGCAGGGAGCGTTGCGAGCAGCCCGGAGGCTGCTGAGGGCAAGGCCTGAGCCCTGACACCGGCCGGCCCCTGTGCCCGAAGCAGCACGAAGGGCAATCGCGGCGCTCCCTGCCCGTGACAGGCCCCGCCGGCCGGGCGCTACCAGTGCACGCCTTTCATCAAATGAGCGAACGCCACAGCCTCCGTGGAGGGTGGCTTGTCGCGCTGCTCGTCCCCTTTGCCCTTCGCCGCCTGCGAGTCCGGGAAGAGTTTGTAGGCGGTGTTGAGGATTTTGTCGCTGACCTTCGGCGTCACCGCGTAGAGCAGCTCGCCGAAGTTGCCGAGTTTGGTCGCCACCTTCTTCGGTTTGCCGACCATCGCCTTGGCGATCATCTCGGCCGCCTCCTCCGGGGTGATCGCCGGGAACATGTCGTACATCCGCGTCGGCGCGATCATCGGCGTCCGCACCAGCGGCATGTTGATCGTGGTGATGTGGACTTTGTCTTCGACCATCTCCGAGGCGATCACGCGGCTGAAGGCGTCCAGCGCCGCCTTTGAGGCGACGTAGGCGGAGAAGCGCGGCGGGTTGGTCTGGGTCCCGATCGAGCTGATGTTGATGATGTGCCCCTGCTTGCGGGCGCGCATCGTCGGCAGCAGCATCAGGATCAGCCGCAGGGCGCCGAGGTAGTTGAGCTGGATCGTGCGCTCGTAGTCGTGGAAGCGGTCGTAGGAGAGCGCCACCGAGCGGCGGATCGAGCGGCCGGCGTTGTTGACGAGGATGTCGACGTGGCCGTGGTAGGCCAGCACCTCCTCGGCCATCCGCTCGATGTCCTCGATGTCGGACATGTCGCAGCGGTGGATGTGGGCGGAGCCGCCGGCGGCGACGATCTCGTCGCGGGTCTCCTCCAGCTTCTCGGCCGAGCGGGCGACCAGCAGCACCGTGGCACCAGCGTCGGCGACCTTGACCGCGGCCGCTTTGCCGATCCCCGAGGAGGCGCCGGTGATGAGGACGATCTTGCCCCGCACCGCGCCCGACAGCGAGCGGTCCTTGAAGAGATCGGGATCGAGGTTGCGCTCCCAGTAATCCCAGACCCTGGAGGCGTAGCTCTCCAGCGGCGGCACCTCGATCCCCGAGCCCTTCAGCGCTTTCCGCGCCTGGGTCGAGTCGAAGCTGGTCGGGTAGTCGACGTACTCAAGCACCGAAGCGGGCAGGTCGAGCTCCCCCAGCGCCGCCTTGACCGCGTACTTGGCCGGCGGGAAGAACTTCAGCGCCGTCCGTGCCAACCCGGTCGCCGGCTCGGTCACGTCGGTACCGAGCCGGACCGTCATCTGGGGCGCGTCGGCGGCCCGGGCGAAGAGGTTGACGACCTCGCCCGCGGTCTTCGGGTTGGGGTCGGTGAGGTGGAAGGCGCGCCCGTTCAGCTTCGGCTTGTGGGCGATGTGGTCGATCGCGGCGGCGACGTAGTCGACCGGGACGATGTTGATCTCGCCGCCCTCGACCCCGATCGTCGGCAGCCACGAGGGCAGCACCCGCCGCGCCCGCTGCAGCGCCTTGAAGAAGTAGTAGGGCCCGTCGATCTTGTCGATCTCCCCCGTGCGCGAGTCGCCGACGACGATCCCCGGCCGGTAGACCCGCCAGGGCCGCGGGCATTCCTCGCGGACCAGGCGCTCGGACTCGTGCTTGGTGCGGAAGTAGGGGTTGTTGTCGAGCTTTTGAGCCTCGTCGAACATGTCCTCGCGCCACTCGCCCTTGTAGAGGCCGGCGGCGGCGATCGAGCTGACCTGGTGGAAGCAGCCGGCCTCGATCGCCCCGGCGAGCTCGACCGCGTGCCTGGTGCCCTCGACGTTGGCGATCTCCTGCGCCTCGGCATCGGCGGTGATGTCGTAGATCGCCGCCAGGTGGAAGAAGTGGTCGACCTCGCCGCGCATCGCCACCAGGTCCTCCTCGGAGACCCCGAGGCTGGGCTGGGAGAGGTCGCCGGCGACCGGGACAATGCGGGCTCCGTCGGCTCCCCAACCGGTCCGCAGCTCCTCCAGCCGGCCCCGCGAGCCGGCCCGCACCAGCGCGTAGATCGTGCCCTCGCGCTGCAGCAGGCGCTCGACCAGGTTGCGGCCGATGAACCCGGTTGCTCCGGTGACGAAGTAGTTCATCGCCACCAGCCTACCTCGGAGGGGAAGGTCACTCGCTCGGTTTCATAGACTGAACGGGAATGGCAGAGACGGCCACTGTGCAGATTGCGATGCCCGAGATGGGCGAGTCGGTGACCGAGGGGATCATCCTCGAGTGGCACGTGGCGGAGGGCGACTCCGTCAGCGAGGGCGACACGGTCGTCGAGGTGTCGACCGACAAGGTCGATGCCGAGGTGCCGGCGCCGATGGACGGGGTCATCACCAAACTTCTGGTGGCGGTTGACGACGAGGTGCCAGTCGGGGCTCCGATGGCTGAGATGGAAGCTGGCGGCGGGACTTCTGAGGGTTCAGGCGCTGGTAGTCAGGGGGGCCAGGTTGAGGCGCCTGCGGGCGAGGACGTGGCTTCGTTCTCGGCACCTCAACCTGGCCCCCCCGGTTCCGGCGGCGGCAACGGCTCAGGAGCCGCGAGTGCCGGCAATGGCAGCGCCGATGTGCGGGCGACGCCGGTGGCGCGCAGGGCTGCGGAAGCGACCGGGGTCGATCTGGCTTCGGTTAGTGGGAGTGGGCCCGGCGCGAAGGTGACCAAGGAGGACGTGCTCGCGGCGGGGAACGGCGCAGGGCCAGCCGCTGCGGTCGGTGCTGGTGAGGCGAAGGCTTTGCGGGGGCCGGCGGCGATGCTGGCGCGGGCGATGGATGAGAGCCGGGCGGTGCCGACGGCTACTTCGTTCCGGACGATCGCCGTGGACACGCTCGACGCCAAGCGCAAGGCGATCAACCTGGTGCTGAAGGAGCGCGGGCTGAAGGTCTCCTTCACCCACCTCGTCGCCTGGGCGATCATCGAGGCGACCAAAGGCTTCCCGGTGATGGTGCGGACCTTCGAGGAGCGCGACGGCAAGCCGTTCGCGCTCGAGAACGGGCCGGTCAACCTCGGAATCGCCGTCGACGTCGAGAAGAAGGACGGCTCCCACACCCTGATGGTGCCGGCGATCAAGGGCTCGGACGGGCTCGACTTCGCCGGCTTCCACTCCAGCTTCGAAGAGCTGATCGCGAAGACGCGCGAGAACAAGCTGACCGCCGACGACTTCCTCGGCACCAACATCTCGCTCACCAACCCCGGCGGGGTCGGCACCGTCGCCTCGGTCCCGCGCCTGCTCAGCGGCCAGAGCGCGATCATCGCCACCGGCTCGATCGCCTACCCGCCGGAGTGGCTGCACGCCTCGCCGGAACGGCTGAAGCAGCTCGGGGTCTCGAAAGTGATGACGATGACCTCGACCTACGACCACCGGGTGATCCAGGGGGCCGAGTCGGGCGCCTTCCTGAAACGGGTCGAGCAGCTGCTGCAGGGCGAGGACGAGTTCTACGAGCGGGTCGCCGCCGACCTCGGAATCGAGGCCGCCGGCGTCACCAACGCCCACCCCGCCTCGGCCTCGGCGCCACCGTTGGCCGCCGCGGCCGGCGTCACCGCGGTCGCCCCCAGCGCCGAACCGAGCACCGCCCCCGGTGAGGTCGACGAGGAGCTGCTGCAGGCGGTCCAGGCCGCGACCTCGGTGCTCAAGGCCTATCGGACCCACGGCCACCTCGCCGCCCGGCTCGACCCGCTCGGGTCCGAGCCCAGGGGCGACCCGGCGCTGCAGCCGGAGAACGTCAACCTGACCCCGGAGCTGATGGCGCGGATCCCGGCCTCGATCCTGCGCATCGGCGTCCCCGGCGAAACCCTGCTGGAGGCGCTGCCGCGGATGCGCGAGACCTACTGCGGCACGATCGGCTACCAGGTCGAGCACCTCTCCTCGCACCAGCAGCGGATCTGGCTGCGCGAGATGATCGAGACCGGCGCCCACCGCCAGCCGCTCACCGACGCCGAGAAAAAGCGCCTGCTCGAGCGCCTGATCGACGTCTTCCAGTTCGAGCGCTTCCTCGAGAAGGCCTACCTGGGCCAGAAGATGTTCTCGATCGAGGGGCTCGACGTGGTCGTGCCGATGCTCGACGAGGTGGTCACACTCTCCGGCCGCGCCGGCGCCGAGGAGGTCGTCTTCGGGATGGCCCACCGCGGCCGCCTCAGCGTCCTCGCCCACAACCTCGGCCGCCCGGTCGAGTCGATCCTGGCCGAGTTCGAGGGCTCCAAGCGCCTCGGCGCGGTCAAGGCGCTGGCCGGGATCCCCCACGGCGGCACCGGCGACGTCAAGTACCACTACGGCCACAGGGGGGTCTACGAGACCTCCGAGGGCGAGAAGATCTCGGTCCGGCTCTACCCGAACCCGAGCCACCTCGAGTTCGTCGACCCGGTCGTCACCGGTGGTGCCCGCTTCCTGCAGTCCGACTTCGAGGGCCCGACGCTGAGCCACGACCCGAAACGGGCGGTGCCGGTGCTGCTCCACGGCGACGCCGCCTTCCCGGCCCAGGGGGTCGTCGCCGAGACGCTCAACCTGCAGGCGCTGAAGGGCTACAGCACCGGCGGCACGATCCACGTGATCCAGAACAACCAGGTCGGCTTCACCACCGACCCCGAGGACGCCCGCTCGACCCCCTACGCGGCCGACATGGCGAAGGGGTTCAACGTCCCGATCGTCCACGTCAACGCCGACGACGTCGAGGCCTGCTCGGCGGCGGTGCGGCTGGCGATGGCCTACCGCGAGCGCTGGGCACGCGACATCGTCATCGACGTGATCGGCTACCGCCGCTTCGGCCACAACGAGACCGACGAGCCCGCCTACACGCAGCCGGTGGTGGCGGCAAAGATCAAGGCCCATCCGCCGGTCTCGGAGATCTACGCCGAGAAGCTGATCGGCGAGGGAACGGTCTCGGCCGAGGAGGTCGGCCACGCCTCCGAGGCGCGCCGCGAGGAGATGGCAGGGGCGCTGAAGGGGCTGCGGGAGAAGATGGAGTCGGGCGAGTACGAGGACCCGACGGTGACGACGACCAGCCAGACCGGCGAACTGCTCGACCGCACCGCCAGCCCACCGGTCGACACCACCGTCGAGGCGGACAAGCTGCGCACCCTCAACAAAGAACTGCTGGTCACCCCGGACGGCTTCAACGTCCACCGCAAGCTGCGGCGCCCGCTCTCGAAGCGAGTCGAGGCGATCGAGCAGGGCGGGATCGACTTCGGGCAGGCCGAGTCGCTCGCCTTCGGCTCGCTGCTGACCGAGGGCGTCCACGTCCGTCTCACCGGCCAGGACACCGAGCGCGGCACCTTCTCCCACCGCCACCTCGTCCTCCACGACGAGAACACCGGCCTCGAGTACACGCCGATGCAGAACCTGGAGGAGGCCAGCGCCCCCTTCGAGCTCTACAACAGCCCGCTCTCGGAGATCGCCTGCCTCGGCTTCGAGTACGGCTACTCGGCCGCCTCGCCCAACTCGCTGGTCCTCTGGGAGGCCCAGTTCGGCGACTTCGCCAACGCCGGCCAGGTGATCATCGACAGCTTCATCGTCTCCGGCGAGTCGAAGTGGGGGCAGACCAGCCGCCTCACCCTGCTGCTGCCGCACGGCTACGAGGGCTCGGGCCCGGAGCACTCCAGCGCCCGCATCGAGCGCTTCCTCGCCCTCGGCGCCGAGGGCAACATCCGCATCGCCTACCCGACCACCGCCGCCCAGTACTTCCACCTGCTGCGCCGCCAGGCGCTGATCCGCAAGCCGCGGCCGCTGATCGTCTTCACCCCCAAGGGGTCGCTGCGCCTCGACCGCGCCGCCGCCAGCCTCGAGGAGCTGACCGAGGGGGAGTTCATGTACACGCTGGACGACCCCAAGGCCGGCGACCGGCGCGAGAAAGTCGAGCGCCTGGTTCTCTGCACCGGCAAGGTCTACTTCGACATCGACGCCAGCGAGCGCCGCGAGAGCGCCGAGAACGTCGCCATCGCCCGGGTCGAGATGCTCTACCCGTTCGCCAAGGAGCAGCTGGCGCGGATCATCTCCACCTACCCGAACCTGAAGGAGATCGCCTGGGTCCAGGAGGAGCCGCGCAACATGGGCGCCTGGAAGGTGATGTCGCGGCGGCTGCCGGAGGTGCTGCCCGAGGGCGTCGAGCTGACCTACATCGGCCGCCAGGGCCGGGCCAGCACCGGCGAGGGCTACTCCGGCGCCCACCACCTGGAGCAGGAACGCATCGTCCTCACCGCGCTCACACCCGGCGCCTAGCCGCGATGCCTCGCTCCCCCTTCGAGAAGCCCGTGCCCGGGCGCCTGTTCGTCTGGGTCAAGCGCGTCTCCTGGGTCGAGCTGGCGATCTTCACCGGCCTGATCGTGTTCTGGCTGCTGCCAGGATTCGAAACCGAGACGATGCTGTTCGGCTGGGCTCATGGGCTCGGATTCGTCGGCCTCTGCATCGTCATCTGGATCGCCTGCGTGCGCCGCGAGGCGCCCTACACCCTGCTCGCCGCGACCCTCACCCCGGTCGGCCCGGTCGGCAGCGTGATCGGGATCGAACTGATCGAGCGCAAGGGCTGGGGAGTGGCCGAATCTCCTCCTCAGGACTCCCTCCGTGCCTAAAGCGCCGCTGATTGGACGGAAACCAGTCGATTGCGCTTGACCAGGGGGGTTTGGCGCGGTATAGCTAAGAGGTGACTGTTCCTTCTGGGCAGTCCCGTCCAGGGGAACGGCCGCGTCGGCATCCCTCCCTGGCTACCGACGCGCAGGTGCAGTGAGGGTCGCGCGGACCCCCCTGCCTCCCGCGGCCCCGCTGCACCCTTTATAGGGGTGTCAGCGGTTGCACGCGATTACTTCAAGTTCCGCAGAACGGTCTGGAGAATGCCGCCATTGAGCAGGTAGGTGACCTCGTTCGGGGTGTCGAGGCGGACCGTCGCCTCGAACTCGACCGTGGCGCCGTCGTCGGCGGTCGCGGTCACCCGCACCGTCTTCGCCTCTCCCGCTTCGAGGTCGCCGAAGTCGAAGCTCTCCTCGCCGCTCAGCCCGAGCGACCCGGCGCTCTCGCCGGCGGCGAACTGCAGCGGCAGCACCCCCATCCCGATCAGGTTGGAGCGATGGATGCGCTCGAAGCTCTCGGCGATCACGGCGCGGACGCCGAGCAGCTTCGTCCCCTTCGCCGCCCAGTCGCGGGATGAACCGGAGCCGTACTCCTTGCCCGCCAGCACGACCAGCGGCACCCCTTCCCCGGCGTAGGCCATCGCCGCCTCGTAGATGCTGGTCTCCTCGCCGTCGGGGAAGTGCCGGGTGTAGCCGCCGGAGCGCTCGACCAGGAGGTTGCGCAGGCGGATGTTGGCGAAGGTGCCGCGGATCATCACCTCGTGATTGCCGCGGCGGGCGCCGTAGGAGTTGAATTCGCCGGGCTCAACGCCGTTCTCCATCAGCCATTCGCCCGCCGGGCCGTTCTTTTTGATCGCCCCGGCCGGGGAGATGTGGTCGGTGGTGATCGAGTCGCCGAGCAGCGCCAGCGCCCGGGCGCCGGCGATCGGCTCGACCCCGGGCGGGTCGGCCGGCATCCGCTCGAAGAAGCTCGGCTGGCGCACGTAAGTCGAGTCGGGCCAGGTGTAGCGGTCGCCCTCGGGCACCTCGACCGCGCTCCATTCCTCGTCGCCGCTGAAGACCTCGGCGTAGTTGCGGGCGAACATCTCCGAGGCGACCGAGGCGCCGACGACCTCTTTGATCTCGGCGGCGCTGGGCCAGATCTCGCGCAGGTAGACGGGCTCGCCGTCGGCGCCCTCGCCGATCGGGTCGTTGACGATGTCGACATCCATCCGCCCGGCCAGCGCGTAGGCGACCACCAGCGGCGGGCTGGCCAGGTAGTTGGCCTTGACGTCCTGGTTGATCCGGCCCTCGAAGTTGCGGTTGCCGGAGAGCACGGCGCAGACCGCCAGGTCCTTCTCCGCGATCGCGGCCGAGATCTCCGGCTCCAGCGGGCCGGAGTTGCCGATGCAGGTGGTGCAGCCGTAGCCGACCAGGTTGAACTGGAGCGCGTCGAGGAACTCGGTCAGGCCGGCGCGCTCGAGGTAGTCGGTGACCACCGTTGAGCCCGGCGCCAGCGAGGTCTTCACCCACGGCTTGCGGGCGAGGCCGCGCTGGACCGCGTTGCGGGCGAGTAGGCCGGCGCCGATCATCACGCTGGGGTTGGAGGTGTTGGTGCAGCTGGTGATCGCGGCGATCACGACGCGGCCGTGGTCGAGCTCGAACCCGGTCCCGTCCTCCAGCTTCACGGCGATCTGGTCCTCGGTCCCGTGGGAGGCGGTCGCGGTCGGGGCGCCGCTGACCGCGGGCCGGGGCTTGCCGCGCTCGTCGTCGTGGTCCTCGGCCGGCGGGTCGGAGGCGGGGAAGGACTCTTCGATCGCCTCGTCGCGGCCGTTGCCCATCTGCACGGCCGCCTCGGGGTCGAATTCGCCCATCACCGAGAGGAACGACTCCTTGGCCTGGGAGAGCGGCACCCGGTCCTGCGGCCGTTTCGGGCCGGCGATCGAGGGCACGACCTCGCCCAGGTCCAGCTCCAGCAGGTCGGAGAAGACCGGGTCGGGGGTGCTCTCATCGTGGAACATGCCCTGCTCGCGGGCGTAGGCGTCGACCAGCTCGATCGTCTCGGTCGGGCGGCCGGTGAGGTCGAGGTAGCGCAGGGTCTCGGCGTCGACCGGGAAGATCGCGCAGGTCGAGCCGAACTCCGGCGACATGTTGCCCAGCGTCGCCCGGTCGGCGAGGCCGAGCGTCGGCAGGCCGGGCCCGAAGAACTCGACGAACTTGGAGACGACGCCGCGCTCGCGCAGCATCTCGGTCACGGTGAGGACGAGGTCGGTCGCGGTCGCGCCCTCGGGCAGTTCGCCGCCGAGCTTGAAGCCGACCACCTGCGGCAGCAGCATCGAGATCGGCTGGCCCAGCATCGCCGCCTCGGCCTCGATCCCGCCGACGCCCCAGCCGAGCACGCCGAGGCCGTTGACCATCGTCGTGTGCGAGTCGGTGCCGACCAGGGTGTCGGGGTAGGCCTG
>DASYJK010000157.1:0-16464 GCA_035996525.1 Solirubrobacterales bacterium
GTGTTCTTGACCAGGCCCCAGGCGTCGTCGGTCATCTCCATGTTGACCAGGACGTAGCCCGGCATGGTCCGTTTCTCGGAGGTGACTTTCTGCCCGTCCTTCATCTCCGAGACCTGCTCGGTGGGGACGACGACCTGCCGCACGTTGCGGTTCTGGCTCATCGTCTGCACTCGGTGCTCGAGATTGTGCTTGACCTTGTTCTCGTGCCCGGAGTAGGTGTTGATCACATACCAGCGATACAAATCGGAAGCCTTTGTTCGGGGATCCTGTAGCTACAGGATCCGCTTGATGAGGAAGTCGAAGAAAGCGTCGAGCGCGCCGAGGTAGACGGCCGCCACGGTAACGAAGAGGATGGTGACGGCGGTCGCCTGGATCAGCGTTTCGCGATCCGGCCACTGCACTTTCTTCAGCTCTTGCCAGCAGGAAACCAGGAATCCGATGACGCCGCTGCGACCCCGTTCGGCGCTCGCCTGTTTCTGTTTCTTGGCGAGCTGCTCGCTCTCGCGCCGCTTCTGGTCGGCGCGCTGGCGCTTTTCGGATTCCTTCAGCGCCTTCGCTTCGGCGCGCTTGGCCGAGCGCGGCTTCGGCGCGTCGGGGGTCTCGAGCTGACCTTCCGAAGCCCCGGCGGCGATACCCGCCTCGACCGCTTCGATCTCGGCGATGTCGCCGGAGACCGGGACCTGCGTGTTGTGCTGGGCGCGCGACTCGTCGCCGCGTTCGCCGTCGGAGCGTTTCCGCTCCTCAGCTTCCCGAGCCCGGCGCTCGGCCTTGCGCTGTGCGCGGGTCTTGGCCATCGGGAACTACCGGGTCTCCTTGTGGGCCGTGTGGTGACCACACCAGCGGCAGTACTTGCGCAGCTCGACCCGGTCCGGCGAGTTGCGCCGTGACTTGTTGGTCTGATAATTCCGACGCTTGCACTCTTCGCAAGCCATCGTTACCGCGATGCGGACATCTCCGCGAGCCATGCTTCTCCCTCGTGAGGACGGTCGTTACAGAAAAAAACCCCGGGCGCAGGGCGCGAGGCTGAGCGAAGGATAGCGGGCCTCCGCGGCCCGGCGCGGGACGGCTCAGAGGCCGAGCGTCTTGGCGATGATGCCGCGCTGGATCTCCGAGGTGCCGCCGTAGATCGTGGAGACGAGCGAGGTGCGGACGAGGCGCTCCATGTCGTACTCGGAGGAGTAGCCATAGCCGCCCATCATCTGCATCCCCTCGAGGGTCGTGCGCTTGGCGACCTCGGTGACGAAGAGCTTCACCATCGACGCCTCCTTGGGCAGCATCCGGTCCGGATCCTCGTCGGTCAGGGCGGCGACCCAGCGGGTCATCAGGCGGGCCGCTTCGAGATCGGTGGCGAGATCGGCGAAGCGGTGCTGGAGCGCCTGGAAGGAGCCGATCGGGCGGCCGAACTGCTTGCGCTCCTTGGCGTAGGCGAGGGCGTCGTCGAAGGCCCGCTGAGCAATCCCCAGCATCGTCGCGGCGAGGATCAGACGCTCGACGTTGAGCCCCGCCATCAGCTGCGTCCAAGCCTGGTCGACCTGTCCGAGCACGGCGCTCTCGGGCGCGAAGCAGTCGCTGAAGTAGAGGGTGTTGGTCTCGCGGCCGCCCATCGTCTCGATCGGGACGATCTCCATCCCCTCGACGTCGCGGGGGACCCAGATCATCGTCAGCCCCTCGTGCTTGTTCTCGCCCTTGGTGGTGCGGCAGACGACGAGCACGTGGTCGGAGATGTGGGCGTTGGAGATGAATACCTTCTGGCCGTTGATGACGAAGCCGTCCTCGTTGCGCTCAGCCTTCGTCGTCAGCGAGCCGACGTCGGAGCCGGCCTCGGGCTCGGTCATCGCGATCGCCTCGACCGCGCCGGCGGCGATGCCGCCGAGGATCTCCTGCTTCTGCTCCTCGGTGCCGAAGCGCTGGGTGGCGCCGGCGACGATCAGCGTCGTCGCGTAGCCGCCGATCGGGGCGAGCCCGCGCGAGGTCTCTTCCATGAACAGGCAGGCGTCCAGCATCGAGCCGCCGGAGCCGCCGTACTCCTCGGGAATCGTCACCCCGAGCCAGCCCAGCTCCGCCATCTGCGTGTAGAGGTCGAAGTTGTGGTGGTCCTTGTAGCCCTCGGTGAGGCGCTCGCGCTGATCCTGCGTGCCGCACTCGCGCTCGCAGAAATCGCGGATCGCGTCGACGAAGTCGCTCTGCTCGTCCGTTAGGGCGAAGTCCACGCGTGGCAGCCTATATGGGGGCGGCGCGGGCTGGCCGCTAAGCCAGATAAGCCCGGAACGAGACTCGAACTCGTGACCCCTTCCTTACCATGGAAGTGCTCTACCAACTGAGCTATCCGGGCGGATCGGCGCTCGCGAGCGCTCGGCAATCTTAGAGCTTTGGACGCGGCCTGCGACTCAGCCGTCGAGGCCGGGAATCGGGTCGATCGGCAGCTCGCCGTTGGCGACCTCGAGCTTTTCGAGGTCGACGCGATCCTGACCGCGGCCGGCGAGACGCTTGAAGCCGACGATGCTGCGCAGGGCGGCGACCCGAAAGTGGCTATCGCGCCAGGTGCCGTCAACGGCTCGGGCGGCGACGGTGGCGTAGTCGAGCGGCGGCAGGCCGCCACGCATGATGTCGATGACCCCATGACGACTGTCGACCCTGATGTGATCGGCGCCCTCGACATCCCCGGAGTCGAGCTTCTTGCCGTCGCTGAACCTGATGGCGTCGATCCGATCGAGAAAGCGAAGGATCGCCGCGTCGGTCTCGGCGCCATCGGGGACCAGAATGTCGGAGTCCTTGGTGGCGCGGAAATAGCCGTGAGCGATTACGGCAAAGCCACCGATCACCACGTGCTCCAGTCCCACCGCGTTGGCGTCGGCGACGACGCCGGCAAGGTCAGGTCCGTGGATCTCGCCGGGGGCCATCGTCGCCGACGTGGACGGCGTTGTAGAAGTCGAAAGCCTGGTCGCAGAGCTTTTGGCCGAACTCGAGGCGCTCGGGGATCGTGAGGGAGGCGGCAAACTCTGCTTCGTGGCGCTCGTCTTCACGATTGATCTCGGCCCACTCGGCCTCGTTCCCGGGAGCGAGCAATGGGCCTGCGCGGGTAGCCATGTGCCTGATGTTACGCCCCTCTTGGGGGAAACGTGACCCGGAGCCGCCGGACGGGGTGGCGGTTTTCAGCAGCGCCGACGCAACGCCCTAAGCGAGCGCCTTGGCCTCGTGCCAGGTCAGCAGGCGGCCGCTGTCGGGGTCGATCAGCTTGAGGCGAACCGCGCGCAGACCGTCGCTGACGCTGAGGACCGGAACGTCGTGGAAGATCTCGTTCTGGTCGTGGGCGCTCTGCAGGTTGTAGTTGGGGACCTTGGCGCTGAGGTGGTGGACGTGGTGGAGGCCGATGTTGCCGGTGAAGAACTGGAGCAGCTTCGGCAGCTTCAGGTAGGAGCTGCCTTGGAGGGCGGCGTCGTCGTAGCTCCAGTTCTCCGTGCTCTCCCAGTAGACGTCCTCGAACTGGTGCTGGACGTAGAACATCCAGACGCCCATGGTGCCGGCGATGATCGCGGTCGGCATCTGCACCAGCAGCCAGGCGACCGGGCCGACGAACCAGAAGATCGCGCCGATCACGATCGCCAGAGCGAGGTTGGTCAGCCAGACGCTGTGGCGCATCCGCGGCCGCTGGTTCTTCGACCAGATCCGCGGGCCGATCATCAGCGACCAGATCGGACCGATCCCGAACATCACCGCGGGGCTGCGGAAGAGCCGGTAGCCGAGCCGCTTCTTCCAGCCGCTTTCGGCGTACTCGGCCACGGTCAGGGTCGGCACGTCGCCGGTGCCCCGACGATCGAGGTCGCCGGCGGTGCCATGGTGGACGGCGTGGTTGTGGCGCCAGTTGGCGAACGGCTGGAAGACGAGGAAGGCGGTGAAGCGACCGAGCCAGAGGTTGCCGCGCTTGGTCGCGAGGAACGAGCCGTGAGCGCAGTCGTGGAAGACGATGAAGGTGCGCAGGAGGAAGCCGGCGGCGGGAATCGAGAGTGCCAGGGTCAGCCAGACCGAGACTTCGAGGCTGAAGTACATGAGCACGGTCAGGGCCAGATACGGCAGCACCGAGGTGGCCAGGTCGAGGGCGCCGCGCAGCGGCGATGCCTGCTCATGGCGGGCGATCGAGGTGCGCCAGGCCTGGGGTGTCGGGTCCGGGTCCGGGGTTGTCAGGGCGGCGGGGTCGAGCTCGAGGGTGGTCGTCACGGGGTCAATGTACCCACGTTTTCCTAAAGACCCCTGAACCGGCGACGTTCAGGGGCACCGGGCGGAGCCGCGGCTGCGCCGAAGTCAAGGATCCGCTGGGCACCGATCGCACCGTTGGCGATATAGGGAGAAGCGGAGTTTTTTGGCATCCCAGCTTCTTCCCGGTGCCGGGCCGAAGGCCCCCACCGCGAAGAGATTGGAGCTGAGCGTATTCCGGCAGGCCCTTGTACAAAGCGTTGATCGACTACCGTCAGGGCATGGTCTTTGACTTCAGATACAAGAGCGCTACCGGACAATGGAAATCCAGCGGGCACCGCAAGGGCGACACCCGCGATGCCGCTTTCGCCGCTCTGGAGGCGAAGAACGGGCCGATGCCGGCGGGCAAGTACATGTCCCGTCCGCGCGACGGCCGGACCAAGAACTGGGACCTGTTTACGCGTCCGTAGGGATCAGGCCGAACTCGGCCGCCAGCAGTTCATAGGAGCGCCGTCGGTCCTCGTGATCGTGGGTGATCGTGACCACGATCGCCTCTTCGGCGCCGTAGGCGGCGGCGATCTCCTCGATCTCCGCCCGCACCTGAGCGGCGGTGCCGGTGAGGCGGCGGCGCCCGTCGCCTGAGCCTTCCCGCTCCTCGGCGTGGAGCTCCAGATAGCGCCGCGCCTTCTCCGGCGGCGGCACCGCAACCAGGCGGCCGCGGCGCAGCAGGTCGAAGGCCATCCGCCAGCTGGCCGAGAGCCGCTCCGCCTCCTCCTCGGTCGCGGCGACGACGGCTCGCACGGCGACCGCGAGGCGGGGCTCCTCGAGGCGCTTGCCGGCGCTGAAGCCGCGCCGGTAGGTCTCGACGATCGGCGCCCCGCGCGGGTTGATGAAGTCGGCGAAGGCATAGCGGAGGCCGAGCTCGCCGGCCCAGACGGCGCTCTGCTCGGAGGAGCCCAGCAGCCACGGCTCCGGGGTCTCGGGCTCGCCGGGCAGGGTCTCGGCGAGCCGGGCCAGGTGGCCGGGCGGGAAGCCGCGCTCGAAGTAGGCGAACAGCTCGGCCAGCTGGTCCGGGAAGTCGTCGGGTGGGGGCTGGGAACGATCGCGTTGGAGCGCGTGGGTGGTCATCGGGTCGGTCCCGGCGGCGCGCCCGATCCCGAGATCGATCCGCCCCGGGAAGAGGCCGGCGAGGACGCCGAAGCTCTCCGCCACCTTGAGCGGGCTGTAGTGGGGCAGCATTACCCCGCCGCTGCCGACGCGGAGGTGGGCGGTGGCGGCGGCGATCGGGCCGATCAGGACCTCGGGCGAGGGGCCCGCGACCAGTCCTCCCCCATGGTGCTCGGCGACCCAGTAGCGGTGGAAGCCGAGGCGGTCGGCGAGTTGCGCCAGGTCGATCGAGTTGCGCAGCGCCCGCGCGGCGGTCGAGCCCTCGGAGACCGGGGTCTGGTCGAGGACGCTGAGCCGCAGGCCGGAGGGCACGTCAGCCGCCGCGGATCGCCTTGCCGGCGATGCTCTTGATCCGCGTGCGGTCGCGCTGGGAGAGGTTGCCGGGCTTGCCCTTCGACTTCTTCAGCAGGTTCCAGAATTCGCTCTGCTCCTTCTGGGTGAGGTTGTCCTCGACCCGCTCGCGTCCCTTGTTGCCGAGCCAGACGACGACGGTCCAGACCATTTTCCAGGGGATCCGCTTCCAGACGGCGGGGGCGGCGCGGCGGGCGATCCAGGCGGGCATGCGGCGACTCTACCCGGGCGGGACCGCCGCCAAGCACGGCCGCAGGCGTAGGCTGAAGCGGTGGGAAAGATCGACGGCACCGCCAGCGTCGAGATCGAGGCGCCGATCGACGAGGTCTTCGCCGTCGCCGCCGACGTCGAGGGCTCGCCCCGGTGGCAGCCGGAGATCAAGGTCGCCGAGTGCGTCGAGCGCGACGGCGACGGCAACCAGGCGCTGATGCGCATGGAGACCGACGCCGGCGTGCGCCATCTCAAGTCCGAGATGCGCTTCAGCTACGAGGCGCCGACCCGGATCGGCTGGGTTCAGGAAGAGGGCGACGTGAAATCGGTCGAAGGCAGCTGGGAGCTGGAGGACCTCGGTGGCGGGCGCACCCGCGCCACCTACTGGCTGGAGGTCGACCTCGGCCGCAAGCTGGGGCTGCTGATCCGCGGGCCGGTCGTCGGCGTCCTCCGCGGTCGCATGGTCGACAGCATGCCGGGCAAGCTCAAGGACTTCATCGAGGGCGCGTCGGGTTGAGGCGCTAAGCCTCGACGGCGGCGCCGTTGGCGCTGAGCACGACATCGATGTTGCCGCGGGTGGCGTTGGAGTAGGGGCAGACCCGGTGCGTGGCCTCGACCAACTCGACCGCCTCCTCGGCGGAGACCGATGGCAGGGTCACGTGCAGCTCGACGGCGATCGTGAAACTCCGTTCCTCGCCGGCTACCAGCATCACCCTCGAGTCGATCTCGACATCGCCGACCTCGAGCTTCTGACGGCGGGCGACGGTGGCCAGGGCGCTCTCGAAGCAGGCGGCGTAGCCGACGGCGAAGAGCTGCTCGGGGTTGGTGCCGCCGCCCTCGCCGCCCAGCTCGGGCGGGGTGCGGAGATCGACCTCGAGGGCCCCGTCGGAGCTGCGACCGTGGCCGGCCACGCGGCCACCGGTGACGTGCGCCTCGGCGGTGTAGATCTCCTTGGCCATCGCTGCTCTCCAGGGTAGCCGTCAGGTCGGGCCGGCCTCCTAACGCCGCCGGACCCGCAGGCTGAGCAGGGCCGGGGTGCGGTCGGCGTTGCCGCTGCGGTCGATCGCGAAGATCCGGATCGTGTGCCGGCCGCGCTTCAGCAGGTAGGCGCGGGGCGAGACGCAGGCGCGGTAGGGCTTGCGGTCGAGCTTGCAGCGGAAGCTCGAGCCGCTCTCACTGGAGGCGAAGCTGAAGACGGCCCGGGCGCGGGCCTTGGTCGTGGTCAGGACCGCCCGCGGGCGGGCGAGGATCCTGGTCCGCGGCGCGGTGCGGTCGCGGACCACCGGCTTCGGCTTCACCGTCGCCGCGGGAGGCGGCGGCGTCGGGATCGGGAAGTCGGGCAGCAGCTGGAAGCTGTTCGGAGGAGCTTCGCGTACCGCCTCGCAGTTGACCGGGGTGGCGTCGCCGTATTCCGCAAAGTCGACCAGCGCCCGGTCGATGTCGTCGCCGCAGTCGATCACCGGGTCGGCGTCGCCGGAGTTGGCGAGGATCGAGTCGGCACCGGCGCGGGCGTAGTAGAGGTCGGCGCCTTCGTGCCCGAGCAGCTGGTTGGGGCCGGCGTCGCCGAAGAAGGCGTCGGCGAAGTTGCTGCCCTCGAGGTCCTCGATTTCCGCCAGGGAGTCGAGCCCACCGCCGCCGCAGCTCGGCTCTCCCCCGGCGCCCAGCCTGCCGGCCTGGCCGCTGCCGAGGTCGGCTGCGACGCCTTTCTTGGAGCCGTCGTTGAGTCGCGCCCAGGAGGCGTTGTCACGACCGTTGCCGCCACTGATCAGGTTGCCGTCGCAGACCGAGTTGGAGAGGAAGAGGTCGTTGCCCTCTCCCCCGTAGAGCCGGTCGGCACCGCCGTTGTGCAGCAGAGCGTCGTCGCCACCGAAGCCGTTGAGCACGTCGGTGCCGGCGTCCGGGCCGTCGACAAGAACGTCTTCGCTGGCATCGCCGCCGTTGAGCGAGTCGCTGCCGTCGCCACCGGCGAGGACCGTCGTCACCGTGGCCGGGAAGCCGGCGGCGGTGAGAGTGTCGTCACCGCCCAGGCCGGCGAGGACGATCGAGTCGAGCGGCATCGTCAGCGTGCAGACGAGCTGGGTCGAAGTGGGAGTGCCGCAGCCGCTTTCGGCGGGAGGCTCGGGGCTGAACGAGTTGGCCGAACTTCCCCCGAGGGCGAAGGTCACGCTCGCGGGCGGGCCGTCCGCGTAGGTCGCGGTGACGGTGTCGCCGCTGTTGCTGCCGGTCAAGTAGAGCTGCGAGTAAGTGCCCTGGCCGGGCGTCATCAGACCGGCACTGATCTCGTCCGGTTCGGGCGTGGCGATGCCACTCCCATCGCCGCTGTCGCCATCGGCACCGCCGACGAAGATGCCACTGCCGGTGTGGATGTCGGCGCCCCCGCCGCCGTAGATCGTCTGACCCGGTCCGCTGTCGACGATGTTGTCGGAGAACGGGGTGCCGATGACGACCTCGAAGCTCTGCCCTTCGACTTTGTCGACACCGCCGCCGAGCGCGGCGACGCCGTTGTCGGCATTGAGCGTTTCCGGGACAGTGCTGAGATCGAGGAAGACGCCGCGGTCGGCGGTCGGCGGCAGCGGTTCCGGGAATCCGGCTTCGCTGACGGTGTTCGCTTCGAACCCGGGCGTGACCCCGCTCGCGAAACTGAGCGTGTCGATGCCACCACCGGTGTCATAGATGCGGTCGACGGTGCCGTCGCCGTGGACGTAGTCGTCGCCGCTTTCGCCGTCGATGTAGTCGGCACCGAAGCCACCGGCGAGGAGATCGTTGCCGGGGCCGCCCCTCAGCACGTCGTCGCCGATGCCGCCGAAGAGCTGGTCGTTGCCTTCGCCGCCGAGCAGGGTGTCATTGCCGCGCTGACCGAAGACGATGTCGTTGCCGGGGCCGCCTTCGAAGGTCTGGCTGCCGACCCCGAGGAAGCAGCCGCTCGGGCATTCGGCGGCGGCCGCGACGGGGGCAGCGACGATCGTGTCGTCGCCGGCGCCGCCCTTCACCGTCTCGACGCCGGGGGGCGCGACGATGACGTCGTCGCAGGGGGTGCCGAAGGTGGTGTCGCCGACCGTGGTCGGGCCGGCGGCGCAGCTCGGCGTCGGAGCCGCGGCCATGGCCCCGGCGGCGGGCAGGCAGAGCGTCAGGAACAGAGCGGCCGCGAGGCTCCCCAGAAGCAATCGCATCGTCTTCCTAGTACCCGGGGCGGCCACGATCGATTCGGTCATCCCGCCCGCCGGGCGCTGAGCAGCTCGAGGCTCCCCCACGTCGTCCGCAGCCTGTCGTGGCGCTGGACCGGGCCGAAGCCGGCAGCTTCGACGAAGCCCGGCAGCCGACCGGCGGCGTGGTCGCGGATGCCGTCGAAGCCGTCGATGATCGCGAGAGTGAAAAGGCCAACCCGCATCAACGGGTCCTGCGGCCTGCCCCAGTCGGCGATATGGAGGCTGCCGCCCTCTCCGAGCACCCGGTGAGCCTCGGCGAGGGCGGCGCGCTTGCCGTCGGCATCGAGATGGTGGAGCAGCAGCGACATCGTCACCCGGGCGCAGCTGCCGTCGGCCAGCGGCAGCTCGTCGGCGAGGCCGCGCTTCCACTCGACCGCGACGGCGCCGTCCTTGGCCTCCGCGATCGCCAGAACGGCGGGATCGCCGTCGACCGCGACCACCTCGGCGGCAGGCGCCGCGGCAGCCAGGCCGATCGCGAAGGTGCCGGTGCCGGCCCCGACGTCGGCGATCCGATCACCCGGCGCGAGGCCGGTGAGGACCTGGCGGGTGAGCCTGCCGCGGAACAGCGACTCGCGCATGGTGACGGCGATGATCGAGTCGTAGAAGCGGGTCAGGCCCCGCACGCCGGCGGCCGTTACGTAGCGGTCTGCGGCGGCCATCGCCGCATTAAACGACTTTGCGATGGATGAGGGTGAAGTCGTGCTCCCAGCTGACCCCGTCGTCGGCTTTCTCCCAGGCGCCCTCGATCGTGGCGCCGTCGGCGCTGAACTCGGCGTAGAAGCGCTGGGCGAAGCCCGGGGTCAGTTTCCGCAGCGACCAGACGCCATCCTCGATGCTGGTCGCGTAGCGACGGACGACGCCGCGCGAGTCGAAGTAGTGCTGGATCAGGTCGCCGCTCTCCTCATCGACGGCGAAGATCGCGACGCCGTCGGGGGCGACGTCCACCGGTGTCTCCCAGCGCTGGACCAGGAAGGCCTCCCCCGGACCCCACTCGAAGATCGTGTGGCCACGCTCCCCATCCGACGGTGCCCACGGGGCCACTGCCTCCACGGTCCACTGACCGACCAGCGGCTCCAGCTTGCGCAGCTCGGCTTTCGCTTCCGGCTCCATCGCCCGTCCTGTACCCACTACCGCCCATGGCTAGTACACGCCGCGGGTCGGAGAACGAACAAGGGCCGCCCGCAGGCGGCCCTTGCGCTGGTGCATGGAACGGGCGGGGAAGTAGCGGCCGGGTGGGACAACGCCCGACCTTCCTCGCTCGCCGGTGCCCGGGGTGGATTCCGCCGGGCGCCCAAACCAGTGCGGCGCCTAGCGGCCCTGCACCTCCAGAGTCCCTTCAAGCATGTGACTCAAAATTGGACCACCTCCTTTCTCTGGTCCGGGAATTGAAGCAAACCGGTCCGTCGCGCTCTACAGCGCATATGGCGCGGGTCCTCAAGGAACCGAGGGCGCCTTTTCGCGCTCGTAGTCGGCCTGGCGCTGACGCGCTTCCCTGATCGTCGCTTCCGCCTTCTCGCGGGAGAGCCAGGCGCCGACCTCGACCTGCTTGTGCTCGAGGTCCTTGTAGACGGAGAAGAAATGCGGAATCTCCAGTTTCAGCTGCTCCGGCAGCTCCTCCAGGCAGGTGACCCCGTTCCAGCCGGGGTCGCTGACGGGGACGCAGACGATCTTGTCGTCGATCCCGGCCTCGTCCTTCATCTCGAACATCGCCACCGGGTTGACCGGGATCACGCAGCCGGGGAAGGTCGCCTCGGAGACGCAGACGAGGCAGTCCAGTGGATCCCCGTCCTCGCCGCGATGATCGATCAGGAAGCCGTAGTCGGCCGGGTAGACCATCGAGGAGGACAGGAAGCGGTCGAGGACGATGCGGCCGGTCGCCTCGTCGAACTCGTACTTGTTGCGCCCGCCCTTGGGGATCTCGACGAAGGCCAGGAGCTGCTCGCTGAGGTCGACGTGACTCATCTCGGTCGCAACCCTAGCCCGCGCCTATTTGCTCGGCGTCGCGGTCGCGGTGGTATAGGCGGTACCGGCCAAGGCGGCGGCGGTGATCGTGTTGCTGAAGGCGCCGCTGGCGGGGGCGGTGTAGGTGAAGCGGGTGGCCGAGACGGCGGGGCCGGTCGCCGGGATCGCCAGCGACGCCCCATCGGCGACCGTCGCCCCGGCCGTCCCGGCGACCGTCACCTTCGCGGTGTGGCCGCTGCCGAGTTCGGAGACGATGTTGCCGACGCCGTCGGTGACGCTGACGTTGGCGCTGACCGTGCCGCCATTGCCGAGCAGGGTGATGGCGCAGGTGAAGAGGCAGGGCGGGGCGATGCTGCCGGCGCTGGCGGTGAGGCTGGTCAGGGCCCAGCGTGAAGCGGCGCCGACGGAGACGGTGAAGGTCACCGGCGTTGCGGTCGAGATCGTGCCGTCGGTCGCGGTGACGCTGGCCACCTCGGCCTTGTTCAGCTTCAGGACTCGGGTGGCGGTGGCGCCGGAGGTGAAGGTCAGCACCGTCGCCGCGCCGAAGTTGATCGCGGTGCCGGCGGTGTTGATGACGTTCGCGGCGGCGCCACTGGGACTGGTCGTGGCGCCGGAGAAGGTGATGCTGTGGGAACCGGTGTAAGAAGTGGCGGTGTTGCCATAAGGGTCCTGTGCGGTCGTGGTCAGGTTGTCGCTGGCCGCCGCGACCGGGGTCAGCGTCGCCGCGGTCAGCACCAGCTTCGCGGCGGCGGCGGCAGTGGGCGTCACGCTCACGAAGGTATTCACGATCGTGCCCTCGGTGGCGACGACTTTGGCCGCGGTGGCGCTTTTGTAAAGAGTCATCTCGCCGTTTTCGTCTTCTTCGGCTTTGGCCACACCCGCGGTGAAGACGATCGGCGTCGCGGTTCCGAAGGCGACGTCGTTCCCGGCCGAGTCGGAGACGGTCGGCAGGTTGCCCCCGGCGCTCGCCACCGCGCCTGAGAAGACGAGGTTGTGGGAGCCGGTGTAGGCGGTGGCGGTGTTGCCGTAGGCGTCCAGTGCGGTGATCGTGAGGTCGTCCCCCACCCCAGCCACCGGGGTGGTCGTGGTGGCGGTCAGCGTGTACTTGGTGGCGGCCCCTGGGACCACGGTCAGCGCCAGCGGCACCGGGGTAGTGATCGAGCTCGAGCTCTCGGTGGCGACGACGTTCGCGGGCCCGGCCTTGTAGATCTTCAGCACGCCGTTCTTCGTCGTGGTGATGACACCGGCGACGCCGCCGGTGAAGCTGATCACGGTGCCGGTGCCGAAGCTGGTCGCGGTGCCGCTGCTGTTGGCGATGGTGGGTGCGGTCCCAATCGGGCTCGAGGAGGCCCCGGAGAAGACCAGCGTGTGATTGCCGGCGTAGGTCGTCACCGTTTTCCCATTCGCGTCCACGGCGGTGATCGTGAGGACGTCGGCGACGGAGACGGCCGGCGTGGTCGTGGCGGCGGCGATCGTGAAGTGGTCCGCCGGGCCGATTTCCACCGTCGCCGAGGAGGCGCTGCTGGCGTTGCTCCAGGAGCGCCAGACCGCGGTCACCGTGTAGGTGTATTTGCCGGGATCGAGTTCTTTGTCGACGCAGCTGGTGGCGGCCGTCGGCGTCGCTTCCATCGCGCAGGTGCCACCCGCGTCTTCGCCGTCGCGGGTGACGTAGTACTTGACCGCTTCGGCCCCGGGGGCGGTGGCGGCGCTCCAGCTCAGCGACACCGTTCCCCCCGCCGCGGCCGTGGCGGCGGTGATCGCCGGCTTCGTCAGTTTCGAGACTTTCGCTTCGGCGGTCCCCAGGCCGGCGGAAGTGAAGAAAGCGAGGGCGCTGCCGGAGATCGCCGCCACCGCGGCGATGCCGACGAGGGCCCAGGAAAAGCGGGGTGGGAACAGCCGTCTCAACCGAGCGCCTCCCCGGAGAAGGCCAGCGGGAAGCTGACCCCTTGGCAGGCGTCCTGGTTGACGGGGAGGTCGCGGAGAGCGATCGCGGGAGCGGAGACGCCGGTGATGGGGAGGCGGACCGTGCCGCCGGCGGGGATCTTCACCGGCTTGCGCTCCGACGCGCTCGACTGGATCAGCTCGAGGTTCGCTCCGCTCGGGCAGGCGGCTGGATCGGCGGTGACCGAGACCTTCAGGGAGGTGACACGGATCGGCGCCGAGTTGGGGTTGGTGAGCACGAGCGGGACCGCGATCGGCGGCGCACCCGGATAGAGGCGGCTCAATGGCGAGAGTTCAGCCACGATCGAGAAGCTCTGGGGCTGCCCCTGCGCCCAGGCGAACCGGGCCGGCCGGCTGCGGGCGCCTTCGGCTTCGGCGCGAACGAAGAACTGGTGGGGACCGACGGCGAGGCCACGGTAGGCGACGCGGGCGCGGGCGCACCGCTTCCAGCCGGCGTCGTCGAGCTTGCAGGCGAAATCGACGTCGACCTGAGGGGAGGCGTAGCGAAAGGAGACCCTGGTCGAGAGCGTCGCCGGCGCCGGATGGCGGACGATGCGGGGGCGAGCCAGGCCGGCGCCCCCGGTCCGCGGGCTGGGCACGAGCCTCCGGGCCTCGACGGACCGCGCCGCGGGCTGGATCGCGCTGCCGCGGTCCGGCGCCGACGGCGCCGTCGCGGCGTACGCAACCGCGGCCAGGCACCCGGTGGCGCTCACCAGCGCCACCAGTGCCTTGGCCACGGCGGCCCTTCTGCTCTGGTTCCCTGAATCGAACATGCCTCGTCGTTCCGGTCGGAGCGGGACTTGCCGTCCCGAGCCGCCCGGTGCGGCGCAGCGGCTATTAGTTGCTCGTCAGATTCAGCGTCAGCGTCGCGCCCTGGCAGGCGTCCTGACTGACCCCGGTGTCGTTCATCGTCAACGTGCCGGTCGGAGTGACCGCCTGGTTGTTGCCGGTTCCATAGGTTTTGTTGACCACGACCGCCGGCATCGCGAAGTCCGGGTTTCCGCCCGTGATCACTTTGCTGCAGGTCGAGTGGCCGGCGTCGACGGCGATGCTCGCCAGGGTGATCGTCCCGACCCGCTGCGCGGCGCTGGAGGGGTTGTCGACGGTGAAGGTGACGGTGGCGTTGCCGCCCGGGTAGAGCGTCGAGCCGACCGTGCCTTTGATCGTCACGGCCGAGCCGCTGCCAACCGTCGCGGTGGCGGTGCCGCTACCGGTGGAGGTGAAGTACGCGTAGGCGCCGGCGGCAACTGCCAGCACGGCAATCGCGGTGAGAGCGAGCGCTCGTTTCTTGGTCATCCAGAGCATGAGAAACCCTTCTGCTTGCATTTTCGATGGAGCGATCGCTCCTTTGGCTCCGGCTCCATCGGCACGCCTGGACGAATTCTTGACTTCTGTTTGCACAGTCTTTTTTTCCGCTCTGGAAAGCGGATACGGCGATTTACCACAGCGGACAACGAGCCGCAATGAACTGCTCCTAAGAGGCAATCAGGGGCTGGGGCTCAAGAATTTCCCTGAGCAGCCGAAGAGTGCGCCCGACTGGATTCGAACCAGTGACCTTCGGTTTCGTAGACCGACGCTCTATCCAGCTGAGCTACGGGCGCGAGGTTGGGGCCGGGGGCCCCGAGGGAGGCGATTCTAAGGG
Organism: Solirubrobacterales bacterium; assembly: GCA_035996525.1. GTDB lineage: Bacteria > Actinomycetota > Thermoleophilia > Solirubrobacterales > 70-9 > VAYN01. The sequence continues at coordinate 14,671 of DASYJK010000157.1, forward strand.
CTTTGGCGGGTCGAGCGCCTAGCTGGCAGGCTGGTTGAGCCGGACATGCCAGCGAACGGTGGCGCTGGCGACCTGGTTGCCGTCGCCGTCGCTGAGGACGACCTCGCAGGGGAACTCGACCTTGCCCTCGCGGTCGAGGGTGGCGAGCGCCTCGTCTTTGGGCAGCCCGAGCGTGGCGCTGGCCTCGATCGGGCCCTTGGCGATCTTTTCGTAGTTGATGTCGGCGCCGCGGGCGAGCGGCGTGATCTCGCCCATGCGCTCGGCGAAGGCGCCGACGAAGGCCGCGCCCGAGGCGGTCTCGGCAACGGTGAAGAGGGCGCCGGCGTGCTGGGAGCCGACGTGGTTCTTGAGCTCCTCGCGCTCGGGCAGGAGGGCGACGGCCTCGCCCTCGACCATGCTGGTGACGGTGACGCCGAGGTGGCCGGCGAAGGGGATCGCCATCGTCATGCCTTTGGCGATCGCGTCGAAGTCGGTCATCGAAGTACCCCTGTCCGGCCGCGCTCAGCGGCCCTGGAATTTGGCGTGGCCGGGGCCACCGTGCTCGAGGAAGGTCTTGACCGCGTTCTGCAGGTCCTCGGTGGCGAAGAGGTCGGCGGCCTCGGTGCGGGTCGCCTCGTCGGCGGCGGGCAGGCCGCCTTCGCGGAAGCGGCGGAGGATGTGCTTGGTCATCGCGTGCGCCCTGGTCGGGCCGGCGGCGAGCTCCTCGGCGAGGGCGTGCGAGCGCTGCTCGAACTCCGCCGCCGGGAAGATCGTGTTGACGACGCCCCAGCGCTCCAGCTCCTCGGCGCCGAAGACGCCGCCGTCCATGACGAACTGGCGGGCGCGGCCGCTGCCGGCGCGCTCGGCGAAGCGCTGGGTCCCGCCCATCGAGGGCGTCAGCCCGACCACCTTCTCGACCAGGCCGAACTTCGCCTCGGGGGCGGCGACGATCAGGTCGCAGGCGAGGGCGATCTCCAGCGCCGCGGTCAGGGTCAGGGCGTGGGCGGCGAAGACGATCGGCGCCGGCAGCGCCTCGAGCTGGTCGATCATCCCCAGCAGCTCGACCCAGAGAGCGCTCCCCTGCTCCGGGGTCAGGCCGTCGAAGACGTGGACGTCGACGCCGCCGGAGACGGCGCGGCCCTCGGCCCGGATCAGCAGCGCCCGGGGCGGCGCGGCGGCGACGCTGGCGATCGCGGCGCGAACGTCGTCGATCATCCGCTGGTCGAAGAGGTTGAGCGGCGGGCTGTCAAGAGTGAGCACGGCGAGACCGCTCTCCTCGCGCTCCAGTCTCGCCGCCGCGCTCATAGCTCCGGCACCCTATGGACCTCGAACAGGTTCGTGCCCAGGTCCTGGCCATCCAGCCCGGCGGTGATCGCGACCAGCTCGCCCGGCGCGGCGATCCCGTGCTTGGCGGCGAGCCCGGCGCAGTGGCCGAGCAGGCTGCGCAGCTCGGTCCCGAAGTCGCTCTGCACGGCGGTGACGCCGAACAGCAGGTTGAGCCGGCGCACCGTCTCTATGTAAGGGGAGATCGCCAGCACCGGCACGTCGGGCCGGTGGGCGGAAACGAGGCGGGCGGTGCGGCCGCTGTTGGTCGGCACCACCAGGGCCTTGAGGCCGAGTCGGTAGACGGCGCCGACGGCGCTCTGGGCGACCGAGTCGGCGACGTCCTGGGTCGCCTGGTCGGTGCGGGTGAAGAGCCACTCGCCGTAGCGCAGGTCGGGCTCGGTGGCGCGGGCGATCCGGTCCATCACCCGCACCGCCTCGACCGGGTGCTGGCCGACCGCGGTCTCCTCGGAGAGCATCACCGCGTCGGTG
>DASYJK010000158.1:0-1818 GCA_035996525.1 Solirubrobacterales bacterium
GTGGAGGGGGTTGTAAGGGAGGTGGTGCTCACGGATGTAGTTCCAGACGTCCCGCTCGGACCAGTCCGCGATCGGATTCAGCTTCCAGAGGTTGAATTTCTTGTCCCAGCCGAGCTTCGGCGTCTTCGAACGACTGCTGGAATCTCCGCGGCGGACGCCAGCGACCCAGCAGTCTACGGAAGAAAGGGCCCTCCGCATCGGCTCGACCTTGCGCAGTCCGCAGCACGAATCGGGGTCGCTCTTCCAGAGCTCGTCGCCATACTCGGCGGCCTGCTCCTCGAGGGTCAGATTGTGGAAGCGGTCAAACTCGATTCCCAGCGACTCGGCGAGCCGGTCGCGGGTCTCGTAGGTCTCCGGGAAGAGGACGTCGGTGTCGAGATAGAAGAAGCGCGCCTCGGGGTTGATCTGACTCGCGAGGTGCGCGGTCACCGACGACGTTTTCTGGAACGAGCAGGCGATGTAGTGCTCGGCCCCGAAGGTCTCGAACATCCACTCCAGCGCCTGCTGCGCGGTGCGGCCCTCGAGTTCGTCGGCGACGGTCTCGTGGTCGGTGATTGTCGGGACGGTGCCCGAGAGCGTGATTGGCGGTGGCTTCATGGCCGGCTGCGCTAGATCGCGCACTCCCCCTCGCCGCGCTCGACTTTGTACGGGCTGGAGCGGTTCCAGTCGATGAACTGCTGCATCGTCTCGAGGCTGAACTCGGCCGGCATCGTCAGCTCCTTGACGACGGCTTCGAAGCTGGCGGCACCGACGCGCTCGGCGAAGGGATTGAACTCCTCGCCCTCCTCGCGCTCGTCCTCGTAGAGCTTGATCCAGCGCTCGACCGCCTCCGGCACCCGTTTGGCCGGGAGCCGTGACTTCAGGCGGGTGCCGAAGATCACCTCGCCGCCCTCGAAGTTGCCGCCGATGTGCGGGATGTAGGCGGGCATCTGGCGGTCGCCGACTTTCAACGAGGCACCGTAGAAGCCGATGTTGGCGATGTGGTGCTGGCTGCAGCCGTTCGGGCAGCCGCTCATCTTGATGTGAATTCTCTTGGTCAGCGAGTCGGTGATCTCCATCGACTCGACCCGCTCCTTGATCGCCCGGTTGAGGCCCATCGAGCTGGCGATCCCGAGTTTGCAGCTGTCGGTGCCGGGGCAGCTGACCGTATCGGTGATCTCGCGGGCGCCGGCCTCGGCCAGGCCGAGCTCGCCGAGCTGCTGCCAGACGTCGTAGAGCGACTCGTCGCGGACCCAGCGCAGGACGAAGTTCTGCTGGACGGTGCTGCGGGCGTAACCGCCGGTGTGCTCGCGCATGATCTCGGCGAGGCCGCGGAACTGCTCCGGGCTGAGATCGCCGCGGGTGATCTTCACCTCGACCGTGGAGAAGCCCTCCTGGCGCTGCGCCTGGACGTTGCCCTCGAGGAAGCGCTCGAACTCGGTGCGGTCGCCGTTGGGCGAAGCGGTCTCCGGCGGCTTCGCCGGCGCGTTGGCCTGCTCGTCGTCGTCGTAGCGCAGGCGCTCGACCAGATCGGCGTCGAATTCGCGCTCCTGCACCCAGTCGCCGCGCAGCTCCTCCTCGACCTGGTCGCGGAAGGCGTCGATCCCGATCTTGTCGACCAGAACCTTGATCCGGGCGCGGGCGCGGTTGACGCGCAGCCAGTCCTGACGGTCGAAGATCCGCAGCGCCGCCTCGGTGACCTTGAGGTAGTCGCCGTTGTCGGCCTCGACGAAGTCGTAGAGGGTCGGCGCGACCCGCGCCATGATCGAGGTGCCGCCACCGACGCGGATCTCGAAGCCCTTGACCCCGTCCCTTTCGACGGCGAGGAAGGCGATGTCG
>DASYJK010000159.1:0-1995 GCA_035996525.1 Solirubrobacterales bacterium
CGAAGTCGTAGGTGCGGTGGCGGACGAAGGTGTCGAGCTCCTCGAAGGAACCGGGGTCGAGCAGCTTCTCGATCCGCTCGCGGGCGGTCATCTTGCCCTTCGCGTGCTGCTTCTCGACCGCCTCCTCGGAGGCGGAGTTGACCGCGGCCTCGCGCAGCTCGCGCAGGTAGGCGACCTTCTCCTCGTGGGTGACCGGGTTCTTCTCGCGCATCAGCGGTGGGGGTACTCGTGGCTCAAGGGCGGCGCGGGATTCTATTTAGGCCGGCCGCGCGGTGCCCCCAGACAGGCGGAAGGCCCGCGCGCGCGGGCCTTCCGAACAACCTGGTGTGGCGTTTCCGTGCCTAGAGTTCGGCGCAGACGGCGTAGGCGACGACCTGCCAGTTGCCGGCCTCCGGCGCATACTCGCGGCCGCTGGCCACCCAACCAACGCGAGCGTTGGTGGCGCTGACCACGGGTGCCGATTCCAGCGGCACCACGCTGACCACGGAGGGCGAGTTGATCCGCACACCGCCGCCGATCGCTTCCTTGCCGGTGGGGCAGGGGGCGGTGACTGACTTCGAGGTTTCCGAATCGTTGACGCTGGTTTCGGTCACGTAGGTGACGTTCTTCAGCAACTGCAGGTAGAACGAGGTCGAGAGCTTGGCGGCGCTGACCGATTCCTTGCCGAGCTTGCCATTGCTGACGGCTTCCGGCCCGATCGTGCTTTCGGTTACCGACTTCTTCGCGAGTTTGCTGGTGCCGACCGATTCGTTGCCGAGTTTGGCATTGGTGACCGCCTTCTTGGCGAGCTTGGAGTTGATCACCGAGCCGGTGCCGAGGTCGACGGCGTTGATGTTGCCGTCCTTGATTTTGCCCGAGGTGACCGCCTGCTTCTTCAGTTTCGGGTTGGTCACTGCTTCCTTGGCGATGTTGGTCGCCCGGACCGCGCCGGTGCCGATCTTGCCCGCCGCGACGGCGACGCCGCCGCCGAGGGCGATGAACAGGGCCATGCAGGAGATGACGTTGGCGAAGGTCAGATGCTGCTTCAGTCGGTTCACTCCGGGCTCGCTTTCTGGCGGCGGGGCCGCCGGGGTTTGTCGCTCGTTGGGAAGGTTGTGGGGCGCGCTCAGACGCTGCTGAAGGGCCGGCGCTGCGGTTCGGCGAGGCGGTCGAGGAAGGCCTCGAGGTCGGCCACTTCGAGGCCGGTTGCCTCGTCGGCGCGGATCGCGACCCGGGTCCCGAAGCCCTTCTCGCCCATCGAGACCTCGACTCCCTCGACTGCCTTGAGGAGCTCGTTCAGCTCCGGCTCCGACTTCATCAGCGTCCGCGATGCCTCGATCATCGAGACCCGCTTCCACCAACGAGCCGCGGTTCCTGCCCCTCCCCGTGCGTGGGAGAGACCGTTCAGACGGCTAGAAGAACGCCCCGCCCTTGTATTCGCCGAAGACGTCGCGCATGGCGCCGCAGACCTCGCCGATCGAGGCGTCGGCGGCGAGCGCGGCGCGGATCGGGTGCAGGAGGTTGCCGTCGCCGCGGGCGACGTCGCGCAGGGCGTCGAGCTTGGCGCTGACATCGGCCTGGTCGCGGGCCTCCTTGAAGGCCTTGAGCCGGGCCAGCTGGCGCTGCTCGGCCTCGGGGTCGACCTTGAGGATGTCGACGTCGTCGACCTGGTCGGTGACGAACTTGTTCACGCCGACGATGATGTCCTGGCCGCTCTTGTAGCGCTCGTGATAGCTCTGGGCCGACTCCTCGATCTCGCGCTGCATGAACTCCAGCGCCTCGACTGAGCCGCCGAGCTCACCGACTTTGTCCATCAGCTCCCAGGCGCGCAGCTCGATCTCGTCGGTCAACGACTCGACGAAGTAGGAGCCGGCGAAGGGGTCGACGGTCTCGGCGACGCCGGACTCGTAGGCGAGCACCTGCTGGGTGCGCAGGGCGATCCGGGCCGAGCGCTCGGTCGGCAGCGCCAGCGCCTCGTCGAAGCCGTTGGTGTGCAGCGACTGGGTGCCGCCGGCA
>DASYJK010000160.1:0-2316 GCA_035996525.1 Solirubrobacterales bacterium
CCATGGTCAGCGCCTCGGCGTAGCGCTTGGCCTCGTCGTAGACGCCGCGGGGACCGATCGGGTTGACGTGCCCCCAGTAGGTCTCCGGCTGCGGATGGACCTGCGGGTCGCCGTAGACCTCGCTCGTGGAGGCGATGAGGAAGCGCGCGCGGTGCGCCTTGGCCAGCTCCAGCAGGGTGAACTCGTTCGGGTTGCCGATGTTGACCGGCGAGTGCTCGTCGGACTCGGCCAGAGCGACAATGCCGCGGATCAGGTCGTCGACGTAACAGAAGCTGCGGGTCTGGCTGCCGTCGCCGAAGACGGTCAGCGGACGACCCTGCAGCGCCTGCCGCAGGAAGGTCGGGATCGCGCGGCCGTCGTGGGCGCGCATGCGCGGGCCGTAGGTGTTGAAGATGCGGACGATCGCGGTGTCGACGCCCTGCTGGCGGTGGTAGGCCATGGTCAGCGCCTCGGCGTAGCGCTTCGCCTCGTCATAGACACCGCGCGGGCCGATCGGGTTGACGTGCCCCCAGTAGTCCTCCTTCTGCGGGTGGACCTTGGGGTCTCCGTAGACCTCGCTGGTCGAGGCGATCAGGAAGCGGGCCCGCTTCCACTTGGCGACCCCGAGCATGTGGTGGGTGCCGTGGGAGCCGACTTTGAGCGTGTGCAGTGGCAGCCGCAGGTAGTCGATCGGGCTCGCCGGCGAGGCGAGGTGGTAGACGAAATCGACGTCCTCGGGAATGTCGACGAAGTTCGTGATGTCGACGTGACGAAACTCGAACGAGTCGTCGCGGATGTGGTGAATGTTCTCCAGCGACCCGGTCTCGAGGTTGTCGAGGCAGATCACCCGGTGCCCCTTGCCGAGCAGGTGCTCGCAGAGGTGGGACCCGAGGAAGCCGGCGCCGCCGGTGACTACGCAGGTGGTCATCGCGGCCGATGCTATCGGGGCCGCCGCGCTGGGTGCGCCGCGCCCGATTCCCGCAATTTCCACAATTTGTGGCCGAAGAATCGTCCAGAAGGGGGGAGAGAAAAGACTTCGACGTGGTTGGCAGTGCCTATGTTCGGTGCGGGAAATTAAAGCGGGCGGGGGGAGCAGAGCTGTGAGTTCGATCGAGCGGGAAGAGGAGCGCGGAAGCGTGCCGATCATCACCGACGCGTCGCGGAAGCGTGCCGCGATCGAGACCTACTCGCGCCACGAGGAGGCGCTGCGCCGCACCGCGCGCCGCTACTCGATCTGCGTCGCCGACGCCGACGACGCCCTGCAGCGGGCGCTCGAGATCCTCCTCGTCAAAGCACCGACGGTCGACCCGCGCGAACTGATCCGCTGGAGCCAGACCGTGGTCAAGCACGAGGCATTGGCGATCCGGCGCGACCGCGAGCGGACCCTCAGCGGCCCCGCCGCCGCCACTCCGGAGCCGGGTCGCGAGGACTGGGTGGCGCTGCTCCCCAGCAAGGCCGACGGACCGCCCGAGCGCGCCGAGCGCCAGGAGACGATCGCCCGCAGCCGCGAGGCACTGCGGGCGCTGAAGCCGCAGGAGCTGCGCGCCCTCACCCTCCTCGCCGAGGGCTACTCCTACAAGGAGATCGCCGCGATCACCGGCTACAGCCAGACCAAAATCAACCGCTGCCTGGCCGAGGGCAGGGAAAAGTTCCGCAGCGTCTTCACGCGCAGCCGCGACGGCAGCCTCTGCGAGGAGATGCGACCGCTGCTCTCCGCTTTCTGCGACGGCGAAGTAGGGAGTGAGGAGGAGGCGACCCTGAGGGAGCACCTCCGGGCCTGCGCCGGCTGTCGGGCGACTCTGCGTGCCTACCGGGCCGCGCCGGGAGCAGCGGCGGCGTTGCTGCCAGCAGCGCCGGGCGGGCGTTCCCTCTTCGAGCGCGCCCACGACGCGCTCGCCGGCCTCGGCGCTCGTTTCAGCGGTAGCGGCTCGGACTCGGCCCTCTCGCAGGTCGCCGCGTCGGGCGGAACCCGCGGGGCGGGGATGGCGGCGCTCGCCAAGCTGGCGGCGATCTGCGCGGCGACGGCCGGCGGCGCGGCGGCCTGCGTGGCGACCGGCATCGTCCCGACCCCGCTGGCGCTCGACCGGGAGCACAGCAAGGCCCCCGTTCTCGAGCGCAAGATCGACCCGACCCTCGCCGCCGAATGGGAGACCGGGACCGGCGCCGAGTCGGGGCCCGCCAGTATCACCGAACCGACGGCGGCGGCCGAGCCCGCCGCGACCCCGGCGCCCGAGGTGGCGGCTGGCGCCACCGAATACGCACCGCCGCCGGAACCGGCGCCGGTCGCCGCGCCGGCGCCCGCAAGCGCTCCGGCGGGCAGCGGCAGCCCGGCGGGTG
>DASYJK010000161.1:0-3585 GCA_035996525.1 Solirubrobacterales bacterium
TCCCTCCAGCGGCGTGCCGCGGATCTTCGTCGCCAGCAGGTCGTCGACCTGGAAGATGCCGGCGGAGTTGTTGAGCTCGATCTCGATCCGCACCGGGTGGTCCTCCCCGGCCTCGATCCGGACCTCGTCGATCGCCGCGGCGGAGATCGAGTGGATGCCCTCGTGGCCGGCCTCGATCGGGATCCGGGTCCGGCCCTGGGCCATGTCGAGGGCATCGGCGACGCGGACCACGCCCGCCTCCAGCGTGTAGGGCTCGCCGCGGCGGCGGTGGCCGATGATCGCGTGCAGGATCTCGGAGGCGACGACGGTGCGCTCGGGCTCTTTGTAGGAGCCGGCCAGCAGCCGTTCGAGGGCACCGCTGGCGAGGAAGAGCGAGTAGGCCTCGTGGTCGGCGCGGTGGATCGACATGCCGACGTCGTGCAGGAGGGCGCCGCCGGCGACCACGACCTCGGCGTCGCGGTCGCGCATCCCGTGGTCAGAGACCATCGCCGGCTCGACCCCGGCCTTGACCAGCAGCCGCAGCAGGCGCAGGGCGATGTTGAGGACGATCTGCATATGGACCCAGGAGTGATCGGACATGCCCAGCCGCTCGGACTGGACCTGGGTCATGTACCACCAGGCCCGCACCTGCTCGTCGGCGTTGACCGCCTCGAGGAAGGCCTCGAGCTTGCGGTTGCCGCGGCTGGGCGCCCGCACCTTGGCGTCGGCGATCGCTTCCTTCGGGGGCTTGCGAACCGGCCCCTGCGGATCCGGCGTCGGAACTGACTCGGTCATCGGGCGGATCGTAGGGGAGGGATCGGGCATCCCTCCCCCGCGGCCCGGCTCAGCCGCAGACCGGCCAGGGACTGGAGCCGGACTCGCTGTAGAGCAGCGCCGCCCGGTAGTCCTGCTCGGCCTCCGGCGCGGCGGCCGGGTCGCCGGAGCCGCCGACCGATTCCCAGGTGCCGAAGTCGAACTGGTATTTGCCGCGGTAGCTGCCGTCGGAGGAGACCGCGGTCGGGTCGCCGCCGGACTCGCAAGCGGCGATCGATTCGAGCGTGGCGATCGTGACCCCGCCGGGCAGGGTCGCGAAGGCTTCGCGGCGCTGCTTGCGCAGGCCGGCGATCCGTTCGGCGTGGATCCGCTTGGCGGCGGCGTGGACCAGGTGCTGGAAGCGGTCGATCGGCCGCTGCAGCGGCGCGATCTCAGCAACCTGCGCGCCGGCGACACCGACCTTGCCGTCAGCACCGGAGCCGCTCGCGGCCAATGCGGTCGCCGGCGCGGCGAGGGCGAGGAAGAGGACAGGAAGAATATGTGTGCGTTTTGTAAGCAAGCGGCGCACCGTGGCGGTATTTGCGGGGTCGATGAGTGACCGCGATCACACAACGACCCTACAAAGTGCCGATTCGCACCTGCTCAGGCACGAATCCGTCCTGCGGCCCAGCTCGCCCTGCAAAGCAAACTGCATCAGTTTCGTAATCCTGGAGATTTCGAACGTGATGCAGTTCGGGTGAGTCCTGCGGGATGATCCGGGGTATCGCCGCGCAATCGACCACCCGTCTGCTGCTTGCCTGTCCGGACCGGCCGGGGCTGATCGCGCGGGTCAGCGGCTTCCTCGCCGACGCCGGGCTCAACATCGTCGACGCCGACCAGCACTCGACCGCCGAGGGCCGCTTCTTCATGCGGATGGTCTTCGACCCGGTCGCCGGCGAAGAGCTGGGGCAGCTCCAACGCCGCTTCGCGGACGAGGTCGCGACGCCCTTCGAGATGGAGCACCGCTTCGCCGAGTCGAGCCAGCGCAAGCGGGTCGCGATCATGCTCTCGCGCGAAGATCACTGCCTCTCCGACCTGCTCTGGCGCTGGCGCAACGGCGAGCTCGGTGGCGAGCTGATCGCGGTCGTCTCCAACCACCCCGACCACGCCGAGCAGGTCGCCGCGGTCGGACTCCCCTTTCACCACATCCCGGTCGAGCCCGCCGACCGGGCAGCGGCCGAGCGTCAGGCGCTGGACCTGCTCGGCGACGTCGACCTGCTCGTCCTCGCCCGCTACATGCAGGTCCTCTCCGAGGGCTTCCTCAACGGGCTCGGGGCGCCGGCGATCAACATCCACCACAGCTTCCTGCCCGCCTTCGTCGGCGCCGACCCCTACCGCCGCGCCCACGAGCGCGGGGTCAAGCTGATCGGCGCCACCGCCCACTACGTCACCGCCGACCTCGACGCCGGCCCGATCATCGACCAGGACGTGACCCGGGTCAGCCACAGCGACGAGGTCGCCGACCTGGTTCGGATCGGCCGCGACGCCGAGCGCCTGGTCCTGGCCCGCGCCGTGATCGCCCACCTCGACGACCGCGTGCTGCTCGACGGCGAGCGTACGATCGTCTTCTGATGGTTCCCGGCTCGCGCGCACCCGGCATCGTCCAGCTCACCAATTACGCGCGCGACCCGCTCGGCTTCCTCGCCAAGCAGCAGCGCCGCTACGGCGACGTCTTCGCGATCCACTTCCCCTACTTCGGGCGCATCGTCTACGTCGCCGAGCCGGGCCTGGTCAAAGAGCTCTTCACCGCCGACCCGGCCGTCTTCCACGCCGGCGAGGCAAATGCGACCGTGCTCGAGCCGGCGCTGGGGCCGAACTCGGTGCTGACCCTCGACGACGGCCCGCACCTGCGCCAGCGCAAGCTGCTGCTGCCGCCCTTCCACGGCGAGCGGGTCGAGCGCTACGGCGAGCTGATCCTCGAGATCACCCGCAGGGAGATGGAGAGCTGGCCGATGGGCGAGCCGTTCGCGCTGCGCCCGCACACGCAGCGGATCACCCTGGCGGTGATCATGCGCGCCGTCTTCGGCGTCCACGACGAGGGACGGCTGGCGCGCTTCGAAGGGCTGATCGACGAGTTCGCCCGGCGCGTCGGCCTGGTCGCCTCGATCCCGCCGCTGCGGCGCGACTTCGGCCGGCTCAGCCCCTGGGGCCGGTTCGTGCGCTCGCGCCAGGCGCTCGACGCCTTCATCTACGAGGAGATCGCCCTGCGCCGGGCCGAGGCCGAGACCGAAGAGCGCGACGACGTGCTCTCGCTGCTGCTCGCCGCCCGCGACGAGGAGGGGGAGCCGATGAGCGACCGCGAACTGCGCGACGAGATGGTGACGGTGCTCGGGGCCGGCCACGAGACGACCGCGACCGGGCTCGCCTGGGCGGTCGAGCGCCTCGCCCACAACCCGGCGGTGCTGGCGAAGCTGCGCGACTCGCTGGCGGCCGGCGAGGAGGACTACCTGGCGGCCACGGTGCGGGAGACGCTGCGGGCGCAGCCGGTGATCGTCGACGTCGGCCGCAAGCTGACCGCGTCGGCGTCGATCGGCGGCCACCAGCTGCCCGCCGGATCCTTCGTCCTCGCCGCGATCGCCGCCCTCCACTTCCGCGAGGACACCTTCCCCGAGCCCGAGGCCTTCCGTCCCGAGCGCTTCCTCGAGGCGAAGACCGACAACTACGCCTGGATCCCGTTCGGCGGCGGCACCCGCCGCTGCATCGGCGCCGCCTTCGCCGAATACGAGATGCGGACGATCCTGCGCGAGTTCGTCGAGCGCGCAGACCTGCGCCCGGCCGACCCGAAGCCGGAAA
>DASYJK010000162.1:0-17522 GCA_035996525.1 Solirubrobacterales bacterium
GGCTGGCCGGGGACAGGTCTCCTGGCTTCCGGGGTGGTCGGTCGCACCTTCCCGGGGAATCTGTGTCCTCCCCAGTGGCCGGCGCGCGAAGCGCCCGCGACTTCCTTGACCCGGTCACAGTGGCGGGACCGCGCCGGTTTCACACCGGACTTCCCTTGACCACCGACCGTATTTACGCGGCCGAGTCTATCCGGCCTCCGCTCGCCCGGATTTTCGTCCAACCGCCGCTCCCACCGGTTTAAGCTCGCGGACCATTAGAGAACCGGGATCTGTCCAGTCCCGGGAAAAGCGGACAAGGGGAGGATCCGATGAGCAAGGGACTGCGCCGGCAGGGGCCGGCAATCGCGATCGCCAGCGTGGCGCTCTTCGCCGCGCTTGGCGGCAGCGTCTACGCGGCGTCGAAGTCGAAGAAGATCGACGGCAGGACGGTCAAGGCGAAGTCGCTGCCGGGGAACCGGCTGGCGATCGGCTCGGTGCCCGGGAACCGGCTGCAGCCGGGGGCGCTGAGCGGGAGCGCGCTGGCGCCGGGCTCGGTCACCGGCATCCAGATCGACGCCTCGACCCTGGGCCAGGTGCCGACCGCCGTCCACGCCGACACCGCCGAGAGCGCCAAGGACGCGCAGACCGCGCTCAACGCCGTCAACGCCCTCGACGCGGTCAAAGTCAACGGCCACACGGCTGGCTGCAGGCCGCCAGACCGCTTCTTCGCCGGCGCCTGCTGGCAGACCGGCAGCAGCGAAGCGGCGGTCAGCGCCCCGGCCGCGGCGCTCGCCTGCGCGACCCAGGGCGGTGAGCTGCCGAGCGCGCTGGCACTGGCGGCGTTCTCGCAGCTGCCGGGGATCGCGCTAGCGAGCGGGGACGAGTGGAGCGGGGAGATACCGGCCATCTCCGGCCTGGATGTCTATGCAGTGGCCACCGTCACGTCATCCGGGCAAATCAATTCCGCAGCCTCCACCGCAGCCAGGAAATACCGCTGCGTGATCCCGCTCGTCGCCTGATCCAGGATCCGGCGTCGGCCGCGGCTGAAAAACGGTCAGCCGCGGCCCGCCGGCCTCTAACCTGACGCCGATGCAGCGGCGCTCGCTCCGTGCCCACCGACGCCTCGCGGGCGCGCTCGCGGCGCTGGTGGGCATGCTCGGACTTCTCACCTGCCCGGGGTTCGCGACGGCGCAGACCGCCGCTCAGGTGGCCCGCTTCTGGACCCCGGCGCGGATGCGCGCCGCCCGCCCGCTCGACCTCGTCGTCGACGGCCGGGGCCGTTCACGGCTCCGGGTCGGCGGCGACGGCAGCAGCCGGGGCGCGACGGCCAGCTTCGTCGGCGTCCCCACCCCGGCGGTCGCGCCCTTCTCCTTCAACGGCCGCGTCTTCATCCGCCGCGGCAAGCTCACCGGCTACTGCTCGGGGACGGCGATCAATACCCCCACCCGGCAGCTGGTGCTGACCGCCGGCCACTGCGTCAACAGCGGCCGCGAAGGCGGCGGGCGCAGCGTCTGGTCGGACTACCTCGAGTTCGTCCCCGCCTATGACGGCGGGCGCGCCCCGTTTGGCGCCTTCGTCGCCCGTCGCGACAAGATCCGGGCGCCGCGGCAGTGGACCAAGCACGGCAACCCCGACTTCGACCTCGGCGCCTTCCTCACCCGGCCCAACCTCGAAGGGACGAACGTCGCCGACGCGGTCGGCGGCGGCGCCACCATCGTCACCGACCTCAGCCGCCACCAGCGCTTCCAGACCTTCGGCTATCCGGGCGAAACCAAGTTCATGAAGAGATGCGACTCCCCCTACATCGGCGACGATCGGCTCTCCTACTTCCTCCCCGGCCCGCCGACCCTCGGCATCCGCTGCCGCTGGGTGCCCGGGGCCAGCGGCGGCGGCTGGATGATCGGCGCCGGCTTCGAGATCGACGGCGTCAACACCTACCTCCACCTCAACAACCAGTCCCACACCTACAGCCCCTACTTCTCGGCCGAAAACGTCGGCAAGCTGGTTCAGGGCTTCTGAGGTCCCTGGACACTGCGCGGGGCGGTGTCCTCGGTCCTTGCCCCGCTTGGTCCAGCGACCTCAGGCGTCTAATAGGCGGCGGTAGTAGCGGTAGTCGCGCCGGTCGGGGCGCAGGTTCGAGGCCAGCGCCAGGTGGTGGCGGGCGCGGCGCTTCTGGCCGGTCATGCTGAGCGCGCGGCCGAGGCAGAAGTGGGCGTAGTCGTTGACCTGGTTGGCCTCGACCACCGCCTCGAACTCGACCGCCGCCTTGGCGAAGCGGCCGGCGCGGTAGTAGGCGCGGCCCAGGGCCTCGCGCACGGAGGTCTTCTCCGGCGCCCGCCGCGCCGCCTCGGCGAGCGGCTCGGCGGCGTCGAGGAAGTCGCCGTCTTCGAGCAGCTCGAGGCCGCGCCGGTAGAGCGTGTAGGTCGGTTCGGTCGGTGCCGCCGGGTCCATCGAAGAAGTGTAGGAAACGCCGGAAAAGTGCCTAAAAGCAGGCCAAAAGAGCCGGCCTGCTACGGTGTTCCAGTCGGGCTTGGCGCCACCGCCACCCGAGAGGTTCCGTTTCCTCCGCTCGCTTTCAGCGTTTTGGGGCTTCTGAATCTCCCTGAATCGCACAATAAGGAGCACATAATCTTGAAGTCTTTTGCCGATCTCGGCATCTCTAAGCCTGTGGTGGGCGCGCTCGCCGCGCGCGACATCAGCACCCCCTTCCCGGTCCAGCAGATGGTCGTCAGCGACGCGCTCGCCGGCCACGACCTGCTGGTCCAGTCCCCGACCGGCTCGGGCAAGACGCTCGCCTTCGGGATCCCGATGGTCGACCTGATCGAGCCCGGCCAGGGCCTCTCCGGCCTGGTCCTGGCCCCGACCCGCGAGCTCGCCAGCCAGATCGTCGACGAGCTGACCTCGATCGCCCGCGCCCGCGGCCTCCGCATCGCCGCTGTCTACGGCGGCGTCGGCTTCGGGCCGCAGAGCAACGCCGCCCGCCGCGCCGACATCGTCGTCGCCACCCCCGGCCGGCTCGAGGACCTGCTCTCCCGCAACACGATCTCGCTCGACCGCGTGCGGCTGCTCGTCCTCGACGAGGCCGACCGCATGCTCGACATGGGCTTTAAACCGGCGGTCAGCCGGATCGTCGCCCAGACCCGGAGCGATCGCCAGACCCTGTTCTTCTCCGCCACCCTGGAGGGCGCGACCGGCAAGCTCGCCGCCGCCTACACCCGTGACGCCCGCCGTCACACCCAGGAGCTGAGCCAGGACAAGGTCGCCGACATCGAACACAGCTTCGTCCACGTCGAGTCGCAGGGGGCCAAGCTCGACCACCTGACGATCCAGCTCAAAGACGTCGACCGTGGCCGCACCCTCGTCTTCGTCCGCACCAAGCGCGGCGCCGACCGCTTGGTCAAACGCCTGCGCAGCCGTGAGCTCGAGGCGGTCGCGATGCACGGCGACAAAAGCCAGGGACAGCGCGAACGGGCGCTGGCCCGCTTCGAGCGCGGCGAGGTCGACACCCTGATCGCAACCGACGTGGCAGCTCGCGGGATCGACGTCGCCGACGTCACCCACGTGATCAACTTCGACGCCCCCGGCGACCAGGACGCCTACGTGCACCGGATCGGACGCACCGGCCGTGCCGGCAACCGCGGCGCCGGGATCAGCTTCGTGCTCGAGGACCAGTACGGGGAGATGCGGGCGATCGCCCGCGACCTCGGCCTCAGCCGCGAGTTCGAGCTCGGCCGTCCCGCCGGCTTCGGCGAGACCTTGACCGCCTCGACTCCCCCGCGCTCGAACACCCGCACCAACTCAAATGGCAACGGCGGCGGCAACGCATCCGCGTCCGCTGCTCAGAAGCGACGCCGGCGACGCCGTCGCAGCAAGGCAAAGGTGGCCGCATGAGCACTGCAACCAAGACGAAGACCGCGAAGAAGTGGACCTGCGACCAGTGCGGCGTCTCGATCGCCCAGATCGACGGCAGCCGCGTCGACTTCCCGGAGACCTGGGATCGCAACGACGACGGCACCTTCTGCCTCAACTGCCGCCGCGACCGCGCCGCCCAGGCGGCGCTGGACTCGGTGCCTGAGGACAGCCCGATCGAAGTCCGCGCCAAACTGCGCCGCGCGGCCCTGATCGAGTTCGAGGTCAGCCGCCGTCCCGATCACGGCGACGGGGCCATCGCCAAAGCCTGCCGCTCCTCGGTCTCGGCCGTCGCCGCCGCCCGCCAGCGGCTGAAACTGCCGGCGCCCGAGCAACCGCAGAAAAGACGCTAAACCCGGTCGGGGTAGGCTTAGTCGCCTATCTCGATCAACGAACTGGACATTGTCTGGCGCCTCGGCCTGGCGCTGCTTCTCTCCTCGGCGATCGGCTTCGAGCGCGAGCTGAGCCAGAAGAGCGCCGGCCTGCGCACCTACACCCTGGTCGGACTCGGCTCGGCGCTGTTCATGCTGATCAGCAAGTACGGCTTCTTCGACGTGCTCGAACCGGGGACCGTCGTTCTCGACCCCTCCCGGGTCGCCGCCCAGATCGTCTCCGGCATCGGCTTCATCGGCGCCGGGCTGATCTTCGTCCGCCGCGATTCGGTGCGAGGGCTGACCACCGCCGCCGGGGTCTGGCTGACCGCGGCGATCGGGGCCGCCTGCGGCGCCTCGCTGACGCTGCTGGCGATCGCCACCACGCTCGCCTACTTCATCGTCGTCTTCGCGATCTCGCCGCTGGCGCGGCGACTCCCGGCCTCTCCCTACGCCCCCTCGGCCCTGCGCGTCGTCTACGAGGACGGGCGCGGGATCCTGCGGCGGGTGCTCGCCGCCTGCACCTCGCGCGACTTCAAGGTCGCCGACGTCAACCTCGACCGGCCCGAGGGCGACCCAGATGCCGGCCATCCGGGCGCGGTATCGGTGGCGCTCGAGGTCCACGGACCGGGCTCGGTGGCTGGACTGGCGTCTGAGCTGGGCGAGATCGAGGGCGTGCTCAGCGTCGCCGCCGGCGACGTCAACGAGATGTTCGACTGAGCCGGGACCGGTGCTGGGCGACGCCGCACTGGGAGCATCGATCGCCTTCGCGATCGCCGTCTTCACGACCCCGGTCGGGGTCTCCGGCGCCGTTTTCCTGGTCCCGGTCCAGGTCAGTGTGCTGGGCACGCCGAGCCCGGCGATCACCCCGACCAACCTGCTCTACAACCTCGTCGCGATCCCGGGCGCGCTGCTTCGCTTCCGGCGCGAGGGCCGGCTCGGCGGTCCGCTGACCCAGCTGCTGGCGCTGGGCACGCTACCGGGGATGGTCGCGGGAGCGGCGATCCGGGCCGAGCTGCTGAGCGGCGGCGAGGCCTTCCTGATCGTGATCGCCGCGGTGCTGGTGCCGCTCGGCGCCTGGCTCGCCTTCGCCGCGCCGGCCGCGCCCGCGGCGGCGCCGGACCGCAACCGCCGCCGCCTGATCCTCGTCCTCGCTCTAGCGGTCGGGGTGGTCGGCGGCATCTACGGGATCGGCGGCGGCTCGATCCTCGGGCCGATCCTGGTCGGCCTCGGCTACAGCGTGTTCGAGGTCGCCCCCGCCGCCCTCACCGCCACCTTCCTCACCTCAGCTGCCGGCGTCGCCACCTTCGCCCTGCTCAGCCTCGGCGGCAGCGGCGACCTTGCCCCGGACTGGACACTCGGGATCGCGATCGGGATCGGTGGCCTCGCCGGCGCCTATCTCGGGGCGCGGCTGCAGGCGCGGCTGCCGGAGGCGCTGCTGCGGCGCGGGCTTGGCCTGGTGGCCCTGGGACTGGGCCTGCGCTACGCGGTGTTGGCGCTGAGCTGAGCGCGGCGGCCGTCAGCCACCCCGGCTCAGTCCTCGGATTCGTCGGGGCGCTTGGCGGCCTCACCCGGCAGCAGCGTGAAGGCGGCGATCATCTCCGAGCCGATCACCAGATCCTCGCCATGCGAGTTGAGGCTGACTTTGCCGTGCGGCCCCGGCGAGATCCCCGGGTCGTCCTCGACCAGCAGCCCGTCGACCTGGTGGCCGGTGCTGGCCTCGATCCGGATCGGGATCGCCCCGTCGCGCTCGGCCCGGATTTCTTCGAGCACGTCGTGGAACCACGACGGCGACTCCTCCGGCGGGCGCAGCTGGCGGACTCCGATCTCGAACTTGCTCACGCGGTGGAATCTATGGGACGGTGGCGGCGGTTGCCGGCGCCGGCCGGCGGAAGGCCAGCAGATAGAGCCTGAAGGCCGCCGCGGCACTGCCGAACAGGAGCAGCAGGGCGAGGAAGCGGACCAGCCACTTGTGTTCGGGCGGCGGGTACCACCAGAAGTCGAGCGGGATCGCCAGCCCCGGGCTGGAGAGGTTGACGGTGCGCGAGCGGCCCTCGAAGGGCGCGTAGGTGACTTCGAGCCCGTGACCGCCGAAGCGGTCGACGATCTGCGAGGAGATCAGGCCCTCGGTCTGGACCATCAGGGCCGAGAGCTCGGGGATCCAGCGGGTCGGGTCGTTGCCGTAGGGGATGTCCTCGCGGGGTACGCCGAAGCGGTCCTGGTAGACGGGGACGCCGGTGAGGGCGTCAACCGCGTCGACGTAGTGGGAGTAGGAAGCGGAGACGGAGACGATCTGGACCAGGACGCCGAGGGTCGCGACCCCGACCAGGACCTTGCGGCGCAGCGCCGTGTCCGCCCACCAGGCGATCGGCACCAGCAGCGCCCAGGCGGTCGGGACGATGTAGCGCGGGCCCCAGACCTCGTCGCCCCAGAAGGTGGTCGAGGCGGCGATGCAGGTGAGGCCGAGGATCATGATCAGCAGCCCCCCCGCCAGCGCCCGGTCGCGGCGCCACAACCGTGGCAGGCCGAGGGCGCCGAGGACGACCAGCGGGCTGTAGAAGACCAGGCCTTTGCCGGGGCTGAAGAAGAGCCCGAGCGCGTTCAGCGGCGCCGTGAAGGTGAGCAGGGATTCGTGGTACCCGGAGTCGGTCGGCGAGCCGAAGCGGACCCAGTTGTACCAGGCGATCGCGGCGATCCAGCCGAGCAGCGGCAGCCCGATCGCCAGCGCCTGGCGCAGCCGCTGGCGGCGGTCGAGGGCGCGGAACGAGGGCCAGAGCACGACCGCCATCGCCGCCAGGACGACGATCGCGTAGGGCTTGGTCGCGACCGCGGCGCCGGCGGCGAACCCGGTCAGCGCCCAGGCGCGCGGGGCCGGCCGGTTGCGAGCCCAGACCGCCAGCGTGAAGGCAGCCAGGGCCGCCGCCATGAAGGTCGTCTCCATGCCGATCTTCGAGTACGGCCAGGCGATGCTGGCGACGGTGAAGAGGGTCGCGATCGCCACCCCCCACTTGATCGAGCGACGGGTCATGAAGACCAGGGCGAAGAGCGCGGCCGCCGCGATCGCGGCGACGAAGGGGTTGTAGAACCAGAGGAAGGTGTAGCCGAAGGGGTAGCCGTGCGGGTGGCCGAAGTTGGCGTCGATCGCGTGGCCGGCGGCGAAGAACGGCACCTCCAGTAGCGGCTGCAGCAGCCCGGCGGTCGAGTAGAAGTGCCCTCCCTTGCCCGGGAAGTTCGCTTTCAGCGGCAGCGAGGAGCCTTCGTCGTCCCAGAAATGCCCTTCCAGCACCAGCCCCTCGGTAACGGCCGCCGTTTCCGGCTCGTACCCGGTCAGCGGCTGCGTCGTGAAGGCGAACAGGCCGAAGGCCATGACGAAGACGAGCACGCCGGCCCGCACGTGCCTCGGAAGATTCGATAGGTAGCCCCGCACCGCCACCATCGTTTCAGTTGGCGCTGCCGCTGGCCTCCGGCCCTGGCTCAGTTGACGGCGTCGGCCCAGTCGCGCAGGCGGCCCGAGAACTGGGGCGTGCCGGCGTCCACCTCGACGACCGCGTCGGCCGGCACGTTCGCCTTACGCGCGGCGGCCAGGATGGCGTCGGGCGACGGCGCCTCGTAGAGGCAGTAGGTGCGGCGGCGGTCGGCGCTGAGAAAAGAGAAGAGCCAGCGGACTCCCTCGCCGCCGTTGATCTCCTCGATCAGCTCGACGTCGTCGTCGGTGAGGTCGAGCTGCTCAGCGAAGTTGCGCTCGATCACGTACAGGGCCATCGGCTGATCGTAGCGGGGATCACGGCCGATTTCGGCTAATCGGCGGTGAGACCGTGCCGGTGTGCGTAGGACGCCGCCTCGGTGCGGTTCGCCGAGTCGGTCTTGCGCAGGATGCTGCGGATGTGGTTGGCGGCGGTGTGTTCGCTGATCGAGAGCCGCTCGCCGATCTCACGATTGCTGAGCCCCTCGGCGACCAGCTCGAGGATCTGCACCTCGCGTGGAGAAAGCCCGTCGGGGAGGGCGGCAGCCGGGGCGTGCACGCCGAGCGAGCGGATCCGGCCGAGCAGCCCTTCCATCCCGATCCGCTCGGCGAGGACGACGCCCTCGCCGAGCAGGGTCTCGGCCCTGCCGCGAGCCCCCGGCCCGCGCCGCAGCAGGAAGCGTCCGTACTCGTAGGCGGTATGGGCCACCCAGGTCGACGCGCCCATCCGCTTGTTCAGCGCCAGCGCCCGCTCGAAATGGTCTTCGGCCCGCTCTGACTCGCCAAGGGTCGCGGCGAGCATGCCCAGGTAGCGGTCGGCAGCGCCGTAACAGGCGACCAGATGGCCGATCATCACGTTGGCTCCCGTCAACGACTCCAGCTCGGGATAGACGATCGCCGCCATCTCCTCGTCGCCCATGGCGGCGCAGGCGTCGGTCAGATAGGCCAGCGAGGCCAGCCAGAGCGAGGTCCGGTAGCCCTCGAGGCCGTCGGCCGCAAGAACCGACAGCTCCCGCTTCGCCTCGCGCTCCATGCCCAGCTCGGCCAGCACCGCAACCATGCCGGGACGCCAGGGGCCCTCGCGGTCACCGGCGCCGGCGAGGATCCGGACCGCCGGCGCCAGTTCCGCCAGCCGCCCCTGCTCGCGCCGGATCCCGAACATCTGAATGCCGTGAGTGCCCGAGGCGTCGCGCCCGACCAGCAGCCGGCCCCACTCGCGCGAGCGTTCCGCCATTGCCTCCGCCCCCGCCAAATCCCCGGCACAGAGAGCGATTGCCGAGCCGTAGTGCTGGGCGACGTGGTTCATGAACGGCTGCGCCGTGCGCTCCGCCAGCTCACGCCCCGCCGACACTTCCACCGCGGCGGACTCGAGGTCACAGAGAGCGACGAGCGTCGTCACGCGCCAGGCGATCGCCTCGGTTTGGGTCTCGACGTCACCGAGCTCCTCCGCCAGCTCGCCGGCCTCCGCCAGCATCGCGAGGATCTCCTCGAGCGGGGTCGAGCCGCGCGCCCAGTAGGACCTGACCAGCACCTTCGCCAGCCCGGTGCGGTCCTCCTGGCCGCGCGCCAGGGCGATGGCGTTGTCGCGCACGATCGCGCCGCGCTCGGGCTCCCCTTTGAAGCCGAGGGCCCGCGCCAGCCCGGCCAGCAGTCCGACCCGCAGCTCGTCGTTCTCCTCGCCGACCCGTTCCAGCGCCTCCTCGAGCAGCTCCACCGCATCGCGGCTGGGCAGCCCCGGCCGCCAGCAGGCCTCCTCGTAGCCGATCGCCGCCTCGGCCAGCAGCTCCGAGCTGTCGAGGCCGCGGGCGATCTCGGCCGCGGCCGCGAATGCCGCCAGCGCGTCGGTGGCCCTGCCGCCACGGTGGCTGGCCGAGCCGAGGTCGAGCAAAGCCTGGGCCCGCTGGGGCCGGTCCTCGATCCCGATATCGATCGCGGTCCGCAGCCGCATCCCGGCGTCGTCGAAGGCGAGTGCCGCGCTCGCGGCCCGCGCGGCGCGAAGGTTGTAGTCGATCGCCCGCTCGGCCCCGCCGAGCGGCGCCGCCACGCCGAAGTGGTGAGCAAGGTCCGCGAGCGTGCGGTCCGAGGCGGCGCCGGCGGCCTCGAGCGCCTCCCCCACCCGCAGATGCAGCTCCGCCCGCCGCAGCCGCGAGAGTCGATCGTAGAGCGCCCTGCGCACGATCTCGTGGGTGAAGCGACAGGCGAGCCGCTGCGAGGGGAGCTCCTCGATCATGCCGCTTCCCACCGCCTCCTCGAGCGCGGCGAGGAGCTCGGCCTCGGCCAGGCCGGCGGCGCGGCGGATCGGCTCCAGCTCGAACTCCGGCCCGGCCACGGCCGCCAGCTCCAACAGTTCGGTGGTGCCGTTCGCGAGGCGCGATAGCCGCTGGTTAACCACCTCGCTGACGCTTTCGGGGGTGCCGAGATCGCTCAGCGGCCGGGTCACGCCGACCCGGCCGTCGCTGATCTCGACTATCCCCGTCTCCACCAGGGCGCGCCAGAGCTCGCAGACGAGGAAGGCGTTGCCGCCGGTGAGATCGTGGATCGTCCCCGCCAGCTCGCGCAGCTCGGGGTCGGGGTCGCTGCCGGCGGCACGGCTGACGAGGTCGGAGACCTCGGACCCGGAGAGCCCCGAGAGGCGCATCCGCACGACGTCGTCGGCGCGGCGCAGGTCGGCGAGCGTCTCCGAGAGCTCCCCCGGCAGGTCGGCCTCGGTGTCGCGGAAAGTCACCAGCAGCAGCAGGCGCGCGCTCCAGGCGGAACGGGCCAGGTGGCGCAGCAGGAGCAGCGTCGGCGTGTCGGCCCAGTGCCCGTCCTCGAGCACCAGCAGGATCGGGGCGCCGCGACTGACGTTGGCGAGCAGATCGGCGACCGCGGTGTGGAGGCGGTGGCGCTCGGTGTCGGGATCGGCGTCGACCGGTTCGGGCAGATCGCCGACCAGGGACGGCAGATCGGGCAACAGCCGGGTCAGCTCACCGCCGCCGGCTCCAAGCGCGGCCCGCAGCTCGGCGGCCTCGGTCACCCGCACCAGGCGGTCGAGTGCCTCGACGAAGGGCCCGTAGGGGGTCCGCACCGCCGCGTCGCAGGCTCCATAGAGGACCAGCACCCCTTCCGACGCGATCCCCGCGGCGAACTCACGCGTCAGACGGCTCTTCCCCGCGCCTGGCTCACCGGCGAGCAGGGCGACGCGGCGCCCCTCGCCCTCGGCCCGCGGCATCAGGGTCCGGAGCTTCTCCAGCTCGCCCTCCCGGCCGACGAACGGTGAGGTCGAGGTCGGGCGGAGTGAGCCCGGAAGCTCCGGGTTCTCTGCGTCCATGCGGAGACGATAGTCAGTCCTGATCATTCCCACCTGCGATCGCTCGATGAGGGGTGTTCGAATTGGGTCAGGTCAGGTCATGACAGGTGAATCGGGGCGCCCTAGGCTCGACCCAAGACGAGTGAGACGACAACAGGAGGAACACGTGAGCGCCCCCAACGCCCTGACGCAGAAGGCACGCAGCGAGATCACCGGATTCCAAGGACGGCTGACCGGCCCCGAGGATTCCACCTACCACGAGACCCGCAAGGTCTACAACGCGATGATCGACCGCCACCCGGGGCTGATCGCCAGCTGCGCGGACGCCGGCGACGTCGCCAAGGTCGTCTCCTTCGCCGCCGAGAACGACCTCCTGCTGGCGGTTCGCGGCGGCGGCCACAACGGCGGCGGGCTGGGGACCTGCGACGACGGCATCGTCCTCGACCTCTCGGGCCTGAAGGGGATCGAAGTCGACCCCGGAGCGCGGACCGCGCGGGTCGGCGGCGGCTGCCTCTGGAGCGAAGTCGATGCGGCGACCAACGTGCACGGACTGGCAACGCCGAGCGGGATCATCTCCACCACCGGCGTCGGTGGCCTCACCCTCGGCGGCGGCCTCGGCCACCTCACCCGCAAATGCGGGCTGACGATCGACAACCTGATCGAGGCGGAGGTGATGCTCGCCAGCGGTGAGCGCGTTCGCGCCGCGGCGGACGAGAACCCCGACCTCTACTGGGCGATCCGGGGCGGCGGCGGCAACTTCGGCGTCGTCACCTCGTTCCTCTTCCGCCTGCACGAGGTGAGCACGATCGTCGGCGGCCCGACCTTCTGGGCGGTGGAGCAGGGTGCCGAGGTGCTGGCCGCCTACCGCGACTTCATCCCGAACGCCCCGCGGGACCTGAACGGCTTCTTCGCCTTCACCTCGGTGCCGCCGGCGCCGCCCTTCCCCGACGAGCTGCACCTGCGCAAGGTCTGCGGGATCGTCTGGTGCTACGCGGGCGACCCAGGCGACGCCGCCGAGGCGATGGCCCCGCTGCTGGATGCGACCCCGGAGCCGCTCCTGCACGGAGTCCAGGAGATGCCGCTGCCGGCGCTCCAGAGCGCCTTCGACCCGGTCTACCCGGCCGGAGACCAGTGGTACTGGCGCGCCGATTTCGTCAAGGAGATCCCCGACGCCGCCGTCGAGCTCCACGCCGAGTTCGGAGCGAAGATGCCGACCTGGAAGTCGACGATGCACCTGTACCCGATCGACGGTGCCGCCGGGGACGTCGGGGCCGCTGACACCCCCTGGGCCTACCGCGACGCCCAGTGGGGCTCAGTCTTCGCCGGCGTCGATCCCGACCCGGCAAATGCCGAGAGCATCCGCGAGTGGTGCGTCGACTACTTCGATGCGCTCCACCCCTATTCCGCCGGCGGCGCCTACGTGAACATGATGATGGACGAGGGGCAGGATCGGGTGCGGGCCAGCTACGGCGACAACTACGACCGCCTGGCGCGGATCAAGGCCAAGTACGACCCGAGCAACCTGTTCCGGGTGAACCAGAACATCGAGCCAAATGCCTGATCGCGAATACGACGTCGTGGTCGTCGGAGGGAGCCTGGCCGGGTGCGCCGCGGCTCGCCTGCTGGCGCTGCGCGGGGCTCGCGTCGCCGTGGTGGAGAAGCGCCCCGAGCTCGACACCTACAAGGTCGTCTGCACCCACAACATCCAGGCTGGCGC
The DNA here is from genome assembly GCA_035996525.1 of Solirubrobacterales bacterium. Classification (GTDB taxonomy): domain Bacteria; phylum Actinomycetota; class Thermoleophilia; order Solirubrobacterales; family 70-9; genus VAYN01. The sequence continues at coordinate 12,729 of DASYJK010000162.1, forward strand.
GGTGCCGGCTATGGAGCGCCTAGGGATCGGGCCGGCGCTTCACGACGCCGGCGCCGTTCGCGCCCAGACCGACATCTGGACTCGCTACGGCTGGATACGGCCGCCAGATCGGGACCTGCCCAGCTTGAACCTGCGACGCTCGGTCCTCGACCCGATCGTGCGGCGGCTGGCGATCGAGACTCCGGGCGTGGATTACCTGCCCGGAGTCACGGCGGTGGGACTCGAGGGCGAGGAGCAGATCGAGGGCGTCCGCGTTTCGGGCCATGGCAGCGAGGAGAGACCGCTGACGGCAAGGCTCGTGGTTGCTGCCGACGGGCGTGATTCGCAGGTGGCGCGGATGGCGGGCGTCTCGGGACGTGTCCGACCCCACCAGCGCTTCTGCTACTTCTCCTATTTCAAGGATGTCTCGCTGCGCGACCCCAATCGGGGGATGGTCTGGTTCAGCGACCCCGACCTGGCGTACATCCATCCCAACGAGGAAGGTGTCTCGATGGTCGCGGTGATGCTGGCCAGGCGACGGTTGGACGAGTTTCGCGGCGACCCGGAGCCGGCGGTTCGCGCGCACTTTCGGAGTCTGGCGGATGCTCCAAGCCTGGACAGCGCGCGCCCGATCGCGAAATGGTTCGGAAAGCTCGAGATGCCGAGCACGATCCGCCCCGCCGCGGCGCGGGGGGTGGCGTTCGTCGGCGATGCCGCCCAGGCGTCCGATCCACTTTTCGGCGCCGGCTGCGGCTGGGCGTTCCAGTCGGCGGATTGGCTGGCCGAGGAAGTCGGCCCGGCCCTGCACGGATCGGATCGGGAGCTCAATCGAGCCCTGAAGGCCTACGCGCGGCGCCACCGCCGCGAGCTACGTGCCCATCATTGGCTCATCTCCGACTACTCGAGCGGGCGACGCTTCTCGCCGGTCGAGAAGCTTGTCTACTCGACCGCGGCGCGCGATGCCGAGCTTGCCGGGCGGGTCGATGACTTCGGCACCCGCTCGATCGGCGGCATCGCCGGCACCCGGCGGATGATCACTCGGGCCGCCTCGGTGCGGCTCGGACTAGCCCACTGAGCCGCCAGTCAAACTTTCTATGGCGATCGCACGAGCGGTGAGGAAGCAGAGGTAGCCGAGGACCGAGCGGCAAGCCCGTCGTTGAGGCGACGCGGAGAGCTCGTCCTCTGCAGCCGGGCGTCTAAGTCGTGGCGTCCAGCTCGAGCACCAGCGCCTCGACCCGCCGCTCGATCTCGTCGCGGGTCACCCGTGCCGACTCGACCGGCTGACCCTGCGGATCTGCCAGCTCCCAATCGATGTAGCGCTTGCCGGGCAGGTAGGGACACTCATCGCCGCAGCCCATCGTCACCACGACGTCGGCCCATTCCGCGTCCTCGCGGCTGAGCTTCCGTGGCGTGCGGCCGCTGAGGTCGATGTCGAGCTCGGCCATCGCCTCGACCACCCCGGGGTGAACATGGTCGGCGGGCGTCGTGCCGGCGGAGCGCGCCTCGTGGCGACCGGCGGCGACGCGGGCGAACAGCGCCTCGCTCATCTGCGAGCGCCCGGCGTTGTGGAGGCAGACGAAGAGCGCGCGGGCCATCAACCGCTCTCCGGCTGGGGCTCGGGCGGATGCTCGCCCCGAACGACCTGGTAGGCGACGGCGCCGATGGCGGCGCCGGCCACCGGCGCGAGCAGGTAGATCCAGAGGTCGTGGAGCTCACCGGAGACGAGCGCCGGGCCGAGCGAACGGGCGGGGTTCATCGAGGCTCCGGTGATGGGCCCGCCGAAGAGGGCGTCGAGCCCGACCGTGCCGCCGATCGCGATCGCCGCCGCCGCGCCCACCGCACGGGTGTCGGTGGCCACGGCGAGGATCACGAACATGAGGAAGGCGGTCAGCACCACCTCATAGGCGAAAGCGCTGCCGGCGCCGACCGTGGGCAGCGTCGTTCCGAGCCCGGCTGGGTCACTCGGCCAGATCGCCCCCAGCAGCGCGGCCGCGACCAGCGCTCCGGCGAGCTGGGCGAGCAGATACGCCAACGCCTCCCCCCGGGGGAAGTGGCGGGTGACGACGAAGGCAATGGTGACGGCCGGGTTCAGGTGCGCACCCGACAGGTGCCCGGTGGCGTAGACCATCGCCATCACGATCAGCCCGAAGACGAGGGCGATGCCGACCGTGCCGAGGCTGCCGGGGTGCTCAGCCTCGGTGACGATCGCCCCGCAGCCGGCGAAGACGAGGGCGAAGACGCCGATGCCCTCGGCGGCGGCGCGGCGGAGGAGGTCGGGGCGCCCGCTCACACGGGCCTCAGCAGCAGGCGGCGGCCGGAGCGAAGACGTCGCGCACACAGTCGAGGGCGCCGGGGACGAGGCTGAAATAGCTGCGCGTCCCCCGCGTCTCCCGCTCGACCAGGCCTGCCTCCCCCAGCACCTTGAGGTGATGGCTGACGGTGCCCTGCGAGAGGTCGAGGAAAGGCTGGAACTCGCAAACGCAGACCGCCTCGCCGTCGGCCCGCAGCAGCATGTTCACGATCCGCAGCCGGTGCCGGTCCGCCAGCGCCTTCAGCACCGCCTCCAGCTCACCCGCCTGATCTTCGCCGAGTGAGGAGCCGGCCAGCGGCGTGCAGCAATTGATCACCGGCAGGTCGGTCACGCGGGGTGACGCTACCAGATTCATCGATGGCCATCGATGAATGCCCGACACTCACGATGTGGCAAGCGACTGACCAGCGGGCGTGCTCGTCGCGAAACACCGTCAGTTTTCGACGATGATCGAGCCGACTCGGGTAATGCGCTCGAAGTGCTCGTCGCAGGTGAGAACACTGGTGCCGTTCCGGGCCGCGGTGGCGGCGATCCAGATGTCGTTGGTGGGGACTGGAGTCCCCGCCCTCCGCAGTTCGGCGACGATCTCGGCGTAGTGGCGGCTCGTCTCGGCGTCAACTGTCAGGACCTCGACCACGGGGTTGTCAAGGAAGGCGTCCAACTCGGCCTCGTTACGTCTACGCCGGCTGCCGAGCGCGAAGCCGGTGCGCAACTCGCCCATCGCGATCGTCGACACACCGACCAACTCAGCCCGATCGAGCAGCGCCGCCACCTCTTCGTTCCCGCGCCTGAAGTTGCTGTACGCCGAGGTGTCGAGGCAGTAGGCGCTCAACGCCAGAGCTCCTCGTCGACCCCCTCGAACGGCGCCACCGCCCGCTCGAAAGCATCGGCCTCATCCTCGCTCCAGCCGCCAGCCAACCGACCCAGACCGTTCGAACGCCCACCTCCCTGCGCACCGAGACCCTGACCGAGCAGGTCGATGACCGTCTGATTAAGCGACTTCCCGCGGCGGCGCTTCTCGCGCTCGAGCGCATCGGCGATGCCTGGAGGCAGATTCCTGATCGTCAAGGCTTTGATTGCCGGCCTCTTTTGAAGTCATTAGACGAATGCATTGAATGCATGACGTTACAGCATCGCCCCTCCGGCCCACCGGCGCCGCCCACCTCTCAGGGAGCTTCGGCCGCTGACCTCAATTTGGATTCGAGCTGACCGGTCGCGTCGAAGACTTCGTCCTGGTTCGGCAGCTCGATTTTCGGCACCGGCCCGAAGTCGAGGAAATCTATCGTCATATCGGTAGTGGTGGATCCACTCTCTCCCTCCACGGAGCCGGAGGCGACGATCGTCATCCGCCTCACTCGACCCTGGGCATCGATCCAAACTTCGGCCCGCGGCGGCGAGACCTGCACCTGGACTCCGAGCACTTCCTGATCGGAAACCGGCAGGGTGCCGCGGTAATGCGTGGTGGCGACTCCGCGGATGTCCTCCTTCGCGATCTCCTCCGCTCCGTCCATCTGTTCGAGCAGCTTCAGGCCGTCCGCTGGTCCACCATCGGCCGGAAGCGATGAGCCCGAGACAGCTGAGGAGAGGTCGATCTTCATCCATTGACGCCCTTCCGGCAGCGAGCCGAACTGATCGGACCGCGTGTATGAAGTCGTCCCGTCGGCAATGACCTGAACCTTTACCCGACGGCCCGTCGTGTGGCCCCGGGCCACCACCGTCCCGCGAGCGCGCCCACTGTTTTCGAAGACGATCGATCCGGTCTCGGTGACTCCCTCCGGCGTGCCCGACGCAGTCGCAGTGACGTCGACCAGCGCGTGCCCGCCCGGTTCGCTCTGCGTCGCTTCAGCCGCCTTGGCAATCGCGTCGAGCGGGCCGCCGCGACCGCCGCCCGCTTGCCCAAGGGCAACGGCCACGAGGACCAGGACCGCCACTGCCAGGCCGGCCACGACCCATCCACGCGCCCGCCCGCGCTTGGACCCCCCGCTATCGGTGGTGTCAGGCTGAGTGATGTGGCCACTTTCTCAGTAGGAGCAGAGCGGCGCTGAGCACCCACAAGGCGGCGATGGCCGCATGAAACAGCCGGCCATCCGCCGACAGGACCGCGAAAGCCAGATTGGTGAGGGCGAGCAGCAGATAGAACAAGGCCATCGAGCGCCGCTGCCGAGGAGAGAGCGGTCGCCGTGGCCTTTCCCCGCCCTCGTAAAGACCAACCGCCATGGTCGCCCGCTCGGTATCCCCTCCAAACCGTGGCAGCCAGTCTCGCGTCGTCTCGGAGAGATTGCGCCGCATCCCCACGGCCGCGACCACGGCGCCGAGCGCGAGAGCACCCAGCAAGACGATGAGATCCCTGCTCATCTACGCCTCGCTAGGTGTAGATGCCAGCCACGTTGTTCCCGGCGAGCTCCCGTAGCCGCTGAATAGGCGGCCGGTGGCCAATTGCGCCGTGTCGTCGTCTGAAGTTGTAGCGCTCAATCCAGCCCGAGAGGGCTGCAGCCCTCTCGGGC
>DASYJK010000163.1:0-15469 GCA_035996525.1 Solirubrobacterales bacterium
GAAATGCAATCCGGTTATTGCGCGCCATAGGCGCGCAGCATCATCCGGAGCCTGTCCGCGAAGCGGACGCGACCCAATTCCCGCGAGTGCATACCGACTCCCCTCCCGCACCCCCTTGAGCGACTCCCCCGATCATCTAGGCTCACCGCCAATGGCCAGCTTCGACGCAATCGCCAACCTCCCGCTCGCCATCGACTCCTGCCAGTTCGAGGGATTGAGCATCGCGCTGAGCGAGTTCGAACGGCTGACGACGATCGTCAAGTTCAGCGGCGGCGGTGAGGAGGGGGTCGGCGAAGACGTGGTCTACGACGCCGTCGATCACGTCGCCCAGCAGAGCCACGGGCCGCCCGAGGGGCTCGCCTTCTCCGGCACCTTCGCCGAGTTCTCCGAGCACCTCGACCCGATCGACCTCTTCCCGGCCGCACCACCCGAGCGCGAGGAGCCCTCGCGCGACTACCGCCGCTGGGCCTTCGAGTCGGCGGCGCTGGACCTGGCGCTGCGCCAGGCCGGGACCAACCTCGCCGAGGCGCTCGGGCGCGAGCCGAAACCGGTGAACTTCGTCAACTCGATGCGGCTCGCCGACATGAGCGGCGAGCAGGCCTCCTCGATCGAGCCGCTACTCGCCCGCCTCGCGGCCTACCCGACCCTGCGCTTCAAGCTCGACCCCTTCAACGACTGGGACGACGAGCTGATCGCCGCTCTTGTGGAGACCGGGGCCGTCGACTCGCTCGACCTCAAGGGCTTCTACAAAGGGACCCCGGTCGACGTGATCACCGACCCCGAGCTCTACGCGAAGCTGATCCACGCCTTCCCCGATGCCTGGCTAGAGGATCCCGATGTAACGGCCGAGACCAAGCCTCTTCTAAATCCGGTTTCGGAGCGGGTCACCTGGGACGCGCCGATCCACTCGATCGCCGACATCGAGGCGATGCCGTGGTCGCCGCCGAAGACGGTCAACGTCAAGCCCTCGCGCTTCGGCCCGATCCGCAATCTCTTCGCCGCCTACGACTACTGCGAGGAGCGTGGAATCGGCGCCTATGGCGGTGGCCAGACCGAGCTCGGCCAGGGCCGCGGCCAGATCCAGTACCTCGCCTCGATCTTCCATCCCGACACTCCCAACGACGTCGCCCCCGGCGGCTACAACAACCCCGCCCAGGCAACCAAGCCGGGGCTCCCCTCCAGCCCGCTGCAACCGGCGATCGAGCCGACCGGATTCCGCTGGCGCGTCTGAATCTCGTTCGGGTAGCCGAACGGCCGCTTCGGCCGACCAAACTCGCGGTTTCGGCTACGTTGGGCCTGCCGACGCCCCGCCGAACAAGGAGCCCTCGAGATGCCTGACAAGACTTTCGCCGACGCGCTGAACGAGCAGATCGCCAACGAGTTCGCCGCTTCGCAGCAGTACGTGGGCGCCGCCGTCTTCTACGACGCCGAGACCCTCCCCCGCCTCGCCGCCTTCTTCTACCGCCAGGCGCTGGAGGAGCGCGAGCACGCGATGATGATGATCCAGTACCTGCTCGACACCGGCGAGGCCGTCCACATCCCGGACATCAAGGCGGTCGAGACCACCTACGCCGACGGCAGCGAGCCGGTGAAGATGGCGCTGCAGCAGGAGAAGCGGGTCAGCGAGGAGATCTTCTCCCTATTCGAGCTGGCGCGCGAGGTCAAGGACTACCGGGCCGAGCAGTTCCTGCAGTGGTTCGTCAAGGAGCAGGTCGAGGAGGTGGCGCTGATGGGCGACCTCCTGAACGTGGTCGAGCGCTCGAAGGAGAACCTGCTGCTGGCCGAGGACTACATCGCCCGCGAGAGCCTCGGCGAGGAGAGCAGCGACCCGACCGCGCCGCCCGTCGCCGGCGAGTAGGCCGGGGCGCATTTGTCACCTCCTGGGTTACAAATGCGCCCTAGCCCAGCCAGCCCGCCCGTTTGCGCATCGTTTTGATGCGGCGGAACTCGGCGATGTCCTCGCGCAGGGCGGCGGGGGCCGGAGCCGGCAGGAAGCGCGCCGGCAGGGGCGACTCGGAGACCGACTCGTCGCGGTCGCAGACCCGGTAGGCGCGGGCGCCGCGGCGGGCGGTGACGGCGGAGGGAGTACCTTCCCCCTCCCAGAGCAGGCCGGCGTAGTCGTCGAGGCCGTAGCCGCCCGGCATGCCGTTGCCGACCGCCTCGAGGTAGGCGGCGCGGCGCTCCGGTTCGTTGTTGTAGTGGACGCAGAGGCTGCCCTTGAGCAAGCCGAGCCCGGCCGCCGCCAGCGGCTTACCGGAGGACTTGGTGATCCCGGCCTCGAACCAGCACATCGCGCCGGCGCTCTGGCCGGCGAGGACGATCCCCTGGCGCCAGGCCAGCGAGAGGATCGAGGCGATGTCGTGCGCCTCCCAGACCGCCAGCAGGTTGACGAGGCTGCCGCCGCCGACGTAGATCAAATCCTGGGCGAGCAGGTGATCGCGCAACGCCATCGGCCGCCGGCCGAGCCGGAAGAGGGAGATATCGGAGGGCTCGCAAGGCCGCTCGCCGAAGGCGGCGTAGAAGCGGCCGATCTGCTCGGAGGTGTCGCCGCTGGCGGTTGGCAGCAGGCAGATCCGCGGCCGCTCGCCGCCGCGCTCGGAGGCCAATCGCAGCAGCAGCTCGCAGACGGCCCGGTCGGGCGGGCGCGAGGTGAAGTCATGGCCCCCGAGGGCGAGGATCCGGCGGACCTCCATCAGTTGGCTACCGCGGTGGAGAGCGCCTCCGGTACCGCCGCGGTGGGGACGACTCCACGATCGCCGAGGAAGGTGGTGGCGATCCGCATCTCGACTACCCGCTGGCCGGCGACGTCCAAGCGGTAGCCGCGGGCCTCGGGCCGGGAGGCGACCACGCGGCTCAGCTCGGTGCCGGTGAAGTGAAGGGCGGCGCCGTCCTCGGCCGCATAGCCGGCGCACATGCCCTCGCGCAGGAAGCGGTGGTAGGACTCGCGCCGTGACGACTTCGGCTCGTAGTGGACGCAGTTGCTGAACGGCAGCAGCCCCAGCCCATCGAGCCGTTTCGGCGCCCCGTGGAAGCCGGTGATCGCCTCCGCGAACCAGCAGAGCGAGCCGGCCGAGAGGCCGCAGAGGATGACCCCCGCCTCCCACGCTTCGCGCAGGATCTGGTCGATCCCGTGCGCGCGCCAGACCCCGAGCAGGCTGACGACGCTGCCGCCGCCGACGTAGATCAGGTCCTGGGAGAGCAGGTGGGCGCGCAGGTCCTCGGGCCCCTGCTCGCGGCGGAAGAGGGAGATGTGGGTGGCCTCGCAGCGGTGGGCCGAGAAGGCCCGGTAGAAGCGGACGATGTAGTGGTCGGCGTCGCCGCTGGCCGAGGGCAGGAAGCAGACGCGTGGGCGCTCGGCCCCGGTCAGGCCGAGCACGTAGTCGTCGAGCAGGGGGTTGCCGGACTCCATCGAGAAGCCGCCACCTCCGAAGGCGACGATCTGGCGGGGCACCGTCTTCATGCCTAAATGGTCGACCGAAACCGAGCCGGAGCGGTTGTACAGCGGTCCGAAGTTTTGAGTAGATCGCTCGCCCGCGTGTACAGGCATTCCAACCCCGTTCCCAATTAGCCGCAAGAAAAATAATTCGGTACTCGAACGTCCACAGAACCGTGCCGAGGGTGTACAATCGCGTTTACCTAAACACGGCTGTCTGACCGAGGAACCCATATGCCGCCCACCGCTTCCCCCAACGGAGCCAGTTCCAGAGCCAAACAGGACGATATCGGCGGACTGATCGAGCAGGAACGACTGCCGGCCGGTCGCGGCGACCTGCCGGAGCCGCTGGTCGCCCACTCCCAGCGCGAACGGATCCTCAACGCGATGGCCGATGCCTGCGCCGCCAAAGGGTTCGGGGCGACGACGATTGCCGATATCTGCGAGCCGGCCGGGGTCTCCCGCGCCACCTTCTACGAGCTCTTCAAGGACAAGGAAGACTGCCTGCAGGCCTCGATGGAGCTCTCCCTCGCCGACGCGATGGGCCGCATCGTCGAGGTCTACTCGCCCGACAAGCCCTGGGCGAGGATGGTCCGCGACGCCACCGCCACCTTCCTCGACCTGCTCGCGAGCCGCCCCGAGTTCGCCCGCATGGCGCTGGTCGAGGCGCCGGCGGCGGGCGGCCGCTCGCTGGAGATGTACGCCTCCGGCAAGCGGGTGCTGCAGGCGCTGCTCGACCGCGGCCGCAACGACCCGATGGAGGAGCAGGCGATCCCCTCCAGCGCCGGCCGCGGCGCCCTCGCCGCCGCCGAGTCGCTGATCGTCGGCCAGATCCTCGCCGGCAACACCGAGCGCCTGCCGGAACTGCTGCCGGACATCGTCTACATCATCACCATCCCTTACCTCGGCCAGGACGAGGCGCTGCGGCAGTCGCGGGAGGCGGAGAAGACGCTGCACCAGGCCGCGGGCTGAGCGTGCCGCAGCCCAGCAGACAGGGTGAGCGTTGGCGGCCGCCGCGCGGGCGCCACGGCCTCCCGCCGGAGGTCGTCTCCCGCTCCCAGAGCGACCGCCTGCTGGAGGCGACGATGAGGATCGTCGCCGACAAGGGCTACGCGGCGACCACCGTCGCCGACCTGACCAAGGAGGCGGGGATCTCCCGCACCACTTTCTACGAGCTCTTCGCCGACAAGGAAGCCTGCTTCCTCGCCGCCTACGACAACTCGGTCGACGTCCTGGTGCGGCAGATCTCGGTCGCCTACGAAGCCGAGGAGCGCTGGCCCGACCGCGCCCGGGCGGGCCTGGCGACGCTGCTGGCGGCGCTGGCCGCCGACCCGGCGCAGGCGCGGCTGGCCCTGGTCGATGTCGCCGCCGCCGGCCCGGCGGCGCAGCGGCGACTGCGGGCGGCGGTGCAGCGGCTGACCCCGTTCTTCGACGAGGGACGCGACTTCGCGCCAGGCGGCCGCGGCCTCCCCGCCAACACCTCGCGGATGGCGGCGGGAGCGGTGGTCGGGCTGATCTCCGACGAGCTCGTCACGGGCCGAACGGACAAACTTCCCAGCTTGCTTTCGGATGTGCTTTTTGCCACGCTGGTGGCGTATCTGGGCCCGGATGCGGCTGCGCGGGAGGTGGGCGAAGAACCTAAGTAAACACCTTCGTACACAACGCCGCTATGATCAATGTATCCGGTAGTTCAGCCTCCCTCGAAAGCGGGCCCATGGCACCTCCCGAATCGCGGCGTCAAGTCATCCTGGCGGCAATGATCCGCGTGGTCGGCGCCAGGGGCTACCGCGAGACCTCCGTCGCCGACGTGATCGAGGAGGCCGGCACCTCCCGCACCACCTTCTACAAGCACTTCGACGACAAGCACGACTGCTTCCTGGCGGCCTACGAGATGCTGGTCGAGCAGGTCTTCAACGAGGTCGTCGCCAACTGCGACGGGGAGGCGACCTGGGTGGCGCGGATGACCGGCGGGCTGACCACGATCGTCGACCGCTTCGCCGTCGACCCGGCGCTGGCGCGAACCGCCGTGGTCGAGGTCGCCGCCGCCGGCGCCGACGCCCGCCAGCTGCACTGGAACGCGATCGCTCGCTTCACCGAGTACCTCGACGCCGGACGTGAGCTGGCCGGGGGCAAGGAGCTGCCGGCGAACATCTCGCTGATGTCAGCCGGGGCGGTCTCCGGCCTGATCTTCGACGAGCTTCTGGCCGGGCGCGCCGCCCAGCTGCCGAGCCGCCTGCCCGACCTGCTGTTCGCGATGCTGGTTCCCTACGTCGGGCCCCAGGCGGCCGCTGCCGAGATGCGGCGGGTCGCCGCCGCTCACTGAAGCACGTAGGCCCGCCGCAGCTTGATCCGGGCCCGGTGCAGCCTCACCTTGACGGTCCCTTCCGGGATCCCGAGCCGGCGCGCGATCGCCTGCTGGGTGAGGTCCTCGGTGTAGCGCAGCTCGAGCAGCTGGCGGTCGCGATCGCTGAGCCGCTCCAGGGCGGCGTGGAGGTCGGCGCGTTCGACCGTCGCCACGACCTGGGCGTCCTCGACCGCCTCGTATGTCTCGATCGCCGAGGTCGGGTCAGGGCGCACGCGAGCGTGCTGGCGGAAGGCCTCGTTGCGGACGATCGTCGCCAGCCACTGGTTGCGCCGATCGGCCTCGCGCAGGGTCGAGCGACGACGCCAGGCACGGAGCAAGGCGTCCTGGGCTATGTCTTCTGCCTCGCTTGGATTGCTGGCGTACCTGTACGCCATTCGCAGGCAGACCCTGTGTGCCTCACCCCACTCCCAGCCATCGTCTGAGACATCCCGATGCCCATTCGAAGCGCTGATCAAACGAACTTACATAACCGATGACTGAACGAGGGAACTTAAACGCTGAAACTCTTCTGAGCGCCAGGCCGGTCTCTTCTCCGTGGAGGCCAGAACCGCAGAGGTCCACAGCAAGGCCGTGTACATCGCCCGCACGGCTAAAGTCTGAGCATGCCCTCACCGACCACCGTCACCGGCGTCGACTTCGTCACCGTCTTCGTCAAGGACTACCCCGCGGCGCTGAAGTTCTACGGCGAGACGCTGGGGCTCGAGCACTCGGTCGACTACGAGAAAATCCCCGCCGGCGAGTTCGAGACCGGCAGCCTGACGCTGCAGGTGATGGACGCCGCCGCGGTGGGGCGCGAGTTCGCGCCGAGCGGCCACCCGATTGCTCTCCACGTCGAGGACGTCGCCGCCGCCCGCGCCAAGCTCGAGGCCGAGGGCGTCGAGTTCGTCGCCGAGACGATCGACAGCGGCGTCTGCCACATGGCGATCTTCACCGACCCCGACGGCAACGCCCTGATGTTCCACAATCGCTACGCGCCGAAGCGCTAGTCGCGGGGCGGCTCCGGCCGGCAGCGGTAGACGAGGTGCGGCAGCCCGGCGTGGCGGGTCTCGCCGTCGAGCTCGAGACCGGCCTTCTCGGCGACCCGGCGCGAGCGGGCGTTGTGGGGGACGATCAGCGCGATCACCTCGGGCAACTTCAGGGCACCGGCCTGCTCCACCGCGGCCAGAGCCGCCTCGGTCGCGAAGCCGCGGCCCCAGCACTCGGAGGCGATCGCCCAGGGCAGCTCCACCGACCAGCCGGCCTCGAGCTCGGTCCAGCGCAGGCCGCCGCGGCCGACGATCGCCCCGGTCTCCCGCTCCTCCAGGACCCACGGCCCGAAGTCGTGCTCGGCCCAGTGCCGTTCGTCGGCGCTGAGCATGCCGAGGATCTCGGGCTCGCGGAGTGGCTCCGCCGGTGAGCGGCCGAGCCACTCCCCGACCACCGGATCGAGGAAGAGGCTCAAGTAGGCGGCTCGATCGATCCGCCGGGGAGGCCGGGCAAGGAGGCGCTCGGTGGACCAGGCATCGCTCATCTCCCTAAAGGATTGCTCAGCACCGACGCCGGGCAGCTAGACGATGCCGCGGCCGGTGATGTCGAAGAGGCCATCGTCGTTGGCCTTCAGCTCAATCGGGCGGATCTCGTCGTCGGCACCCGGCTCGAAGACCCAGAAGCGCAGGGTGCTCCGACGGACGAGGACAAGCAGGTAATGGGAGACCTCGAGGCGAGTTAGGACGGTGGATCCGTGTGGCGGCTTCCCCTTGTCTTCGGCCAGGCGATCCCAGCGGGCGCGAGCCTGGTCGCGCAGCTGGTGGCAGGCGACCCAGTCGAGGCAGACGCGGTCCTTGCGGACCCAGCAGGAGAGGGACGTGCGGTCGCCATCCGGCCGGCGGCTCGGCAGGGCGAGGCGCAGGTCCCGCTCCTCGATCCGGTAGCCGGCCTTGGCGAGGCGCACGAAACGATCCCGCGCGATCCCGCGCTCAATGCGACCGTCGAGGCGATCGCCACCCCAGGCGAGCAGGGCGGTGAGGCCGCCGACCCCGAGGATCAGCGCGGCCATCAGGATCGTTTCCCCCGGCTCGAACGACCAGGACGAGCTGGCGAGCCAGGCGGCGCTGCCGCCGGCGACGATCAGCAGCGGCAGGACGCTGAAGATCCGCCGCGCCGATCCGGGCAGCCGCCCGAGGACGCTGACGAGGACGAGGAGGAAGACGGCGAAGATCAGCGGCGTCGCCGTCTGGGTCAGCACCTGGTCGCTGACCGCTTCTTCGTTGTGCAGCAGCGAGAGGGCGAGGAAGGCCGTGGTCCCGACCGAGACAAGCACGGCGACGATCGCGAAGAGTTCGAAGACGGCGATGCCGGAGCCGCGGCGGCGACCGCCGAAGAAGAGGGCGAAGATCGTGCCCGCCCCGAGGGCCCCGGCCAGCGGGATCAGCCCCTGCAGGGCCGCCCGGTCGCCCTCGCCGAGAGCGACATTGAGAAGGAGCGGTTTCATCGGCCTTCCTAGATTCGGCAGCTAGCGCCCTTAGATTGAGGGCCGGGCCGTTTCTGTCGACGGCCGGGCGACCGTTCCGGACGCCCGTCAAAGGCCGGGGAAGAAGTCTTCGAGCGACGGTTCTTCTTCGGCTTCGAGTTCGGCGACGGCTTGGCCGTGGGCAGCGCCGACGCGGAGCCCGACTTCACGGCCCCGTTCGCGGCCGGCGTCGACGGCCCGGTCGAAGGCGGCCCTCCGCGCCACTGCCCGGGCGGCCGGCACTGCCTCCCGGTAGGCGGCCTGGCCCGCCTCGCGCCGCGCCGCGGCGGCATCGGCGGCGCTAGGCGCGCGGGAGGCGCCGAGCGCGTAGCCGAGGATCCCGGCGATCAGGATCGCCAGCATCGAGCCGCCGACCAGGAGCGCCGCGCGGTTGCTCACCGCGACCCTCCGATCTGCGCCGACGGATCCGGTTCGGCTTCTTCGAAAGCCGCCCGGTAGGCGACCCGGTAGTAATGGTCATAGGTCTGTTCGAAGCCCCGTTCGCCGCCTTCACGGCCGCCGGTGAGCCGCCCTTCGGCGGCGCCCTTCCTGACCCCGGCCCGGTGCCCGACCGCCGCTCCCTCGGCCCGGGCCGAATCCAGGTCCGGGCCGTTGGAGTGACCGAGGGTGAAGCCTCCCCCCGCGGCGAGGCCGACCAAGACGGCGACCCCGAGGCCGATCAGCCAGAGGCGGGCGCCACTGATGCTCGTCGTCGAACCCTGTGCCTCGTCCACGGGCAGAGGTTATGCCCCCGTGATTCGCATCCGCTGGAGACGACTGTCTGGCTAGGATATGACAGACCCGATACATCGACGATATACCTGCCAAGCCATGACCCCCCGCAATCCTAACTCCGCTCCAAAAACACCGGCCGCGATCAAGCTCTCGCCCACCTCCTATCTGGTGCTCGGCATGGTCCGCCTTGGAATCGGCTCCGGCTACGCGATCAAGAAAGTCGCCGATCAGTCCACCCAGAGCTTCTGGCCGATCTCCCTGGCGCTGGTCTACCCGGAGTTGGCACGGCTAGAGGAGGCGGGGCTGCTGCGCCGGCGCAGCGATCCCCAGGGCGGCAGGGCCCGATCGGCCTACACGATCACCGGCAAAGGCGAGGCGGCGCTCGGCGCCTGGTTGCGCTCCGCGAAAGTGGCGCCGGTTCAGATCCGCGACGAAGCGATGCTGAAGCTCTTCCTCGCCGACGCGCTGGACGACGAGGGCCAGATCGAGCTGATCCGCGGCCTGCGCGAGCGCAATCGCGAGCGGAAAGAGACGCTACGAAGCGAGATCATCCCCCGCGCGGAGACCTTTGAATCGCAGGGCATCCACTACGTGGCCGCCGCAGCGCGCCTCTCCGCCGGTCTGCTCCAGTACGCCGAGGGCTGGCTGGGGCGGCTGGAGAAGAAGCTCGAGCGGGGCTGAAGCTCATCCTTTCGACCGGCAGGCCTGGAGGACGTTGCCCGTCACGTCGGTTCCATCGCTGAAGGCGACGTCGACCTCGGCATCGAGGTGCCCGTTGGCGCACTCCGCGGAGAGGACCGAGTGCTTCTTGCCTTTGTAGGTCCACTTGCGGTCGATCGTGAATTCGGCGCCGCTGAAGGAGCCCGCGCCACCGGCGATCTTGGGAATCGAGATCGAGACCTTGTAGCCGTATTTGCCGCTCGTCTTCGAGATTTTGGCGACCGCGATCAGGGCCGTGGGCAGGGGAACGTGGGCGTAGACGTAATAGAGCTGCTCTCGGTATTCCTTGCCGCCGTAGCCGCCGCCGGAGGGGCCGTTGAAGGCCAACAGCGGCCCCTTGGCGGTGAAGGCCGCCTGTTCGGGGAACTGCACCTGGGCGCTGGATACCCCTTTGCCGATCAGGGCATCGCCACAGACCTTCATCGCCGCGGCGGGCGAGGCACTCTGAATCTGCGCGAGGGTGCAGGTGGGCAACCCGGTGGTGTCGATCGCGATGTGCTTATCGATCAACAACCGCGTGCTCGAGGCGGCCGGGATATGGCTGGCGTCGCTGGTTTCGATCGAGGCGCTGCCGTGGAAGCCGATCGGGGCCATCACGTTCTTCGGCAGCGTGGCCGGATCGGTGGCCCCGTCGATCTTGATCACCAGGTTGCCCGCCAGAACCGTCACGGCCGAGACGCTTCCCGCCATCACGAGACCCCCCACGGCGATCGCCAACCCCGCCAAAAGCCCTGCCCGCCACATCCCCGGTCGCTTCATGTCTTCTCCACTCCTCGGTTGAACTGACAACGTCGATGTATCGAAGCTGATAGTTCAAACAAGCACAATGGGTCCCGCCGGACCAGTCCTCGGAGCTCGGTCCAGCTAACCGGCCGCGATCACGCTTACCGGCTTGGTTGCCGTTTGGGCGATGCCGGTCTCGGGAGAGAAGCGAACCGTGAGAGCGAGCTTCGCGCTGCCCTTCGCGGCGAGCGTTCTCAGCTTGGTCCCGGCCGCTCTCACTTCTAGCTTCAGCTCGCCGGCGTCCTCCATCCACTTGGAGAAGGGCGTTCGAGCGAGCTGCCGCGACGGCAGGACCCGGATCCGCAGACCCCGGCCGGAGAACCGCAGCTGTCCGGGTCCGGGCACCGCGACCGTCAGGATCGCGCTGCCGGACCGCGCGCCGGGCCTCGGGACGCCGAAGCCGATCGGGTCGCTCGGCGACGGCTGGGGGACCGGATCGTGCGGCTTCGGGCCCGCGCCGGAGGGCGGTGGTGAGTCCGGCTCGGGCGGTACCGGCACCTTGGTCAGCGGCGTCAGGGGCGGCGCGACGGAGATGAAGGTGTCGCTCTGAATCCCTTCCCGAAAGGCGGCTTCGGCCTCCGGCGAGGACTCGATCGGCCAGTCCCAGTGACCGCCTCCACTGCCATATCCACCCTGTTCGACGTTCCAGTTGAACCAGATATACGCCTTGATCCGCGGGCGCGAGGGAAGGTACTCGTCGAGCATTTCGTGGATCCAGAGGGCCTTGTCTTCCCCAGGGCCCCCTTTGCCGATCTCGGTCGAGGCGCTCTCACAGACGCAGACCGGCTTGCCCGGGGCAATTTCTTCGAGCAATTCAAGGGTCGGCTGAATCGATTCTTCGGCGCTCACCCAGCGATCGGGTTGAAGCGGGTTGCGGCCCCAGTTGTAGGCGTCGACCCCAACCCAGTCAACGTAGGCATCGCCGGGGTAGTACGGCGTCGGATCGTCTTGCACCTTCCCGTCCTTTTCCCAGAGCGTGTTAACCACCCACGCCCAGGTGACGTTGGTCGCCCCTTCGGCGACGACGAGGTCGTGGAAGCGCTGCCAGGCGGCGACGAAGTAGGGGCTCTGGCCCCACGAGTACCAGTTTCCGTTCGACTCCCACCAGGGCCTGAACAGGAACGGGTATGCGAAGTCCTTGGCGGCCCGCGCCCAACCGCGGATCTCCGTGTCCTGTTTGCCTTCCGCGACTTCCTGAAGGCTGATGCCGGGGCCCAGAGGCATCGTCGCCAGCGGGATCGCGCCCGCTTCGATCGCCGCATCCATCGTCGTCGGGTCGAAGCCAGCCCAGCTCTGTCCCGTGTTGACGATCGTGATCCGCTTGCCGGCGTCGCTCTCGAACCTGTCCAGCACCGCGGCGCTGGTCGGTGCTTCGCCGGGCAACCCGTAGGGGTCGCCCTTGATCAGCGCCCCCCAGTACATGGGGTCGGCGCGGGCCGCCGCCGGCACGGCGAGCAGGAACGCCGCGAGCAGCGCCAGGACGATTTGACGGCAGAGTCCCATAGGCTCTTAAGGAACGCCCTAAGTACCGTTTTGTTTCCGTCGACGAAGCTCTTCGCGGATCGGCTGGCGGTGCGGTTCGCCTAAGGCGTACCTGCGGGGTCGTCGTTTTCAGACATGGCCCCCAGGCCTCTCCTGGACACGATTGCCGCCCTCATCACTGCCCGCTGCTCGCCCGCAGGTGGCGCGGATGTCCTTCGTCGGGATGTCGCCGCTGCCGCCGCAACGACTCCAAGCCGCGGAAGGTGCTCTTCCTCGTTGAGGAAGCAGGCAACAACGAGGAACTTCATCGCGCCGCCTCTGCTCGCGCTCACTTCTCCCCCCGTCCCTGTCGGCCAATTCCGTTCCCGCACCGTGGCGATCTTTTATGTTCAGACCAGTCTGGTCAAGGTCCACGACCTGCATCCCGGAGACGATCCGGGCCAACATCGTGACCGAGAGCTCCCGAAATCGTCTGGGGCGGCCAAAAGGTGCTCTTCGTCTTCTAGCACCACTCCGGCCAGTTCGGCCCCTACTACGACCTGCAAGCCAATGAGGTCGTCGCACCAGAGTCTGGTGGCGGTCCCTTGTCACTGCCAGCATTGTTCTGCGCGACAAGATCTTCGTACCAGTGCCAAACGAACTCGCCTCAATGTTTATTCCTAAAGGAGATGGACGCAAGCGCTTTGAAGTTCGCAGCGATCTTCTCTATACCGATACCGAGGGGTCGTCACCGCCAGCACCTGCAGAGTGATAAGAAAATCTAGGAAGGGTGAGGAGAGAGGATGAGGGTGTACAACGGCACGCCCAGGCGCAAGATCTTCATCATCAAACCCACTGCCGGTTGGCGCCCATCAACCGAGCAGCGGTAGCGCCAAATTGCTGCTGGAAGATGCCTTGCATCTGGCCAGCCCCAGGGGCCTCTCTACTAACTTAGGCAGCTGCGCCGCGAGTACTTGCCGGTGCTGGCAACGTGGCAAGCAACTCGGCCGGCAGGCGCTTACTCGCCGACCAGACCTCCACTGCTACAACCGCGTCGGTGCCGGAGTCGTGGTCGATCAGGCCCCATTCGACCTCCTCGCTAACCACGTCTGAGGAATCACCAGTCGGAAGCCAGGCGATGTCGGCGTCTCGATCGTAATAGGCGAATCGTGCGCTCATGGCGTTCAGGATAACTCCCAACTGCCGTTAGGAGTTAGGACTGGGACAGATTGCGCAGAGGCCAAATGCTCACAATGCGCGCCAGATTGGGCTCCTCCAGCGCGGGATGATCGTAGACCACGGCGAATCGCCGACCGTCCGAGCGCGTGCCATGAACCCGCCAATCCGCATCGCCACGATTGATCTCCCGGTGTTGATGTCCATCACGAACGACGTCCTCGACCTCAAGCCGGCCAAGGCCTCGGTCACCCAGGCGAAGCTCAGCGTGGTCGGTCCAGATGAAGCGCTCGATCCTCACGGCGCGAGAGCCTACGCGGGAGACGGGAGCGACGGGACTCGAACCCGCGACCTCCGGCGTGACAGGCCGGCGCTCTAACCAGCTGAGCTACGCCCCCGAGAGAACTCGGAATGGGCCAGGTGGCTCGGCCCAGCGGCAAATCTAGCGGGTACTAGGCGCTGGCGAGCTCTGGGCGGGCCAGCTCGGGGACGGCGCCGGGGGACTCGGCGATGGCGATCTCCTCGAGCAGCTCGCGGAGTTGGGCGAAGCGCTGGGGGCCGTAGCGCTTGGCCCAGCGCTGCTCGACCTTCTTGAACAGGCCGAAGCCGACTTTCTGGGCCTCTTCGCCGCGCTCGGTGAGGCAGAGGAGCTTGGCGCGACGGTCCTGAGGGTCGGGAACGCGCTTGACGTAGCCGAGCTCGACGAGGTTGTCGATCACCTCGCCGATCGACTGCTTGGTCATCCCGGCCAGGGTTGCCAGCTCGGTCAGGCGCAGGGGCTCCTCGCGGATGAAACGGAAGACGCAGCCGTGGGTCGGGCGGATGTCGCCGTAGCCGCTCGCGACCAGCTCCTGGCGAAACTCGGCGAAGAGCGCATCCTGGACGACTTCCATCAGGCCCGGGAGGGGGATCTGGCCGCGGTGGCTGTTGGTGGCTTCGGACATTTCGTCAGGATACCTGATAAGTTCGCCTGGTCAGGTGGCCTGACAAGGCTTCCTTACGAATCGTACACGATGCCCTGGAGGCTCAAATGAACTCCCCCACCTCCCCCGACGCCAATCGCAAGTGGTGGACGCTCGGCGCGGTCTGCGTCGCCACCTTCATGCTCTTGCTCGACATCACGGTGGTCAACACCGCCCTGCCGGCGATCCAGAAGGACCTCGGCGGCAGCTTCACCGACCTGCAGTGGGTGATCGACGCCTACGCGCTCTCGCTGGCCGCGCTGGTCCTCACCGCCGGCTCGCTGGCCGACCGCCTCGGCCGCCGCCGCGTCTTCGCGATCGGCCTCGGGATCTTCTCCCTCGCCTCGCTGCTCTGCGGGCTCGCGCCCGACCCGACCCTGCTCAACCTCGCCCGCGGCCTGCAGGGCGTCGGCGGCGCGATCATGTTCGCGGTCTCCCTCGCCCTGGTCGCCCAGGAGTTCCCCAGCGGGCCCGAACGCGGCATGGCGATGGGCATCTACGGGGCGACGATCGGGATCGCCGTCGCCGTCGGCCCGCTGGTCGGCGGCCTGCTCACCGACGGCCTCGGCTGGCAGTCGGTCTTCCTGATCAACGTGCCGATCGGGATCGCCGCGATTGCCGTCACCTACTGGAAGCTGGCCGAGTCCCGCGACCCCAACGCGACCAAGATCGACTGGGGCGGCCTCCTCACCTTCTCCTCCGCCCTGTTCGTGCTGGTGCTGGCACTGGTGCGCGGCAACGACGAGGGCTGGGGCAGCGCCCTGATCGTCACCCTCTTCGCCGCCGCCGCGGTGCTGATGGCGGCCTTCGTCGCGGTCGAGCGCCGGGTCGAACAGCCGATGCTGCCGCTGGGACTGTTCCGGCGCGGCGCCTTCACCGGCGTGCAGCTGGCGGCCTTCGCGGTCTCCGGCTCGATGTTCGCCCTGTTCCTCTACCTGACTCTCTACCTGCAGAGCTTCCTCGGCTTCTCGCCGATCGAAGCCGGCCTGCGCTACCTGCCGATCACGGTCGCCTCGTTCATCGTCGCGCCGCTGTCGGGAATGGCGCTGGCCAAGGTCCAAGCCCGCTATCTGATGAGCGCCGGGCTGGCCGCGACCGGGGTCGGCCTGCTGCTGATGGGCGGGCTCAACCTGCACTCGGAGTGGACCGCGCTGCTGGTCGGCTTCATCATCAGCGGCATCGGGATCGGGCTGCTGAACCCGGTAATCGCCGACGTCGCCCTCAGCGTCGTCCCGAAAGAGCAGAGCGGGATGGCGGCGGGGATCAACGACACCTTCCGCCAGGTCGGGATCGCGGTCGGGATCGCCGCCTGGGGAGCGATCTTCCTCGGCGCCGGCGCCTCCAAG
>DASYJK010000164.1:0-15623 GCA_035996525.1 Solirubrobacterales bacterium
CCCCCCAGACGTGCTCGAGCAGCGTCTCGCGGGTGAGCACCCGGCCGGGCGAGCGAGCGAGCGCGCCGAGGATCTCGAACTCGACGTAGGTGACCCGGACCTCCTCTTCGCGCAGGGTGACCATGCGGCGGTCGAAGTCGATCGTCATCTCGCCGCACTCGATCGACTCGTTGCCGGGTGCCTCGCCGCCCATCCGCGAGCGCCGCAGCGCCGCTTTGACGCGGCTGCGGAACTCGCGCATCGAGAAGGGCTTGGTGATGTAGTCGTCGGCGCCTACCTCGAGCCCCGCGACCTTGTCGGTCTCGCTGCCTTTCGCGGTCAGCATGATGATCGGCACCTGGCTGTGGCTGCGCAGCTGGCGGCAGACTTCGACCCCGTCGAGGCGGGGCAGCATCAGGTCGAGGATGACGAGGTCGAAGCGCCCCTCTTCGAAGCGCTGAAGTGCCTCGCCGCCGTCGAGCGCGGAGGTCACGTGGTAGCCGTCCTTGCGCAGGGGATAGCTCAAGAGCGTCTGAATCGACTGCTCGTCGTCGACGAGGAGAATGCGGGCCGTCCCGTTAGCCACCGTGCTTAAGGGTAGTGCGAGTGGTCGGTTGGACGCATGTGCGAGTACCCAGAACTAAGGATCTGGAGGGCCGGGCCGATAAAGGGAACGTGATGCAGTCGCAGGAACTCAAGAGCCTTGTGGAGTCCGGCCACTACAAGCCGGACCCCTCCCGCATCGCCACAGCGATGCTGCGCCGGCGCGGCGTGCGGGAGCTGCTGATCAGCAGTGGTGCCGGGGTCGGCCGAGCTGGTCGAACCCCGCCGGGTCCACAGTCGCCGCGCCGCGCCGCCTGATCTCGACGCCCGCTCCGCTGAGCACCTCGCCGATCCGTGCCAGCGGCCCTTCGCCGCTCGCGGAAACCGCCCGCCGCGCCGCGGCCAGCCGCTCCGGCGCCAGCGCCGCCAGCAGCTCGTAATCCTCGCCGCCTGACGCCGCCAGCTCGAGTGGGTCGCGGCCGGCCGCGACCGCGACCTCGGCGACGCCGGCGGCGAGCGGCAGCTCGGCGGCCTCGATGCGGATGGCGACGCCGCTGGCGCCGGCGAGGTGGGCAGCGTCGCCGCCGAGGCCGTCGCTGAGGTCGATCATCGCCCGCGCTCCCGCGGCCGCCAGCGCGCGGCCGGCGCCGAGGCGGGCGACCGGTTCGAGCTGGCGCCGGCGCAGGCGCGCGGCGGTTTCCACCGGTACTGATTCCGCCAGCTCGGGTCGCTGGAGCAGGATCAGGCCCGCCGCCGCGGCGCCGATCTCCCCGGTCACGACCAGGGCGTCGCCGGGCTCGGCGCCGGCCCGGGTGACGAACCGCTCCGGCGTCGCCGCGTGGCCGACGACCGTGACGGCGATGGTGAGGACCGGGCTGCGGGTGATGTCGCCGCCGGCCAGGCTGGTGCCGGTCTCGCCGGCCAGCGCCGCGATCCCGTCGAAGAGCTCGATGCAGCCGTCCTCGTCGAGGTCGGTGGGGACGCCGACGGCGACGTAGGCCTCGCCGGCCTCCGCGCCCATCGCCGCCAGGTCGGAGAGGGCCGTCGCGAGCGCCTTGCGACCGATCTGACCGAGGCCGGCGCTGTCGCGGCGGAAGTGGACGCCCTCGACGAGGGCGTCGATCGAGGTCGCGGTGGCGCCGCCGGGCACGCTGACGGCGGCGTCGTCGCCGCTGCCGACCCGGACCCGTGGGCCGGGCGCGGGCAGACGCCCCCGCAGTCTCGCCAGCAGCTCGAACTCGCCCATCGGCTGACTATCCCAAACCGGCTCCACCGCCTGGGCGGGGGCGTCAGCGCTGGCCCCGTCACTAAGGTGCCCTGGACGTGGAGCGCCGCCAGCCATTTCTGCACCGGGTAGGCGAGGCCGGAGCCAAGTTCGGGACGCGCCCGCCGCGCAGTCGCGGCGTCCGCCTCGCCCTCCAGATCGGCCTCGCCGTGCTCATCTTCGGCTTCTTGGTCCTGACCGTCATCGACCAGTGGTCGGAGATCCAGAACGAAGGCGTCCACTTCCACATCGCCTGGTTGGCGCCGGCGATCGTGATCCTGCCGCTCTTCTACGTCTTCAGCGCGCTCGGCTGGGAGATCACCCTGCGCTTCCTCGGCCACCCGATCGGGTTCGGCCGCGCCCAGGTCGCCTGGGGGCAGCCGCTGCTGGCGCGCTACGTGCCCGGCAGCGTCCTTTACGTGCTCGGGCGGGTGCTGCTCTCGGAGCGGGCGGGGGTGCCGCGCCGGCTGACGATCGCCAGCATCGTCTACGAACAAGCGATCTCGGCGACGTCGGCGATCGTCGTCGCCGCCTACTTCATCATCAACCACCCCGATCTCCAGGGGCAGCCGCTGCGCTGGGCGGTGCTGCTGCTGATCCCGGCAGCGATCGTGGTCCTGCATCCGCGTGTCTTCGGCCCGCTCGCCAACCGGGCGCTGAAGGCCTTCGGCCGCGAGCCGTTGCCGGCGCTGGTGCCGCTGCGCGGGGTTATCGGTCTGATCGTCTTCTACTCGCTGAACTGGGTCGTGGTCGCCTTCGGGATCTACTGCGTCGCCCGCTCGGTCACCTACATCCCCTTCGACGACATCCTCCTGGTCGGCTCCGCCCAGGCGATCGGCTACTTCGCGGCGTTGATTACGGTTGTCGCCCCGGCCGGGCTCGGCGTTCGCGATGCCGCTTTCGCCTGGGGCCTGAAGGCGGCGCTGCCGAGCAAGAGCTTTGCGCTCGGCTCGCTGATCGCGATCGCCGTCCGCGGTGTGATGACGGTGGGGGAACTGATCTACGTGGGCGCGGTGACGCTGCTGGGGCGGCGCGAGGGGTGGAGCATCGCTACCGGGATTCTGCATCCTTCGGCTGAGGAGCAGGACGCGGGGCCGGGGGACGGTGGGCACTCGCCTGAAGTGCTCTGATGTGGGTCCAGGGGACGGGTCAGGCATACCCCTTCACTTAACTTGCTCGGATGGGTCGTGCTCCGGCAGTCCTAGGTTCGGACGCCCGAGAAGTACAAGACGTTCCGGGGTATGCCTGACCCGTCCTTCGAGCGCGCTCAGGTGGTGCGGCGAGTGCCCGCCGTCCCCCGGGAGCGCGGGGTTGAAAAACCTCTCTACAAGGGGATGCGGGCTCCTAGTTGGTAGGCGGTTAGGGCTAGGAGGAGGAGTTGGAGGGGGCGGTCGCGGGAGATTGCGGCTAGGGGGAGGGGCCAGATCAGGTACCAGGGGAGGAGCCAGGAGGTGGCTAGGAGGAGGCCAGTGGCGGTCCAGGCGGCGGCGCGGATCCAGTCGAAGCCGCGCCAGGTCCAGAGCAGGAGCTCGAGCACGAGCGTGAGGAAGAGGACGAGGGCGGTGAGGCGGACCGAGTCGGGGTCGAGGCCGGTGAGGCGGGCGACGGTGATCGGGATGCTCATGTAGCTGGTTCGCCCCTGGTTCTCCCCGGCGAGGCTGAAGGCGTGCAGCCAGTCCCAGCCGAAGCCGAGATACGCCGCTCCGCCGATGACCGTGGCCGTGAGCGCCGCTCCCGCCAGCAGCCGGACGATGGGCCGCGGGCGTCCGCCACTTGGACGCTCGAGGCCCGTCGATCCCTGCCTTGCCGTTGCGACTACGGCGAAGGGCGCGACGAAGAGGGTGGAGGCCTTGGTGGCCGCGGCAGCTACGAGGGTGACGCCGCCGGAGGCCTCGCGGGCGCTGAGGAGGGCAGCGACCCCGAGCATCGCCAGCAGCATCGCCAGGCCATCGTTGTGGGCGCCGCCGGCGACGTGGACGAGGACGAGTGGGTTGAGGGCGACGAAGGCGGCGGCGCGGAGGGGGTCGGCGCCGCGCCAGGCGGCGAGGCGGGAGGCGACCAGGGCGAGGCCGAGGACTGAGAGCGCGGCCGTGGCCTTGAGGACGGCGATCGCAAGCCCGACCGGCAGCCAGGCGAGTGGGTAGGTCGCGAGCGTGAACAGCGGCCCGTAGGCACTGGTCGTGTCGGTCCAGGTGACGTTGGCGAAGGCGGGGTCATGAGGCGCGGCGAACGGCGGGTGGACGTACGGATCGAGTCCATGGACGACGCCGAGCCGGGCGTAGTCGAGGTAGCTGTAGACGTCGTGAGAGAGCAGCACTGGGGCAACCGCGAACCCGACTATGGCGAGCAGGATCAGCGCCCAGACGATCCGCCTTCCAAGCTTGGGCGCCCCCGTCAGTACAGCCAGGTAGGCCCCGAAGCCCGCCCACATCAAGGCGTAGCCAACTCCCGGCGAGATGCTCAGCTGCCCGCGTCAGTCGTGCAGGGGGCTGGGGAATGACTCGGCGGAGCCTCCCCGCTGTTGCTCCGACGAGTCATTCCCCAGCCCCCTTACCGCCCCCGACGTTTGGTAGCGGCGGTGGTAGTGGCGCCGGTTCCTGCCCCGCCCCCGGCGCGTAGGCGTTCGGGTTGTATTCGCTTGGGTCGTAGCCACCGACAGCGGCGCTGCCAGGTGGTGGCGCCTTGCGATCCCCGGCTGTTCCGCCACCGCTGTCGCTGGGACTGGCCTGGGTGAAGTGGCCGTAGTAGGGGGCCCAGCTGATCGCCTTGTCCGGTTCCTTGAATTCCTCGCAGGGCACGCCGCCGTCGGAGTAGAGCGAGTGCCAGATTTCGGCCGGGAAGGTGCCTCCGAAGACGGTGATCCCGTGGACGCTGGTCATCGAGATCTCGTTCGATTCCGGGTACCCGACCCAGACCGCCGTCGCCAGGTTGGGCTGGTAGCCGGAGAACCAGGCGTCGGTGTATTCGTCGGTGGTGCCGGTCTTGCCGGCCTGGCCGGAGCAGCCGGTGTAGGCGGCGGTGCCGGTCCCTTCGGTGATGTTGTCGTGGAGCAGTTTCGTCACCTCGTAGGCGACCGGTTCCGACAGCACCCGTCGCGGGCGCGCCGGCTGCGGGTGGTCGACCTTGTCGTCGGGGAAGGTCACCTTCTCGATCGAGACCGGGTCGTGGTGGATGCCGCCGGAGGCGAGCGTCGCGTAGGCGTCGGTCAGCTCCAGCGGGGTGACGCCGAGGCGCAGGCCGCCGATCCCCTCGGCCGGGATCCCGTCCAGCGGCGTCGTGATCCCCATCGACTTCGCCGTCTGGGCGACGCTCTTGGGCCCGACGTCGAGGTCGAGCTGGGCGAAGACGGTGTTGTCGGAGGTGACCGTCGCCTGCTGCAGGTTGATCGTGCCCTGGTAGCCCTCGTCGGCGGTGTGGACGGTCCAGTGGCCCCAGTGCGGGAGGTCGAGGTCGAGCGGTTTCGAGGTGTAGTAAGTCGTGTAGGGGTCGATCCCCTGCTTGATCGCGGTGGTGAGGACGAAGGCCTTGAAGGTCGAGCCCGGCTGGCGGCGACCCTGAGCGGCGAGGTTGAACTGGGTTTCGGCGTAGTTGGAGCTGGAGACCATCGCCCGGATCTGGCCGTTGCGGGGGTCGATCGAGACCAGCGCCGAGGAGGGGTCGGTCGAGTAGGGGAGGGCCGAGCGCATCGCTTCCAGGCCGACCCGCTGCAGGCCGGGGTCGATCGTCGTCTCCACCTTCAGCCCGCCGCGGCGCACGGTGTTGACGCCGTACTTGCTGATCAGCTCGTTCTCGACGTAGTCGAAGAAGTAGGGCTGGCGGTGCTTGAAGTAGCCGTCGGAGACGTCGAGGCCGAGGCCTGACCGCGCTGCCGCTTCGGCCTGGTCATCGGAGACGTAGCCGAGCTTGGCCATCTTGCCCAGCACCTCGTTGCGCCGTTCGCGCGCCGCCGCCGGGTTGAGGATCGGGTTGTATTCCGAGGGCGCCTGCGGCAGCCCGGCCAGCAGCGCCGCCTGGCCCAAACTGATCTCGCCGACCGGCTTCGAGAAGTAGATCTGGGAGGCGGCCCCGACCCCGAGCGCGGTGCTGCCCTCGACCGTCCCGTAGGAGGCGATGTTGAGGTAGGAGCCGAGGATTTCCTGGCGCGTGTGGCGGTCGAAATACTCTTCCGCCAGTTTTGCCTCGACGATCTTGCGTTCGAGGTTCTGCTGTGGGTTGGCGATGCAGAGGTTGCGGACCAGCTGCTGGGTGATCGTCGAGCCGCCCTCGACTGCTTCGCCGGCTTCGAAGTCCTTCAGCGCCGCCCGGCCGATGCCCTCAGCGTCGAGGCCACCGTGCTGGTAGAAGCGCTGGTCCTCGATCGCCACCGTGGCGTGCTGGAGGCTCTTCGGGATCCGCTTGATCGAAACCGGGGTGCGGGCTTCGTCGGAGGCGATCACCCCGAGCTTGTTACCGGCGGCGTCGTAGAGGGCGGAGTTGCCACCGTGGTCGATCGGTTTGCAGGTGGCGAGCGAGGGTGCGTCGGCGGCGACGTTGAGGACCCAGGAGGTGACGCCGATGATCGCCAACGCGATCAGGGCGAAGACCGCGCCGCCGACGATCAGGAGCTTGCCGGCGATGCCGCCGCGGCGTCGCTGCCGTCGTCGGTTGCGCTGCGTCATCGGGCAGAGATTACGCCGCCCGGGGCGGGCTCAGGCCTGCGTGTCTTCGGTCGAGTGGTTGTGGACGACCCCTTCGACCAGGAGCTGGTTGGGGATCACGAAGTGGCTGCCGTCGCCGGGGTCGATGTAGGTGTAGGAGAGGGTGATGTCGGTGACCCGCCCCTCGTTTTCGTCGAAGGTGATGCGGTCGCCGATCCGGAACGGCT
Organism: Solirubrobacterales bacterium; assembly: GCA_035996525.1. GTDB lineage: Bacteria > Actinomycetota > Thermoleophilia > Solirubrobacterales > 70-9 > VAYN01. The sequence continues at coordinate 6,651 of DASYJK010000164.1, forward strand.
GCGAGACCGTGATCTGCACCCCGGCGACGAGGTTGGCGATCGAGTGCTGGGCGGCGAAGCCGACGATCAGCCCCAGCACCGCGGTCGAGGCGAGGATCCCGGCCGCCAGTCGCTTCAGCTCCGTGAACTGGCTCAGCGCGATCATCGCCAGGACGACGAGGACGACGACGAAGACGAGGCGGCGCAGGAAGCGCAGCCGGGTCTTGGTCGAGCGGGAGACCTGGGAAACTGCCGGCGACATGGAGGCCAACTTAACCGCAGCGGGGGTCGAGCGGCCTCGGGACCGCTTCCCCTACGCGAACTGGGGTCCCCTGCTCGCGCTCTTGGGCGTTCCGCTGGCCCTCGTGACCGGCATCGTGCTCGGGATTCCCGGGCTCCTCTTCGGCGTCGAATCCGATGGCGGTCTGACCACCGCGGGCACGATCATCGGCCAGTTCGGTGCCGAGCTGGGCTTTCTTCTGGTCCCAGGGGTGATTGCAGCTCAACGCGGCGCGAAGACCCTCCGTGACGTTCTGGCCCGCCTTGGAATGCGGCGCTTTGACCTCTCGGCACTGAAGTGGATGGTGGGGGGGGTCGCCGTCTACTTCGCGTTTGCCGCGTTCTACGCACTCCTCATCACCGAACCGAAGCAGGAAGACATCACCAAGTCGCTCGGGCCACTCCCTTTTCAGATCCTCTTGATTGTCATCGCCGCGCCGATCTGCGAGGAGGTCTGCTTCCGGGGGATGCTGTTCGGCGGGTTGCGCGAGAAGTTGCCGATGGTCGTCGCGGCCCTCGCCAGCGCCGCCGTCTTCGGAGCCCTGCATGCCCCGGAGGGAATTACGGTGGTGCCGCCGCTGATCGCCTTCGGCCTCGTGCTGGCGCTGCTCTACGAGAAGACCGGCTCGATCGTTCCGGGGATCCTCCTGCACGTGCTGAACAACAGCATCGCCCTTGTCGCCCTGCACGGCCAGTAGGATTTCGCCCGTGAGTCGTCGTCTCGTCCTCCTCTTCGCCCTTGCGGCGCTGCTTGCGGTTCCCGCCTCCGCCGCCGCGGCGAGCGCCGGACCGAAGGGCGCCGCCACCGCGGTAATCCCCGATCCGGTCGTGAAGATCGACGTCGGCCACCTGCACGCCGGCCGCGCGACGATCTACGACACGGTCCCGGTTACCGGCACGATCTCCCCCTTCGCGCCCGGCCAGCGGGTCGAAGTCACCTTCTACAGAGACGGCCACCGCCTGGTCAGCCACCAGGTCGCGGTCAGCAAGGGCGCCGGTGACAGCGGCGCCTTCAGCTCCAGTGTCATCGTCCGCGAAGATGGCAGGTACGCGGTCAGCGCCCATCACGCTGCGACCGCGGTGCTCGGCGCCGACAGCACCGTCCGCAAGAGCTGGCGGGTCGAGTTCCCCTCGCTGCACCCGGGCGAATGTGGCGACGTCGTCAAGGGCTTCAAAAAGGCGATGGCGAAGATGGGCTACGTCTCCGGCGGCGGCTCCTGCTTCAACGGCCGCACCGGGCGCGAGGTTCTCGCCTACCGCAAAGTCAACGGCATGAACCGCAGCCAGAAGGCCGGCGCGGGCCTGGTCAAGAGCGTCTTCGGCGGCAAGGGCGGCTACCACGTCAAATACCCGAGCGCCGGTGAGCACGCCGAGGTGCCGCTCGACAAGCAGGTCCTGGTCCTGACCAAGGGCGACAAGCCCTTCGCGATCTACCCGGTCTCGACCGGCAAGCCGTCGACCCCGACGATCACCGGTCACTACACCTTCTACCGCCAGGAACCGGGCTACAACAGCGAGGGCATGTACTACTCCTTCTACTGGCACAACGGCTATGCCGTGCACGGCTACCACGAAGTGCCCAACTACGCCGCCAGTCACGGCTGTGTGCGGACCTTCATCGCCGACCAGCCGCGCATCTACGAACAGCTCCACTACGGTGAGAGCATCTTCGTCTTCTAGTCATGCGGGTCTTCGTCGCTGGAGCCAGCGGCGCGATCGGGAGGCCGTTGGTGCGGCAGTTGGTTGCGGCCGGGCACGAGGTGGTGGGGATGACCCGGCGCGAGGAGCGGGCTGAGGCGATCCGTGCCGTCGGTGCCGAGGCGGTGGTCTGCGACGTCTTCGACGCGGAGGGGCTGGAGCGAGTGGTCGTGGCCGCGGCACCGGAGGCGGTTGTCCACATGCTGACGGCGCTGCCGCAGCGGTACGACCCCAAGAGCGACTACCTGGCAGCGACCAACCGGATCCGCGTCGAGGGGACCCGCAACCTGGTCGCGGCGGCGCGGGCCGCGGGGGCGGGGAGGATCGTCGCCGAGAGCATTGCCTTCGCCTACCGGCCCCAGGGCGGCTGGGTCAAGGACGAGGAGGAGCCGCTGTTCGAGGATGCGCCAGGTCGGTTCGGCACCGCCTTCGGGGCGATCGCCGATCTCGAGCGGCAGATCCTCGGCGCGGCTGGGGTCGAGGGCATCGCCCTCCGCTATGGCTGGCTCTACGGTCCCGGCACCTACTACGACCGCGGCGGCCAGCAGGCCGACGAAGTCATCAAGCGGCGCTTCCCGATCGTCGGCAAGGGCACCGGCGTCTTCTCTTTCATCCACGCCGACGACGCGGCCGGCGCCACGGTGGCGGCGCTGGAGCACGGTGATCCCGGCGTCTACAACGTGGTCGACGACGAGCCGGCGCCGCTGCGCGAGTGGGTGCCGGTCTACGCCGCGGCGCTGGGCGCGAAGCCGCCGCGGCTGGTGCCGGTCTGGCTGGCGCGCCTCGTTGCCGGCAAGGACGTCGCCGCTTCGGCGGTCGGGATCCGCGGTGCCACCAACGCCAAGGCCCGTCGCGAGCTCGGCTGGGAGCCGGCCCACCCGAGTTGGCGCCAGGGCTTCGCCGACTCGCTCGCCCAAGGTTGACGACTTGACCCCACCCTGGGTGGGTCAACTCATCAACCAGGCGGCGACCTTAGGATGCTCGCCGTGGCCGGCCTCGACGCAGCCAAGCGCACCCTGCTCGCCGAGATGCGCGAGCACTCGCTGGTGCTCGGCGAGGTGACGCTGTCCAGCGGGGCGGTGGCCCAGTACTACGTCGACGCCCGCCGCACGCTGATGCGGCCGGCCGGATTCCACGCCGCCGGCGAGCTGATCGCGGCGGTGGCGGCGGAGGTCGGGGCCGAAGCGGTCGGCGGTCCGGCGACGGCGGCGATCCCGCCCGCCTGCGCGGCGATCGCGGTCCCGTCCGGGGCCGGTCTCGTCGCCTTCTTCGTCCGCGGCGAGCGCAAGGAGCACGGGCTGCAGCGCTGGGTCGAGGGCCCGGTGCGGCCGGGCCTGCGCTGCCTCGTCGTCGAGGACACCGTCACCAGCGGCGGCTCGACCGCGACCGCGATCGGGCGGATCCGCGAGGAGGGGCTGGAGGTGGCCGGCGTCGTCGCTGTTGTCGACCGGCTCGCCGGTGGTGCCGCCAAGATCGAAGCCACGGCCGACGCTCCCTACCGGGCCCTGCTCAGCATCGATGAGATCTATCCCGAGCGCCCGGACCGCGGCTGAGCGCAGCGATGGAGCCGGACGCCGTCGAGATCCGCGTCGCCGGCTGCCTGATCGAGAAGCAGCGGACGACACCGGACGCCTATCCGCTCTCGCTCAACGCCCTGCGCCTGGCCTGCAACCAGGCGACCAACCGCGACCCGGTCGTCGATTACGACGAGACGACCGTGTCCGAGGCACTGCGGCGGCTGGCGCTGCGCGGCTGGACCCGTCTCACCAGCGGCGCCGGCAGCCGCGCCCGCAAGTACCGCCACCTGATGCCGGAAGCGCTCGGCATCGACGACGGCGAGCTGGCACTGCTGGCGGTGCTGATGCTGCGTGGGGAGCAGACGCCGGGCGAGCTGAAGCAGCGCAGCGAGCGCCTGCATGGTTTCGCCGATCTCGCGGCAGTGCAGGCCGCGCTCGACGGCCTGGTCGAGCATGGCTACGTCGCCCGCCACGAGCGCCGGCCCGGCCAGAAGGAGTTGCGTTACCAGCAGCTGCTCGGGGGCGAGATCGTGGAGAGCCCGTCGGTGGTCGATTCGGGCGAGCCGGCCGCCGAGCAGGATCTGGTCCCGGCCGAGGATCGCCTGACCCGGCTCGAGCGGGAGCTGGGCGAGTTGCGGGTGGAGCTGGCGCGCCTGCGCGAGGCGCTCGGCGAGGGTTAGCGGCCGAGACCGACGGCGATCGTCCGGCGGCCGCCGGGGATCGCCGCGATCAGCTGCGAATTGAGGCTGCCGCGCTGCTTCAGCAGGGTGCGGCCGCCGGCGCTGAGCGGGATCACGAAGCCGTGGCCGCGTTTGCCGGAGAGCTTGAACGGCCGCCGGCCGAGCGAGCGGGTGACGGCGCGGATCCGCGGCGGCGTGCCCCGACGGTGGGGCAGGGCGATCTTGACCCGGGTGCGGAGGTTGAGCTGGCCGGGGCAGGTCGTCCCTTCCGGCCATTCGCAGGCGACCCAGACCTTGACGCTGGTCGCCGTCGTCTTCACGACCGAGACCGTCACCGCGACCGGGATGGTGGTCGATTTGCAGCCGAGCAGATGGTCGGTGCCGCCGCCGGTGTTGAGCGCGTAGACGCAGACCGGCTGCGGCCCCGACTTGAGGATCGGGAAGGTCGCGTCGAAGCCGTGGTTCGCCCCCGCGCGCCGGTACTTGGCGCCGACGTCTTCGCGGGGCTGGCTGGCGACTACGCCGAGGTCATAGGAGACGGCGCCGGGGGCGCCGGGGCGGCCGCCGACGTAGGCACGGATCGCCAGCGGTTCGGTCGGGGCGCTGAGGTCGAAGGCCCAGCCTTTGACCCGGATCTGGCCCGGGCTGGGGGAGCCGACCAGGTCGAGTGAGCCGACCGGGTCTTCGTTGGTCGTGGTCGAGGCCGCGGTGCCGACGGTGCCGCCGTCGACGTAGTTGTTGTCGATGTTGATCGTTTCCCCGCCATAGGTCTCGTCGTGGCCGCCCCGGTACTGGTGGATGCGCTGGTGCTGGCTCCAGCCGTTGGCGGGGAGGTAGGGGTCGGTGACGGTCGCCTGCCCGTTCCAGTTGGCGACCCAGATGTTGTCGGGCAGGGTGTAGCCGGTCCCGACCTGGCCGGCAAGATCGACGATCCCGGAGGCGCCGCTGCTGTAGACGCCGGAGACGTAGCCGAGCGCGTGCAGCTTCTCGGTCCAGGCCTCGAGGAAGGTGAGGGTGGCGGCGGAGGAGCTGGAGGTGCGCGAGTAGCCCTCCATGTCGAAGTAGATCGGGCTGCCCGGCCCCATCGCCACCGAGGCGGCCTCGGCGACCGCGTCGACCGCCGCTTCTTCGCCCTGCACGGTGGCGCGGGCGGCGCTGAGCTTGCCGCAGCTGCCGCAGGCGCTGGTCGGCGCCTGCAGGCCGACGTAGGTCGGGATCAGGTGCCAGCCGGCGGCGGTCTGGGCGCTGACCCAGCTCGCGGTCAGGTTCGGCTGCGAGCAGCCGCGGTTGTCGCCGCCGATATAGACGCCGATCGCCCGGTAGGGCGAGGCTCCCCAGGCGGACATCGTGCGCGAGGAGGGCGCCGCGCAGGCGTCGAAGCCGAGCCCGGTAAAGACGCTGCCTCCGCTCGAGGCGGCGGCGATGCGGTGCGGGGGGACGGGGAGGGCGGAGCGCGAGGCGCCGGCGACGCTACGCGGTTCGACCACGATCGCCCGCCGCCGGCCCATTGCCTCGGCGGGACAGTGCTGGTTCGCTCCGGGGGTCCCCAGATAGACCGCGCGGCGGTCGAGCCGCACGCACATCCGCGGGTGCTCGCTGAGGCGGAAGACCGGCCAGGAGTCCGGCGCCTGGACCCGGCGACCGTCGAAGTGGAGGCCGCGGGCGGAGGCGCCGACGGGCGCGAGCGCGCAGGCCCAACAGGCCAGCGCGGCAAGGGCGAGGACCCCGGCCCAAGCAGGCGGCGTCAGGGCGTGGAGAATCCGTGGGCCTGGTCGGCTCATTCGCTGCACTCTCGCTACAACCGGCCTTCCCCCCCGAAAGTTGCACCCCCGCGGGCGATGCCTTGCAACGCGCATGCCCCGAGCTGGATTCGAACCAGCGGCCTATCCCTTAGGAGGGGATCGCTCTATCCAGCTGAGCTATCGGGGCCGGATCGCCCCATCGTAGATCCCGGGGCTAGCTGTAGAGGCTCTCGGAGGCAAGCTCCTGGGCGCGGCGGCTCCAGAGCTTGACCTCCATGAAGAACTCGTCGCCGTAGCCCTCGAGGGCGTCGAGGGCGACGAGGGTGAAGCGGTCTTTGGAGATCTCTTCCTGGTCGACGGTCTCGGTGTCGAGCTCGGCGGTGGCGGCGACGGCGTTGCGCAGCAGCGGCCGGCCCCAGACCAGGGTGACGGCGCCGGCGCGGCCGTTCTCACCCCGCCAGCGGCCGATCACGTCGTCGTTGAGGTCGATCCGCCAGTCCGGGTTGTCGGCGGCGAGGACGTCGGTGAAGTCGGCCTTGGCCTGGAAATGGGAGGGGTCGCCGCCCGGCTCCTGCACGTAGGAGACGTGGCCGAACAGCTCCAGCGTGCCCTCGGCGCTCTCGGTGTTGGCCGAGCAGGGGACCCAGACGCGGCCGCCCCAGGCGCGCTCGGGGAACCAGTCGAGCTCGTTGGGCGTAGCTGCGCCCTCCGGCAGGTCCTCGATCCCCTCGACCGCCTCGCGGAAGGCGGTGGTCAGCCGCTCGGCGAAGCGGCCGTGCGGGATCCCCTCCTGAGTGGTGTCGGCGATGAAGCGGGGGATCGGTCGCGGGTTCGGGGCCATCGGCGATGACCTTATCGGCCGCGGGGGAGAACTTTGCCGCGCGGGCCACTTGGGAACGAGTGCCGCAGCTCGGACTGGGTCAGGGGGTATTGCCTTGGGTATATACTCACTCGATGGCGAAGGTGATGATCTCGATCCCCGATGCGCTGCTCGGCATGCTCGACCAGGAGGCAGAGCGGCGACGGACGACCCGCAGCGCCCTCCTGCAGAATGCCGCTCGCCGTGAGCTGGGCTTGACTCGCCGCGACCGGGGTGAGATCTGGGCCGACCTCGATGCGCTGAGCCGGGACTGGGACGGACCCCTTGACGCCGGCGCCCTGATCCGTGCCGATCGCCACCGCGACGATTGACCTCGTCACCCGCCCATCCAGGTGCCTGGATCGTCGACGCCAGCGTCGTGGTCAAGTGGTTCCTCCCAGTCGAGCGCGAGCCCGAAGGCCAACTCGCCCGAGAGGCGATCGGCCAGTTGGCGATGCGCACGACCAGCCTTGCCTTTTTCGAGGTAGGCAACGTCCTCACGGCGCGCTCCAGCTGGAGCGGCGAGAAGGTGGGCGCCTCCCTTGACCTGCTGCATGAGATCTGCGGCGATCCGTTCGATTTGACCGCGGAGGATTACCGCGCCACCGCGGAGCTGGCGCGCGCTCACGGCCTCACCTTCTACGACGCTTCTTACGCGGCGATCGCAACCCGGCTTGGGCGGGGGGTTCTCTCCGCTGATGGCGACCTGGTCAAACCCGGCCTCGCCTCAACTCTGGAGGCGGCGCTGGGTCGGTCTCCCGGCTAAGCCGGCAGGGCTTCGCGCAGGTCGCTCGCCGCTCGCTCGGGCGGGTAGATGTTGATGTCGACACCGGTGCCGAGCTCGAAGCCGGCCTTGATCGTCAGCCGCGGGGCGATGTCGACGTGCCAGCCGAACTCGTCGGCGCCGTGGGGGGCGGTGCGGACCCAGAGGTTCAGCTCCGGCGGGCCGTCGAAGCGGGCGGCGAGGACGCGCATCGCGGTGCGGATCATCGCCGCGCCGATCTCGTCGTCGGCGAAGCTGGCGGCGGCGCGGCGGGGGATCACCCGCAGCTCGAAGGGCGAGCGCGAGGCCCAGGGGCAGACCAGCGCCGCCTCGTCGTCGATCGCGACCAGGCGCTCTTGGCGGCGGACCTCCTCGACCAGGATGTCGCCGAGCAGGCCGCTGCCGGCGGTGCGTTCGGCGTAGGCGCCGGCGCGCTCGCGCTCGCGGGCGACCGCGGCCGGGACGAAAGGCAGGGCGTAGAGCTGGGCGTGGGAGTGCTCGAGCGAGGCGCCGGCGCCACCGCCCTCGTTGACGATCAGCTGCACGTAGGAGGCGTCGGCGTGGGAGCGCATGCGCTCGCGCCAGGTGGCGACGGCGGCGGCGAACTGCTCGTCGTCGAGTTCGGCCATCGCGGTCACGTGCCGGGGCGAGTTGATCAACACCTCGTGGGCGCCGAGCGCCGCCCGCGAGGAGAACAGGTCCGGTTCGCCCGCCTTGCGCGAGGCCAGCAGGGGGTCGCCGCTGCTGGCAAAGGCGCCGGCTTCGGCGCCCGTGGCGCTCGCCCCGCCATTGCGCGGTTCGCTTCCCACGTCGTTGGTGAATTCCGAACCGCGCAACTCGGCGCCCAGGGCCGGATAGAGGTTCGGCACCACGCGGGTCAGCCAGCCGGAGCTGTCGGCCGCGCCGCCGCCGGGGCGCAGCGCGTACAGCTCCGGCGGCGTGCGGTCCTCGCGTCCCTCGCAGAAGGGGCAGTTCTCCGGCCCCTTGGGCTCGGCCGCTTTGGCCGAGAAGTTGTCCGGGCGGTCGGCGCGGCCGGGGGCGAGGATCGTCCTCAGCCCGCTCAGCTGGTCGATGCGTATCTCGGGCGCGCTCAGGACCGCGAGGGGGGGAGGTCGTCGGGGAGATCGGGCGCCGGCTGGACCGGCGGCACCGGAGGGGTCGGCGGTTTCGCCTTGCTGCCGCCGGCTTTGTGGTCGGCGCGGCCGAGGAAGGGCTCGATGATGTCCATCGGCAGCGGGAAGACGACGGTGGTGTTGTTGGTGCTGCCGATTTCCAGCAGCGTCTGCTGGTAGCGCAGCTGCAACGAGGCCGGGTTGGTGCTGATGATGTCGGCGGCGTCGGTGAGCTTCTGCGCCGCCTGGAACTCGCCCTCGGAGTTGATGATCTTGGCCCGCCGCTCGCGCTCGGCCTCGGCCTGGCGGGCGATCGCCCGCTGCATCTGCTCGGGGATCTCGAC
>DASYJK010000165.1:0-9310 GCA_035996525.1 Solirubrobacterales bacterium
CAGCGCAACCTCACCACGGCAGACCTCGAGGCCGCCGAGCGGATGAGGGCCTTCCTCGACGCCGGCCTGCCCGAAGACGGCCTGCTGCAGGTTGCGCGGACGATCGGCATGGGCACCGCGCGGATCGCCGAGGCCAACCGCGAGCTGGTCGTGCGCGCGCTGATGCAGCCAGGGGACACCGAGCGCGACCTCGCCCTGCGCTTCGCCGAGGCGGCCGAGCACATGATGCCGCTGTTCGAGCCGACCCTCGTCTACGCGCTGCGCTCCCACATGCTCGAGCAGATCCGCCGCGACGTGATCGGCGCCGCCGACCTCGCTTCCGGGGAGATCCGCGGCACGGCGGACCTCTGCGTCTGCTTTGCCGACCTGGTCGAGTTCACCCGTCTCGGCGAGGAGATCGCCCCCGAGGAGCTGGGCTCGGTCGCCGGGCGCTTCGAGGAGATGGCGAGCGCGGTCGCCGAGCCGCCCGTGCGCCTAGTGAAGATGATCGGCGACGCGGCGATGATGGTCTCGACCGAGCCCGAGCCGATGCTGGAGGCGGCGCTGCGCCTGATCGAAGCGGCCGACGAAGAAGGCGATGAGTTCCCCTACCTGCGCGCCGGGCTCGCCTACGGGCCCACCCTGGCGCAGACCGGCGACTACTACGGGCGCGCGGTCAACCTGGCCAGCCGCATCACCGGCGTCGCCAGGCCGGGCAGCGTGCTCGTCGACGCCGCGGCCAAAGAAGCCGTCGACGGCGCCTTCGCCTACTCCTTCGCCGGCGAGCGGCGGCTCAAGGGCATCGACACCGGGGTGAAACTCTTCCGCGTTCGCCGCAATCGCGACGGCGACGGCGACGGCGGCGGCTAGGCGGGCCTGCGGCCGGAGACGAGCAGGTTGTAGAAGAGCTCCGCCGGCAGGCGGGGCTCGAGCACCCGGGTGTCGACCTTCTGCAGGGCGATGTAGCTGCGGAAGGCGAAGTTGCGCCAGCCCCAGGAGACGGAGTCCGGCTCGGCGGTCGACTCGACCGTGCGCAGGCCCCAGCCCCAGGCGTTGGAGAGCAGCTCCTCGCCGCCGACGTGGCGGCTCTCGAAGCCGCCGTCGCGCAGCAGCCTGCGCAGGTCGGCGGGGGCGAAGGCGTGGACGTCGACCTCGCCCTCGAGCGAGTGGCCGTGCGAGAGATCGGCCTCGGCGACGGTGCGCCGGGTGGCCCCGGTCAGGCGCCGCCAGGCCGGCGCGGCCAGCATCCCCGCCCGCTTCGGCAGTGCCGCCAGGCGATCGCCGTAGCGCGAGGGCTCGCCGGCGAAGGCGATCGCGCCGCCGGGACGCAGTACCCGGCGGAATTCGGCGAAGGCGCGATCGAGGTCGGGGATGTGGTGGAGGACGGCGTGGCCGAAGACGAGGTCGAAGCTCTCGTCCTCGAAGGGCAGCGTCTCGGCCTCGGTGATGACAGTGGTGACGTCGCTGACGCCGAGAGCGTCGGCGGTGGTGCTGAGCCGCTTCAGCATCCCGGGCGAGATGTCGGTCGCGGTGAGGCGCTCGATGACGCCGAGCTGGACCAGGTTGAGTGAGAAGTAGCCGGTGCCGGAGCCGATCTCGAGCGCGTCGCCGAAGGACTCGCCGCGGCGCCCGCCGAGCGCCTTGACCAGCTTCAGCCGCACCTGCTCCTGGCCGGTGTCGCCGAAGTCGATGCCCCACTTGGCGTCGTATTCGTCGGCGGCGGCGTCGTGGTAGCGGGTGTTGGCGTCCTTGATGTGCGCGGGCGTGGCGGTGGGGGAGGCTGGCATCGGCGCGGAACTCTACGTGGAACGGCGCAATGCACGGAGTGCAACGGCCCCAATAGCGTCCCTCCCATTGCCGAGGAGTACCTACAGCTGAACCAGCCCCCGGGGGTGCCGCCGCTGCCGCTGACCGGCGAGCGCACGCTGCCCGACGTGCCGGAGGAGAACTACTGGTACCGGCGCCACCTCGTCGTCTACGAGTGGATCGCGGCGCGGGCCGCGGGCCTGCGGGTGGTCGACATGGCCTGTGGCGAGGGTTACGGGTCGAACGTGCTCGCCGGGGCCGCCGCCTCGGTCGTCGGCGTCGACGCCAACCCGGAGGCCCACGAGCACGCCCGCCTGCGCTACACGCGGCCCAATCTGCGCTTCGAGCGCGACCTGGTCGCGAGCTTCGCCGAGCCCTGCGACGCCGTCGTCTTCCTGCAGACGATCGAGCACGTGCGGGACGCCGGCGCGATCCTCGAGCACTTCAAGTCGATGCTCGTGCCCGGCGGCGCCGCCTTCGTCTCGACCCCGAACCTGCTGACGCTGGCGCCGCCGGGGGCGGAGAAGTCCGACAACCCCTGGCACGTCCACGAGTACCGCGCCGCCGAGTTCCACCGCCTCTGCGAGGACCACTTCGCCGAAGTGGAGCTCTTTGGTCTTTTCCACGCTCGCAAGCTGCGCGTCCACGAGCTCGCGATCAAGCTCGGCTGGGACTCGGTCCACAAGCGCCTCGGCCTGACCAAGCCGTTCTACGACCGCTTCACGCCGGCGATCGCCGCCTCCGACTTCGCTCTCAGGAAAGGGAACCTGGACGCTGCACTGGACTTCGTCGCTGTCTGTCGCAAGGGATGAGCCGATGAGTGGGGCGAGCCGGGGCGGAAGCGCCGGCGACCTGGCACTGGTCCTGCACTCGCACATGCCGTACGTCGAGGGGTTCGGGACCTACCCGTTCGGCGAGGAGTGGCTGTTCGACGCGGTGATCCGCTCCTATCTGCCGGTACTGGAGTTCGCCGAGCGGCTGACGATGACCGTCACCCCGGTGCTGGCCGATCAGCTCGAGGACGCGGGGGTGGCGGCGCGGCTGCGCGACTTCCTGGTCGAGTGGCGGATCGGGGCGGCCGAAGCCGACCTCCCAGAAGTCCCGGTCGAGTGCCGGCCGGCCTGTGAGGGCGAGCTGGTCCGGTACCAGCACGCGCTGGAGCTGCTCGATCAGGCTGGGGGGGATCCGCTGGCGCTCTTTCAGCGGGCGTCGGCGGAGGGCCGGGTGGCGCTGGCCGCCTCATCGGCGACCCACGCCGTGCTGCCGCTGCTGGCGACCCGGGCGGGCCTGCGGCTGCAGCTCGACGCCGGCATCCGCTCGCACCGCCGCCGCTTCGGCTGGGACGGCGGAATTTGGCTGCCCGAGTGCGCCTACGCGCCGGGCCTCGAGTGGCGCCTGGCGGAAGCCGGGGTCGAGTGGTTCTGCACCGACCAGAGCGCCCACGAGGAGCCGCTGCGGGCGCTGGCGCCGGTGCGGACCGCGGCCGGGCCGGTGGCGCTGCCGATCGACTGGGAGGCGATCGGCTGGCTCTGGTCGCTGGACGGCTACCCCTCCGATCCCGCCCACGCCCAGTTCGACGGCAAATCGCTGCGCGGGATCCGGCTCTGGAAGGTGGGGGGAGGGGGCTACGACCCGGCCGCCGCCGCCGCCGCGGCGCGGCGCCAGGCGGGCGAGTTCCTCGCCGCCACCGCCGCCCGCCTGCGCGAGTACGCCGCGGCCGAGGGTCGCCGCGGCCTGATCGTCTTCGCGATCGACACCGAGCTGCTCGGCCATTGGTGGTCGGAGGGGCCGATCTGGCTGCGGGCGGTGCTGGAGGGCGCCGAGGCGGCGGGAGTGCGCATGCTCACCGTCCCCGAGGCGCTGGCCGCGCACGAGCCGGTCGAGCGCGAGCTGGCCGCCTCGACCTGGGGCGAGGACAAGGACTTCCGCACCTGGGACTCGCCTCCCGTGGCCGATCTTGCCTGGGGCGCCCGGCGGCTGGAGCTGCGGCTGCTGCGGGCGCTCTCCGGCGGGCTCAGTGGCGACGGCGCCCTGCGCGCCGCCCGCGAGCTGCTGGCCGCCCAGGCCAGCGACTGGGCCTTCCTCGACAAGCGCGGCCAGGCGGGGGATTACGCCTATCGGCGGGCGACCGATCACGCCGGGGCCTTGTTGGAGGCCATAGACTGCGCCTCTGCCACCGATCCGCGTATGCGCTCTCTCGCCCCGGACTTGAGCCTCGCTCCACTCCTGGAGCCGTAGTACCCACTTCGCGATGACCCGCGTCCTGATCCTCTCCTGGGAGTACCCACCGCTGATCGAGGGCGGGCTCGCCCGCCACGTCCGCAAGCTCTCGGAGGCGATGGTCGAGCGCGACATCGAGGTCCATGTGCTGACCCGCGGTGGCGAGGAGTCGCCGGCGCAGGAGCTCTTCAACGGGGTCCTCGTCCACCGCATCCGCGAGCCCAAGCGCCCGACCGATCTCGGCGAGTTCGTGACCTGGGTCGAGCGCATGAACTCCGACATGCTCGCCGCCGGGGTCGAGCTCGGCGACCGCTACGAGTTCGACCTCGTCCACGGCCACGACTGGCTCGTCGCCAACGCCTGCGACCACCTCGCCAAGCGCTTCGAAGCGCCGCTGGTGACGACGATCCACGCCACCGAGTACGGCCGCCACCAGGGCTGGGTCGACAAGCACCCCCAGACCTACATCCACGGGGTCGAGCGCTGGATCGTCAACCGCTCGCAGAGAGTGATCACCTGCTCCCATTACATGCGCGAGCAGGTGGTCGACATCTTCGCCGTCGCCGAGAAGCGGATCAGCGTCATCCCCAACGGGATCGACCCCGACGACCTGCAGGCGCAGAGCCCGGCCGAGCTGGAGCGGCTGCGCTCCGAGTTCGCCGCGCCGGAGGAGAAGCTGGTGCTGCTGATCGGCCGCCTCGTCTACGAGAAGGGCTTCCAGCTGGCGCTGGAGGCGATGCCGCGGGTGATCGCGGAGGCGCCCGGGACGCGCTTCCTGGTCGCCGGCTCCGGCACCCATGAGGCCGAGCTGCACCGTCAGGCCGAGGAGCTGGGGCTGATGGAGCACGGCACATTCCTCGGCTGGATCGGCGACGACGTCCTCCACTCGCTCTATCGGATCGCCGACCTCACCGTGGTCCCCTCGATCTACGAGCCCTTCGGGCTGGTGGCGCTGGAGGCGATGGCCTCGGGCTGCCCCTGCATCGTCGCCGACACCGGTGGCCTGCGCGAGGTCGTCGTCCACGAGGAAGGCGGCCTCCGCTTCCGCGCCGACGACCCCGAAGCGCTGGCCGAGGTGGCGATCCGCGTCCTCTCCGACGACGAGCTCGGACAGCGGCTGATCGCAGACGCCTACGAGCACGTGCGGCGCTTCGACTGGGCCGACGTCGCCGAGCAGACGGTCGCGGTCTACGCCGAGCTCGCCGGCGCCCCGCTCGGCCCGGCCTGAGCCGCGGTTCAGTCCTCGGCGTCGGGGCGGAACTTGCCGATCCGGGTGCCGCCGGGCTCCCAGGTCATGCCCACCAGCAGCTCTTCCGGGGCGGCTTCGAGCGAGCCGGCGAGTTTGATCAGGGTGTCGATGCGGGCGATGCGGAGCCCGCGCTCGAGCTGACTGATCTCGGTCCGGTGCACGGAGGCGCGGACGCTGAGCTCATCCTGGGAGAGGTCAGCCTGTTTCCTGCAGCGCAAGAGGTTGTCCCCAAAGCGGGCGGCGATGTCCATGTGGCGGATGCTCCTCCTATCTGGAGTCGACGTGATTAACGCTGCGAAGCTCCATCGGAGGCCACACCACCGAAGCACCAGGGGTGCAACCTACTGTCTGCGAAGGACGGGCCGCGCTCGCGATCGGGCACGCCGCAAAGCGGATTGCAGAGGGCGGGACGGAGGCTAGCCGGGCTGGGGGAGAGTGGTGTGGGCTTCCCGGTCGGGCTCGACCGAGTTGGGACGGAGGCTAGCCGGGCTGGGGGAGAGTGGTGTGGGCTTCCCGGTCGGGCTCGACCGGGTTGGGCCAGCTGAGGTCCCGCGGCGCCTCGCGCATGCGGATGATCCGGGCCGGGCTGCCGGCGACGACGGCGTTGGCGGGGACGTCCCTGGTCACCACCGAGTTGGTGCCGACGATCGCGTTGTCGCCGACCCGGACTCCGCGCAGGACGCAGGCGCCGTAGCCGATCCAGACGTTGGAGCCGACCTCGACGTCGCGCATGTAGATCCCCTGGACGCGGATCGGCCGCTCGACCTCGACGACGCCGTGGTCGAAGTCGATGAACATCGCCCGGTCGGCGATCACGCACTGCTCGCCGATCCGCACCCGGCGGTAGGCCGAGATCGTGCACTCCTGGCCGATCACCGTCTTCGCGCCGATCTCGACCTCGCCCTCGTGGCAGCGGATCTTCGAGCCGTCGCCGATCCAGACGAAGCGGCCGAAGCGGACCTCGGCCTCGCGGCCGATCTGGATTTCCAGGCGGCGGCCGAAGAAGACGAAGCCGTCGGTGCGCCAGCGCCGCCCGGCCCGGGTCAGCAGGCGGCGCCAGAGGTAGCGCCAGAGCAACCGCCCGTAGCGGTGGTTCAGCATGCGCTGGCGAGCGAGGAAACGGGTCGTGCGGATCACGGCGGCGGGGACTTTAGACTCACGCGCCCATGCCCGACGCCGCCCAATCTAGAGCCGCACCGCTCGCCGAGCGCCTCGTCGCCGGCGACAAGCGGGCGTTGGCGCGGGCGATAACGCTGATCGAGTCCGACGACCCGGCCGGCTGGGATCTCGTCCGCGAGGTCTACCCGCGCACCGGCAGGGCCCGCATCGTCGGCTTCACCGGCCCGCCCGGAGTGGGGAAGAGCACCCTGATCGGGGCGCTGACCGCCGAGCTGCGCAAGTTCGAGCGCCAGGTCGCGGTGCTCTCGATCGACCCCTCCAGCCCCTTCACCCACGGCGCCCTGCTCGGCGATCGGGTCCGCCTCTCCGACCATTTCCTCGATCCCGGCGTCTTCATCCGCTCGATGGCCTCGCGCGGGGCGCTCGGCGGGCTCTCCGAGGCGGCGCTGCAGGTGGCGCTGGTGATGGACGCGGCCGGCAAGGACGACGTCCTGATCGAGACCGTCGGCGTCGGCCAGGCGGAGATCGACATCGTCGACCACGCCGACACGATCGTGCTGGCGCTGATGCCCGGCTCCGGCGACTCGATCCAGGCGCTGAAGGCGGGGGTGATGGAGATCCCCGATGTGATCGTCGTCAACAAGGCCGACCACCCGATGACCGACACGATGGTGCGCGAGGTCCGCAGCGTCCTCGCGCTCTCGCACGAGCCCGAGAGCTGGAAGGTGCCGATCCTGCGCACCGAGGCGGCCCGCGGCGAGGGAGTCGAGGAGCTGGCGGCGGCGATCGACGAGCACCGTGCCTTCATCGAGGCGGCGGGGACGCTGGCCGAGCGCCGCGCCCGCAACCTGCGCAGCGAGGTGCTCGGGATCGCCACCGCGCGGATGCGGCGCCGCCTCGAGGGCACCGCCGCCGAGGACCCCCGCACCGCCGAGCTGCTGGAGCGGGTGGTGCGGCGCGAGCTCGACCCCGCGAGCGCCGCCGCCCAACTGCTGGAGTGGCAGATCGATGGCTGAGCCGACCTCGTCGCCGACGCTCGAGGAGGCGATGAAGTGGGTTGGGGCCGCGCTCGGCGAGGCCGACGGCGCCAGCGTCGGCGAGGTCACCGGTTTCTTCCTCGACTCTTCCACGGGTGAGCCGGTCTGGCTGATCGCCCGGGTCGGCCGCCGCCGTCAGGCCAGGCTGATCGCGGTGCCGCTGCGCGAGTGCGCGGGCGCGGCCTTCGGCGTCTGGGTCGCCCAGGACGCCGAGACGCTCAGCACCGCCCCCGTCGTCGACCCGGCCCGACCGCTGCGCCGCGAGCACGAGCTGGCGATCTGCGCCCACTTCGGGATCGGCGAGACGGGGGGGCGCGCGGCCGAGGTCGCCCGCCGCCCCGAGGGCGACGTCACCGCGGTCCCGCTCGGCGCCTGAGCCAGGCCCGGCTCAGTTTCTTCCCGCGTCATATTTCCCTTCTAGCGTGACCCGTTGAACGGATCTCTACGAAGGGAATGGAATGCGGGCAAGAAGGGCAGTGACGGTTCTGGCGATCGCGGTTAGCGGGGTGCTCGCCTTCGGCGGCTCCGGCGCCCTGGCCGCGAAGCACCACGGTCACGCGATGAAGCACGGCCACGCGATGAAGCACCACGGCCACGCGATGCACCACGGCGGAGCGATGCACTAGCCGTATGGCGCTGCTGATCCTCTTCGGATTCATCGCCGGCGCCGCCACGGCGCTGTCTCCCTGCGTGCTGCCGGTGCTGCCGATCGCCCTCTCAGCGGGGGCGACCGGCGGCCGCCGGCGGCCGCTCGGGATCGTCGCCGGGCTGGCGGTCTCCTTCACCTTCGCGACGGTGGCGCTGGTCTACGTGATCTCCGCCCTCGGCCTGCCCAACGACTTCCTCCGCAAGCTCGCGATCGTCGTCCTGCTCGGCTTCGGGATCACCCTGATGATCCCGCCGCTGGCGGCCCGGCTGGAGGCCTGGATCAGCCAGTTCGCCAGCCGCGCCGGCGTCGCCAAGGGCAAGGGCGACGGCTTCTGGTCGGGGACCGCGGTCGGCGCCAGTCTCGGCCTCGTCTACGCGCCCTGCGCCGGGCCGATCCTGGCCGGAGTGATCACCGTCTCCGCCTCGCAGTCGTTCAGCACCGGCCGGCTGGCGGTGGCGCTGAGCTACGGCATCGGCTCCGCCGTCGTCCTCTACTTCCTCATGCTCGGCGGCCGCAAGGTGGTGCGGCCGCTGGCAAAACGCGGCGTCGGCCTGCAGATCGCGATGGGCGCGGTGATGGTGGTCGTCGCCCTGGCGATGCTGGGCAACTACGACATCCGCTTCCAGAACCACATCGCCAGCAGCCTGCCGAGCTTCCTCGTCAACCCGACCAAGAGCCTGGAGGACACCGCCCAGGCCAAAACCGCCCTGGCCGACATCCGCGGCGGCGGCCACGGGGTCGGCTCCGAAGCCACCGGGGCGGCGCCGGAAACCGATGCCAAGGGCAAGCTCGACCTGCCCGTCCTCGGCGTCGCCCCGGAATTCGTCGGCAACGAGCGCTGGTTCAACACCCCCGGCGACAAGCCACTGACCCTCAGCGGCTTGCGGGGCCGGGTCGTCCTGGTCGACTTCTGGACCTACAGCTGCATCAACTGCATCCGCACCCTGCCCTACCTGAAGGCCTGGGACGCGAAGTACCACAAGGACGGGCTGACGATCGTCGGCGTCCACACGCCCGAGTTCCCGTTCGAGCGCGAAGCGAGCAATGTCGAAACGGCGATCTCCGAAAACGGGATCCACTATCCGGTCGCCCAGGACAACGAACAGGCGACCTGGAACGCTTACGGCAACCAGTACTGGCCGGCCGAGTACTTCATCGACGCCCAGGGCAGGGTCCGCTACGTGCTCTTCGGCGAGGGTGAATACGGCGAGAAAGAGAAGGTGATCCGCGAGCTCCTGGCCGAAGCGGGCG
>DASYJK010000166.1:0-3889 GCA_035996525.1 Solirubrobacterales bacterium
TCGGGTCCGGGAAGGGTGGTCGGAAGGACGATCCCGAGCCCGAATATCCGGCCGAGAGTCGCAAGGAGGTTCGCCTCGCGACTAGGCGGCCGGCTCACTCGCCCTGTGTGCGTGCGTCGCCGCCCCTGAAACAAGGAGACGGCGATATGACGCCAAAGTTCAATTCCCTCAAATGGCCCCTGCGCGCTGGTTGCGCACTGGCCTTGACCATGGCAGCACTGGGAGGCCTGGCGGGCAGCGCCGGCGCCTACGTGACGCCCGCCCAAGCCGAGCACGCCGCCGACCGCGGCGCCGGCTGGTTCGAGACCAACCAGCAACAGAGCGGCGAACTCGGCGGCGACTGGGCGATGACCGCCCTGGCCGCGGCCGGGACCAACTCGGCCGACGTCCGCACCTCGCTCGCCGACCCCAGCGCCCAGGACTTCTACCTGGGCGAATGGCAGGCGAGCGGCCCGGGCGGAGCCGGGACCGATGCCGAGCGGGGCATCCTCGCCGGCGTCGCCGGGGGGCTTCAGACCTCGCGGCTCTCTACCGCGGCTGACACGACCAAGAGCAACCTCGTCGCCAGGGTGGCCGAACTGTTCGATGGAACCCAGATCGGCGAACCGGGACTGCTCAACGACGACATCTTCGGCGTGCTGGCGCTGCACCAGGCCGGCGCGCCGCCGGAGCTGTTGCGGCGACTCGTCGACTATCTGCGGACGAAGCAGCTGCCCGACGGGGGCTGGAGCTGGAACGCCTCTCCGGGGGCACCGGCCGACACCGACATGACCGGCTCCGTGGTCGCCGCCTTCTGCGCAGCGGGAGTCGGACCTGGTGACACCGACCTGGACCAGGCACTGGACCTGCTGCACTCGCTGCAGGACCCGGCGACGGGCGGCTTCATCGCCCCGCCGGAGTCGTTCGGCGTCGGCCTCAACACCGACACCACGTCCTGGGTCATCAGCGGCCTGATCCAGTGCGGAATCGACCCGCAGGGCCCGGAATGGACGACGGCGCAGGGCAAGACCCCGCTCGACTACCTGCTCTCGATGCAGCGTTCAGATGGTCATTTCGACTGGACCGACGAATACGCCGGCGGCAGCTTCGAGACCTACAGCTCGGTGCGACCGCTGGGCGGAGTCGCCTTCTCGAGCGCGCCCCCGGCGCGGCTCGATGGGGCCAGCCCGGCGGTGCGACCGGCGCCTGAAGTGGCGGATGGGACGACGGTCCCGATCACGCTGGTGATCGACCACGGGCCCGGGGCGCATGACGTGCGCATGTGCCGGGTCGACGTCGAGGACGGCTCCGGGCTCGGCGCGGTTCTGGCCGACGCGAAAGCCGCCTCGACGCCAGGCTCCTGCGTGAGCGAGTTCGCGACCGGCACCGGCGCGGTCGGGACCGAAATCGCCTCCCTCGATGGCGTCGCCACCACCCCCGACTACGGCTGGCGGGTAGGGGTCGACGGCTCGGCCGCGCGGACCGAGAGCAGCGAGTCGATCGGATTCGGTGACCTCGTCTTCCTCAAGTACGAGGCGACGGTCGCCGATCCCGGCCCAGCCCCGAAGGTCGCGGTGGCGCCGGTCGAGCCGGTGAAGCGACGGGTGGCGCCGGGCGCACGGATCTCGATCCGCGGTGAGGCACGATGGAGCGATGGAGCGATCGAGGTCGAGGCACGCTGTCCGCGCGGCCTCGGCGCCGGCGGCTGCCGCGGCCTCCTGTCCGCGCGGTTCCGCAAGCACCGCGGCGGGCATCTGATCGCCGCCGGCTCGGCCGCGTTCGAGCTGAGCTCGGGGTCGGGAGGCACGGTAAGGCTCCCCGCCACGGAAGCGCTGCGCAGGCAGCTGGCGCAACGGCACCGGCTGAAGCTGCGCCTGACCGGCGCGACTCGCGCCGAAGACGGCGCGATCCGCCTCACCCACGCGAAGCGGTTCATCGCCGGGTGAGCAGGCGGCTGCTCGCAATCGCCATCACGGTCGCACTCGCGGCCGTGGTGGCGGTGGCACCGGCGCGGGGCGCGACCGTCAATCTCAGAGTCGACAGCGCCGCCGACCTGGACGCGCTCTTCGACGGCACGATCACCACCCTCCCCCACGCCGTCGACAGCGGCGACGGCAGCGGTCCCCACCCCTGCTCGGGGCCCTCCGGCTCGGCTCCGGCGGCCACCGCCACGGGAGCACTCGACGACGCGATGCGCGCCGCCGGAATCCCCTGGCGCGGCAACTGGGATCCAAGCATCCACGACTTCTTCGTCAACCGCATCGGCCCCTACGCCTCGGCCGCGCCCGACCGCTACTGGTCGCTGACGATCAACGACCACTTCGCCAGCGGTGGCTGTCTGGCCCAGGTCAGCGACGGCGACTCGGTCCACTTCTTCTATGGCCCACTCTTCGGTGACCCCGGCCCGGTGGCTCCGGGCAGCGCCGGCGCTCCCAGCGGGCCGCGAGGCGGCGAGCCTGTTGGTCCGGGCACGGACGGGTCAGCGGCAGTGAAGTTGCGGCGCCTTGGGGTTCGGGCAACCGCGTATCTGCGGCGCTCGCGCGAGGCGGCGGGGGCGGACTGGGGACGCCTGGTGCTGGCGCTGCGTCGAGGGGATGCTCCTGGTCGGGCCGCGGCTGCCCTGCTTGGTGGTGACCTGGAACAGTCCCGCGACGGATCGCTCAGGGACGACGTCAATGCCACCGCCCTGGTCGTCTTGGCGCAGGAGGAACGGCGCCCGCGAAGCGCTCGACGGGCCGCGCGCTGGCTCACCTCGATTCAGGACAGCGCCGGCGGCTTCGGCTTCAGGCCGGGAGCCCCGGCCGACGTCGACACCACCGGCCTCGCCGCCTGGGCCCTGGCCCGCGAGGGAATGCGGGTGCCGGCGCAGCGCGGCGCCGACTTCCTGGACTCAGCCCAGGCGGCCGACGGCGGCTTTCCCACCCTTCCTGGCGGAGCTTCGAACGCCCAGAGCACCGGCCTCGCCCTGCTCGGTCTGCGCGCCACGGGTGCCGGCGTTCGTTCTCAGTCCCCGGGTGGGCTGACCGGCCTCGACTTCCTCGCTTCCATGGCCCGCCGTAACGGCTCGATCGCCTACAGCCCCGGCGCCAACCCGACCCCGACCTGGACGACGGCCCAGGCCCTGCTCGGCCTCACCGGCCGGGCGAAACTGCTCGAGCGAGATGATCGGCTCGACCAGAGACGGCGCCGGGCGGGCGCGGCCAATACCCTCCCTGGCCCGCAACGATCTTCGATGGAGGCCGACTTTGACTGAGCAGCTCTGGGGTGGCGAGACCACCAAAGCCGTCGACAACTTCCCCGTCTCCGGCTCGCCGGTGCCGGTGCCGGTGGTTCGCTGGCTGGGTCGGGTCAAGGCGGCCGCGGCCGAGGTCAACGGCGAGCTCGGCCTGCTCGACGGCGACCTGGCCGAGCGCATCGCGGACGCCGGCAAGGCGGTCGGCGCCGGTGAGCACGACGACCAGTTCCCGGTCGACGTCTTCCAGACCGGCTCCGGCACCTCCTCGAACATGAACGCCAACGAGGTGCTCGCCAACCTCGCCGGCGAGGGCGCCCACCCCAACGACCACGTCAACATGGGCCAGTCCTCCAACGACGTCTTCCCCTCCGCCGTCCACCTGGCGGCGCTGGACCAGGTCACCCACGACCTACTGCCGGCGATGGGCGCGCTGGAGGCGGCCCTGGAGGCCAAGGCGGAGAAGTTCAGCGACGTGGTCAAGGCCGGCCGCACCCACCTGATGGACGCGGTCCCGGTCACCCTCGGGCAGGAGTTCGGGGGCTACGCGGCGCAGGTGCGGCTGGGGGTACAGCGGATCGAGGCGACCCTGCGCCGGGTCGGCCAGATCCCGCTCGGCGGCACCGCCACCGGCACCGGCCTCAACACCCACCCCGAGTTCGCCGCCAAGGTGCGGGC
>DASYJK010000167.1:0-3253 GCA_035996525.1 Solirubrobacterales bacterium
GCCGCCGTCGCCACCGCCGCCTTCCAGAGCTGGGAACGGCCGATCGCGGCGGCGCTGCGCGACGAAGGCGTCGGCCGGGCCGACGCCGAGGCCTTCGCCGGCCTCGTCGTCTCCACGGTCGAGGGCGCCCTGCTGCGCGCCCGTGCCGCCGGCGAGCATGCCCCGCTCGACTCGGCGGTTGCCGGGCTTGGGCAGGCGCTGGACGGACTGCTTGCCGCTCCGCGGCCAGCGGCCTAGGCTGGGAGCATGCGGACCGGTCTAGTCGTGGCTCTCACCCTCGTCCTGGCGCTGGCCTCCTGGGCTCCCAGCGCCGTCGCCACCGGCGAACCCGGCAGCGGCTGCGTGGACGGCGCCACCACGATCGAATGTCCATGGGTGACGACCGCGATCGTCTCGGCCGCGGCGAACCGGCGGGCGATCCTGGTCACCGTCAGGGTCAGCTCGCAGGCCCGGGTTCAGGTCTTCGGCCAGGTCAGCTGGCGGGTGCGACAGCGGGATGGCAGTAGCCAGGCGCTGCTGCAGGGAATCAGCGCCGGGGCGCCACGCACGGTCGCGCCGGGAGTGCTGAGGATCTTCAGGGTGCCGCTGGGCAAGGCGCTGTCGCGACGGCTCGGACGGGTCACCGGCGGCAGACGCTGAGGCCCAGATGACGGCCCGCACCACCGACCTCGCCGGCCGCGAAAGCGGCCGCCGCTTCACGGTCAAGCTGCACGGCCGCGACCGCGCCTGACGGTTTAGAAATCCCTTACCGGGGGCACCTCTAGAACGCACCGCCGCGGTCCTAGTGCGGCGGTGCGTAAATGGAGGAGAGGACTTGACACCCCGACGGGCCGTCTTGGCCCTGGCCGCTGTGGCCGCCGCGATCCTCATGAGCGCGGTCCTCGCCGCCTGTGGCGGCTCCGAATCGGGCCCGACCAAGCTCACCTTCTTCGTCGCGATCCAGCCCGGCGGCACGATCGAAGAAACCGCCGCCCGCTGCAGCAAGGAATCCCACGGTCGTTACGAGGTGACGCCGGAATTTCTCCCCAACGACGCCAGCCAGGCGCGCGAACAGCTGGTCCGCCGGCTCGGCGCCAAGGACTCCTCGATCGACGTGATCGGCCTCGACGTGATCCTGACCAGCGAATTCGCCAACGCCGGCTGGATCGAACCGTGGCAGGGGAAGCGCAAAGAGCAGGCGACGAAGGATGTCTTTCCCAGCGTGATCGAAACCGCGACCTTCGAAAAAGAACTGTACGCCGCCCCCTTCAACACCAATACCCAACTGCTCTGGTACCGCAAGGACCTGGTCAAAAAGCCGCCGCAGACCTGGGACCAGACGATCGAAGCGGCGGAAGGGCTGAAGGAAGCCGGCACGATCCAGGTCCAGGCCGAACGCTACGAGGGCTACACCGTCTGGGTCAACGCGCTGATCGAAAGCGCCGGCACCGAAATCCTCTCCGGCCCGGAAACGGTCGACCTCGAACAGAAGCCGACCGAAGAAGCGCTGGCGGTGATCGGCACCCTCGCCCAATCCTCCGCCGCGGCGCCGAACCTCTCCACCTCGAACGAGGACAGCGCCCGGCTCGCGTTCGAGGCGGGCGAATCGGCCTTCATGCTCAACTACACCTTCGCCTTCGCCAGCGCCAAGGAAGAAGCTCCCGAAATCAACAAGGAGATGGGCGCGGCGCCGTTCCCGCGGGTCAACGGCAACCCGGCCAAACCGCCGCTCGGCGGCTTCAACCTCGCCGTCAGCTCCTACTCGAGCCACAAGCAGGAGGCCTTCGAAGCGGCCGCCTGCCTCTCCGGCGAAAAGAGCGAGCTGACCGCGGTCGAACTCGACGGGCTGCCCCCCTCGCACGAAAACCTCTACTCGGGCAAGGTCGTCAAGAAGGCGTACCCGGGATTCGCCCAGCTGGTCAAGGAATCGGTCGAAGCGGCCGGCCCGCGCCCGACCTCACCGGCCTACCAGGACGTCACCTCGGCGATCCAGCGGACCCTGCACCCGCCGGACAAGATCGACCCCGAAGACACCGAAGGCCTCTATGAAGAACTGAAGTCGAATCTGGAAGAGGCCGTGAAGCGGGAAGGGCTGCTCTGATGGAGGCCTCGGCACAGCGGGCTCCGGCAAGGGTCAGCTCCCGCACCCGCTCGGAACGCAAACTGGCCTGGATGCTGTGTGCGCCGGCGGTGATCGCGATGCTGGCCGTCACCGCCTACCCGGTCGGCTACGCGGTCGTCCTCTCGCTGCAAAAGCTCGACCTGCGCTTCCCCGAACAGACCGAATTCATCGGCCTCGCCAACTACGGCACGGTGCTGAGCAGCGAACTGTGGTGGATGGATGTCTTCAACACGGTGCTGATCATGGTGGTCTCGGTCTCGATCGAGCTGGTGCTGGGGATGGCGATCGCCATGGTCATGCACCGGGCGATCTTCGCCCGCGGCGCGGTCCGCACCGTGGTCCTGATCCCCTACGGGATCATCACCGTGGTCGCCGCCTTCGCCTGGCAGTTCGCCTTCGCCTCGGACTCCGGCTTCGTCGACAACCTGCCGCTGGTACCCGAAGGCATGAACTGGTTCGGCGGCCACATCAGCTCGCTGGCGGTGATCATCATGGCCGAGGTCTGGAAAACGACGCCGTTCATGGCGCTGCTGCTGCTGGCCGGCCTGGTGACGATCGACGGCGGCCTCTACGAGGCGGCGAAGGTCGACGGCGCCTCCGCCTGGCAGCGCTTCGTCCGGATCACCTTGCCGCTGATGAAGCCGGCGATCCTCGTCGCCGTCCTCTTCCGCACCCTCGAGGCGTTCCGCGTCTTCGACTCGATCTTCATCATGACCCGCGGCGCCCAGAACACCGAATCGGTCTCGATCCTCGGCTTCAACCAGCTGATCAACCGGCTCAACCTCGGCCTCGGCTCGGCGGTCTCGGTGCTGATCTTCCTCTTCGTCGTGGTGATCGCGTTCATCTTCGTCAAGGGCTTCGGCGTCAAAGCCGAGGAAGGCAGACCGGGGGCCTGAGATGAGACACGGAACCCGCGAGTACGCAGGCTGGAGCGTCGCCATCGTGCTGGTCCTGCTGTTCGCGCTGATCCCGGTGCTGTGGCTGATCTCGATCTCGCTGAAGCCGCCGAGCGAGATCGTCGACCAGCGCTTCATCCCCGCCAGCTTCTCCCTCGACAACTACAAGAGCCTGTTCGAAGGCGGCCTCGACGGCAGCCCGTTCCTGCGGCCGCTGATCAACTCGATCGCGATCGCCCTGATCACCACCGTGATC
>DASYJK010000168.1:0-10532 GCA_035996525.1 Solirubrobacterales bacterium
CTCGACCACCTGCCGATAGGAGGGGATGTAGTTGCGGACCAGGCCGAGGATCATCATCACCACGTGCTCGGCGACGCTGATGCTGTTCGAGTACGTCACCTCGGCGACGGTCAGGCCGCGCCCACTCGCCGCCTCGAGGTCGACGTGGTCGGAGCCGATCCCGGCCGTCAGCGCCAGCTTCAGATTCGGCGCCTTGGCGATCCGCTCGGCGGTCAGATAGGCCGGCCAGAAGGGCTGGGAGATGACGATCTCCGCCTCCGGCAGCTCGCGCTCGAAGACCGAGTCGGGGCCGTCCTTGTCGCTGGTGACGACCAGCCGGTGCCCGCGTGACTCGACGAGCTCACGCAGCCCCAGCTCGCCGGAGACGCTGCCGAGCAGCTCGCCGGGAGTGAAGTCGATCGCCGCCGGCGTCGGCGCGCTCTGGCCGTCGGGGTAGCGCTCGATCTTCGGGACCCCGTCGCGCGCGTAGGACGGCGGGTAGCCGTCGACCGGGTCGTCGTAGAGGACGCAGAGCACGGTCGCCATCGGCTCAGTCCTCTTGCTCGGTGCTGAGGCTCCGGGCGCAGTCGACGATCGTCTCCTCGACCGGGCGCGGCGACCAGCCGAGCACGGATTCCGCCTTCGCGCTGGTCATCTCGACCTTCTCGCCGAGCTGCTTCGCGACCGAGCGCACGCTCGGGTCGAAGATCCCCATCAGGCGCACCACGAGGTTAGGGACGCCGCGCGCCGGCACCTTCGCGGCAGCGGGGCCGAGGCGCTCGCGCATGACCGCCGCGATGTCGGCCATCCACTGGAAGCGGGCCACCGCGATGAAGCGCTCACCGCCGGCCTCGGGCGCGGTCATCGCCCGGATCTGCAGATCGGCGACATCGCGGACGTCGACGACGCTGAAGCCGATCCGCGGCGTCCCCGGCATCCCCTTCAGCAGCCGCTCGACTATCCCCAGCGAGGTCGAGCGCTCGTCGCCCAGCACCGGCCCGAGGATCGCGCCGGGGTTGACGACCGCCAGCTTCGCGGTCTCGCCGCGCTCGGCGGCGAGGTCCCAGGCGGCGCGCTCGGCGAGCGCCTTGGAGCGCGTGTAGGGCTGCAGCGCGGGGTTGTCGCCGTCGGTCCAGTCGGCCTCGGTCAGCGGCGCCGGCGCGCTGGTGACACCGCCGCGGATGGCGGCGACCGAAGAGGTGACGACGACCCGCTCGACGCCGGCGTCGAGGGCGGCGCGCAACACCCGCAGCGTCCCCTCCCGCGCCGGCTCGATCAGCTCGTCCGGGTCCTTCGGCTGCGCCGGCGGGAAGGGCGAGGCAACGTGGAGGACATAGTCGCAGCCGGCCACGGCCTGCGCCCAACCGTCATCTCCACCCAGGTCGGCGGTGAGAAACGAGAGGTGGTCGCCGGCGTCGACCTGGGACCCGACCCTGGCCCGAACCTCAGCCTCCTTGCCGGGATCGCGCACGGTCGTGCGCACCCGGTAGCCGTGCCGCAGCAGCTCGACCAAGCACCAGCCGCCGAGAAAACCCGAGCCGCCGGTGACCAGCACCGTCTTCGCCTGTTCGTGTGAGCTCTCCAACTTCCCGCCGACGACCGTACCACCAGCCCGAAAGTGACACTTACGCCGGTAGGGTGAGTCGGGTTGAGCCCGATTCCCTATGTTCGCGGCCAGGTCATCGCCCTGGGCGCGCTGCTGGCCGCGGCGGCGCTGCTCGGAGGCGCGTTGGTGGCGCTCTGCTGCGCCGCGTTCGCGTCCGCTTCGGCGGCATTGCTGGCGGCTCGCTACCGACACGACCTCGTGGTGACGGGCGCATCGGTCCCCCCTCACCGCGGCCGCCTCGACAGCATCGTCAGCAACGATGCCTGGGCGGCGCTGGTCCCGGCGCTGCTGCTCGCCCTCGCCTCCCTCGCCTTTGCTTTCCAGCCGTCGGGCCAGGCGGCGGTGACCGCGTGCGTCGCCATCTCCTACCTGTCGGTCGCCGCGACGGCGATCTACGCCTCCAGCCTCGTCGACTGGTACGTGATCCTGCCGAGGATCAGTGGCCAATTGGGAGCAAGGCCATGCCAGAAGGCCGATCCCGACTTTCCTTTTCCGCACAGCTGGAAGGAGGTGACCAGGTGGTGGTACATCCATCGGATCGTCGGCACGCTGGTCTTCAGGTTCATGGTGGGCTGGGCGATAGCGGCGGTGATCGGCGACCTCGTCGGCGCAAGCACGGGTGCCAAATTCCTTGGCGGTCTGGTCATGGGCATCTTTGCCACCTACCTGTCCGCGACCGCCGCGGCGGTCTTCCAGGCAGGCCAGGCCAAGGCGATGGTCGGCCAGACGATCGAGGTCCGGGCCCGCGCCCGGCGCCGGCGCTGGCCCCCGTTCGAGCTGGTCCATCCGCCCGAGCTGGATGGTCGCCAGTACGTGGTCGATGTCTCACTCGAGGGTGTGCATCTGGCCGGGGTCCGTAGCTGGGAGCGCGACCGGCTGTCGAGCCCGACCGAGTTCCTGCGCCACCCCGACCGGCTCGACCTGGTCAACCTCGACTCCGCCTCGGTGGCGTCACGACAGTTCGCCGGTTGTGAGGGTCGCTGCTCGGGGATCAACTGGTACTGCCTCGAGAACCCGCGCTGCTTCGAGGCGAAGTAGGTCAAGGTCAGCGACGCCGCGGCGTGCCTGCTGGTGCGGATGATCGCCCGGGGGTCGATCTGGGAAGCCTTTGGTGTTCGCCGATTGCGGAACCACGTGGCGGGGTAACCATTGAGGCCAGCCGCCCGCCACTTCTTCGGCGGCCGAGACCCGGATCGGATCAAATACAAGGAGCAGCACAGCGTGAAGGACCCTCTTTCCATCTATATGAACGACCATCTGGCCGGGGCGACCATAGGCGTGGAGCTGGCGCGACGACTGCGATCCAACAACGCCGACGACCAGAGCTTCGGCCCCCCGATCGCGCAACTCTGCGCCGAGATCGAAGCCGATCGCGAGACCCTCAAAGCAACGATGAAACAGCTGGGAGTTTCCCGCCATCGCCTCAAGCCGGCCGGCGCCTGGCTCGGCGAGAAGCTGGGCCGCTCCAAGCTCAACGGCCAGCTGACCGGCTACGCCCCGCTCAGCCGCCTGGTCGAGCTGGAGCTGTTGTACATCGGCCTGACCGGGCAGATGCGGCTCTGGTCGGCGCTCGAGAACAGCCTCGGCCGGCGCCAGGACGGGCTCGACTTCGCTCAGCTGGCCGAGCGCGCCGCCGGCCAGCGCCGCCGCGTCGAAGAGCTGCACCTCAGTGCCGCGGCGCTGGCCCTTTCCGCGGCGCCAGCAGGGTCGCGCTGAGGCTGCCGCCGCTGATATTGCTGGCGAGGTTGGTTTTTCTCACACCAGAGCTCCCAGATCGTGGAGGAGACGAGGCCGGCGACGCCATCAGCGGGTAGGGAAATCGCCGGACGGGGTAGCTGCGACCCGAAAACGACGAAAGGAAGCTCCGGATGACGACCTCACTTGACGGGACCGTGGCGCTGGTGACCGGCGCCAGCAGCGGCATCGGCGAGGCGACCGCGCGGGCGCTGGCCGCCCAGGGCGCCAAAGTCGCGGTTGCCGCCCGCCGCCTCGAGCGGCTGGAGAAGCTGGCAAGCGAGCTCGGCGGCGAGGGCCACACCGCCCTGGCGATCGAGTCCGACATCACCGACCAGGACCAGGCGATCGGCGCGGTCGAGCGCACCGTCGCCGAGCTGGGCCGGCTCGACATCGTCGTCAACAACGCCGGCCAGATGCTGCTGGGGCCGATCGAGGACGCGCCGACCGAGGAGTGGCACCGGATGATCGACCTCAACCTCAAGGGCCTGATCAACACCACCCACGCCGCCCTTCCCCACCTGCTGGCCGCGGCCGCCGACTCCGCGCGCGGCTGCGCCGACCTGGTCAACATCAGCTCCGTAGCCGGCCGCATCGCCCGCTCCGGCTCCGGCGTCTACAACCTGACCAAGCACGGCGTCGGCGCCTTCAGCGAGTCCTTCCGCCAGGAGTTCGCCAGCCGCAAGGTGCGCTCGACGATCATCGAGCCCGGCGCCGTCGACACCGAGCTCTCCGACCACATCCGCGACGGGATCAGGGAGAAAACCCGCGAGCGCTTCGCCGACATGGAGATGCTGCAGGCCGACGACATCGCCGACGCGATCGCCTACGCGGTGACCCGTCCCTGGCACGTCTCCCTGAACGAGATCCTGATCCGGCCGACCGAGCAGGTGGGCTGAGGCGGGAGCTGTCGTGGCCGCGATCGCGACGATCGGCGTCTACGGATTCGACCGCGAGTCCTTCCTCGCGACGCTCGACGCCGCCGGGATCGACCTGATCCTCGACGTGCGACAGCGCCGGGGCGTGCGCGGCAGCGAGTACGCCTGGGCCAACGCCGGCCGGCTGCAGGCGGCGCTGGCGGAGGCGGGCATCGGTTACTCCCACCTGAAGGAGCTGGCGCCGACCACCGCGATGCGGCAGCTGCAGTACCGCGAGGACGACCGCCGCGGCGAGGGCAAGCGCACCCGCACGGTCCTCGCCCCCGAGTACACCCGTCTCTATAAGGAGCAGGTCCTCGACCCCGCCGACCTCGATCCGCTGGTGAAGTGGATCGGCACCAGCAAGGCGGCGCTGCTCTGCGTCGAGCGCGACGCCCCGGCCTGCCACCGCTGGCTGATCGCGGCACGCCTGCGCGGCGAGTACGGCTTCAGGGTCGAGCATCTGGGTCCCTGAAACCGGCACTTGCGGAGTGTTCAGTCGAGTTCTGAGCAACTTGGACGCCACGGCCGGGGCGCGAGCCGGGGCAGGCCGGACCGTACAAAATTCCCTTTTGCTCTATCGGCGAGGCCCACCGGGGTCGATGAGACCGCTTGTCGCCGAACCTCTGCCGAAGGGATCACCGCTCTATATGACCTCCGCTCGCCGTCTCGCCACCGGGCTCCTCACAGCGCTCACCCTGTTAGCCGCCGTACCCGCCTTCGCCGCCGCGGCCGGCAATCTCGAATCCGACACGGCGACGCTGGAATTCCCGAACACGGGGATCCATGACCCCGCCACGACGCTGTCGGCGAAGATCACCAACAACGGCGACGAAAACGTGACGATCGAAGGCGTCAGCGTGGCGCCGCCATTCGCGATCGACGGCGGCGGCTCGGAATGCGACGACAATCCGACCCTCGGGCCCAGCTCCTCGTGCAATCTGATGGTCCACTTCGCCCGACCGCCGTCGGGGCCGCGAGCGCGAACGTGACGATCGCCTACAACGACTCGGTCGAAGGCCGCGAACTGACGATCGGCGCCAGCGGCACCGGCTCCACCGGAACCATCGAAGCCAGCACCCCGAGCTTCAACACCGAGCCCTACTACTACGGCGGCCAGCAGCAGGGGGTCAACGTCTTCAACCCCTCGAGCTTCACGGTCCTCGGCGGCAGCCCGACGATCTCCGGCACCGACGCGAGCAGCTTCAGCGTCAACGGCAACAACTGCAACGGCAACTTCATCCAGCCCGGCCAGGGCTGTGGCATCTCGGTCGGGTTCAACCCCAGCGGTCCCGGCACCTTCAGCGCCCAGCTGGAAATCCCCAACAGCGGCAGCGTCGACCCGATCGTCGTGCCGCTCACGGGCGAAGCCCTTGCCGGGCCCAAAGCCACGATCACGCCGGGAGAAGTCGACTTCGGGGTGGTCAAAGTCGGCTCCTCGGCGACGCCCCAGCAGGTGACCATTGCCAACGAGGGCGATTTCCCGCTGCAGATCCAGCAGCTGCTGATCATCTCCGGGACCCCCCTGACCTTTCCGCTCAGCAACGACGGCTGCAGTCAGCAGCAGATCGCCCCGGGCGAGGAATGCGAAGTCACCGTCGGCTTCTCCCCGACCAAAGCGGGCGAACGCAACGCCTCGATCTTCCTGATCACGAACACCCCCGGCCCGATCACCACCTCCTCGCTGACCGGGGAAGGGATGACGGTGCCGAACGGGACCGTGCAGCTGACCAACCAGGCCCGGGTCGGGGTGCCGATCAGCTGCCTGACCGGCGGCTTTCAGAACAGCGATGCGCTCGGCTACCAGTGGTTGCGGGGCGGAATCGCGATCGGCGGCGAGACCCAGTCCGTCTACGTCCCGGTCGAAACCGACGTGGGCAGCGCCCTCGCCTGCGAAGTGACGGCGACCAACGCGGTCGGGACGCAGACCATCGCCTCCGCCCCATCGCCGGCGGTCCTTCCCGCCGCCGCGGGCCCGCAGGGCCCGGCCGGACCGCAAGGGACCCCGGGGGCAGCGGGACCGCAGGGCCCCGCCGGCGCTCCCGGGCCGCAGGGCCAGACCGGCGCCACCGGAGCAACCGGCAAGACCGGTGCCAGAGGGCCCAAGGGCAAGCCCGGCAAGAGCACGAAGAGCAGCTGCAAGGGACGCGGCGCCAAGTCGACCAAGGTCAGGTCGAAGTGCGCCGCCAGGCACCCCCGCAACGGCCGTCGCTGACGCCGGCAGCCGCCGAGGCTGGGGCTATGCTCGCCCCGAGCCTCCCGCGGGCGGGCGATCACGCGTGGGGAGCCATCTCTCATGCGTGCTCTCAATCCCCCTCGGAATTCTCGACCCCTGGCGCTCGGCGCCCTGGCCGCTTTCGCAGCGATCACCCTCGCGACCACGGCGCTCGCCGCCCCACAGCCGCAGCCCAGCGGCAAGCGGGCGAAGACGGTGGGAATGCTGGTGCAGCTCGCGGGAACGAAGGGCTGCCTGGTCGACCGCTCGACCCGCCAGAAAGGGTGCGGCTCCGCCCGGGCGCTGAAGGCACCCGCCCCCCTGCTCGGCTCCCGCGCCCTCGCCCTCAGCCCCGACGGCAAGAACCTCTACGTCGCCTCCTCTGGCAGCGACGCGATCGCGATCTTCAGCCGCAATCCGCGCGACGGGACCCTGCGCCAGGCCCCGGGCAGGGGCGGCTGCATCGGGCTCGACGGCGCCGGCGGCTGCGCGCCGGCGATCGGGCTCGACGGGCCCAACTCGGTCGCGGTCAGCCCCGACGGCGGCAACGTCTACGCCACCTCCTTCAACAGCGAGGCCGTCACCGTCTTCCATCGCAACCGCAAGACCGGCGCCCTCACCCAGCCCTTCGACGGCAGCGGCTGCGTGGCCCGCGTATCGCTCCCCGGCTGCGTCATCGGGCGCGGCCTCGGTGGCCCCGACGTGATCGCGGTCAGCCCCGACAACAAGAGCGTCTACGTCGGCTCCTTCCCCGGCAACGCGATCGCCGCCTTCAACCGTGACCCCAGCACCGGCACCCTGGCCCAGCTCGCCGGCAACGCCGGCTGCATCGCCGCCGCCGCCGGCAGCGGCTGTGCCACCGGACTCGCCCTCGAAGGCGTGGAGGGGATGGCGATCAGCCCCGACGGCCGCAGCGTCTACGCCGGCGCCGCGACCTCCCAGGGCATCGCGATCCTCAACCGCGACCCCACGACCGGCGGCTTGACCCAGGCCACCAACGGCAGCGGCTGCGTCGTCAGCGCGCCGTTGGCCGGCTGCGCCACGGGGACCGAGCTGAACGGCGCCGACGCGGTCACGGTCAGCGCCAACGAAAAAGACGTCTACGTCAGCTCGCTGTTCAACCAGAGCGTCACCTCCTTCACCCGCACCCGCCAAAGCGGCCTGCTGACGCAGAAGCCCGGCACCGGCGGCTGCCTCGTCTTCATGCGCGCCGCCGGCTGCTCCTTCGGCCGCGCCGTCGACAGCCCCGAGGGGATCGCCGTCTCCCCCGACGGCGCCAGCGTCTACGCCGCCTCCTACGCGCCCGGCACGATCGCCGTCTTCAACCGCAACCGGCGCTCCGGCACGATCGCCCAGAAGCCGCTGCGGCGCGGCTGCCTCGGGACCCTCCCGGAGTGCGCCGGCGCCCGCGGACTGAGCGGCCTCGGCTCGCTCGTGCTCGATGTCAGCGGCACCTATCTCTACGCGGCCGCGGAGAAGAGCAACGCGATCGCGATCTTCCGCAGAGTCACCCGGCAACCACATGGCCCCACGCAGGCCAACTGAGAGGAACACATGGACGAGTCAGGTAATGAGAAGGGCGGGCTGACCCGCAAGCAGCTGCTCGGATCCGGCGCGACCGCCGCCGGGGCGCTGCTGCTCTCCCAGGGCACCGGGGTCGAGCAGGCGCTGGCGGCGATCAAAGGCAAGGGCAACGACGTCGCCGGCAAGAACATCATTCTCTTCCTCACCGACCAGGAACGGGCGATTCAGCACTTCCCGCCCAACTGGATGCGCCAGAACCTGCCGGGGATGCGGCGGCTGCGGCGGCACGGGCTCAGCTTCGAACGCGCCTTCACGAACGCCTGCATGTGCTCCCCCGCCCGTTCGACCCTGATGAGCGGCTACTTCCCCGCCCAGCACGGGGTCAAGTACACGCTCGAGGAAGACATGCCGGCCTCCGAATACCCGCAGGTGAACCTGCCGACGGAACTGAAGAACCTGGCCACGGTGATGAAGGCGGCGGGCTACAACGTCGTCTACAAGGGCAAGTGGCACTGCTCGAAACCGGCCGGCTCCGAAGCCGTTCCCGCCGACCTCGAAAAGTACGGCTTCCTGCGCTGGGATCCGCCGGACGCCGGCGCCAACCAGACCGTGCCCGAGGCCGGCGGCGGCAGCGTCAACAACGACGGCCGCTTCATGGAATCGATCGGCACCGGGGCCTCGGAGGGAGCGATGCAGTACCTCGGCTCGACCGCCGCCCAACAGCAGCCCTTCTTCATGGTGATCTCGCTGGTCAACCCGCACGACGTCCTCTTCTACCCGGGCTCGGGCTTCGAAGAAGACGACTACGACGCCTCCTGGCTGGAAGGTGACATCCACCTGCCGGAGACCGTCGCCGAAGACCTCGAAACCAAGCCCTCGGTCCAGGCCGAATTCCTCCGCATCTTCAACCTCACCGGAAAACTGAAGACGCCGAAGGAAAAACGGAACTACCTGAACTTCTACGGCAACCTGATGCGCTCCTCCGACAACTACCTGGTCAACGTCCTCGACAAGCTCGAAGAAACCGGGCTCTACGACGACACCCTGATCATTCGCAGCGCCGACCACGGCGAGATGGGCCTGACCCACGGCGGCATGCGGCAGAAGAACTTCAACGTCTACGAGGAGGCGACGCGGATCCCGCTCGTCTACTCGAACCCGAAGCTATTCCCGAAGCCGCTGCAGACCGACGCGCTGGTCTCCCACGTCGACTTCCTGCCGACGCTGGCAAGCCTGGCGGCGGCACCGAAAAGCGCCCGGGCCAAGTGGCAGGGCGTCGACTACTCCTCGCTGATCCTCCGTCCCTCGGCCAACAAGTCGGCCCAGGACTACGTCGTCTTCAGCTACGACGACTTCCAGTCCGGCCAGGCCCACGGCCCGTATCCGAAACCTCCGAACCACATCGTCAGCATCCGCGAAGGGCGCTGGAAGATCGCCAAGTACCACGACATCGAACACAAGAAACGGCCGCAGTGGGAGATGTACGACCTCAAGGAAGACCCGCTGGAGAAGACCAACCTTGCCTTCAAGGACTACGAACGGTCCGCCACCGAGGAGAAGCAGTTCCAGCGGCTCAAACGCAAACTCGCCCGGGTCGAAAAGACCCGCCTGCAGCCGCTGAAATAGCGAGCCGCGGCCAGGCGCCTGAGCGCCTGGCCGCGAGCTCAGGGCTCTGCTACTTGCCGGCCTTGAGGTTGCCGATGGCGCCGATGCGGAAGCCGAGCCACGGGTAGGTGGCGGTCCCAAACGAGTTGTCCTGCGGCTGCAGGCCGACCGCCGAGATCCAGAGCTGGTAGGCGGTGGAGTTGGCGATGCCGCCGTGCAGCCGGCGCCAGACTTTGCCCTTGCCGGAGCCGGTCGGAGCGGGCGCGATCGTATCGGTCCACTCGACCGCGTTTCCGCCCTGGTCGAGCGTGCCCCAGGGTGAGGTGGTCAGCGCTTGGCCAACCGTGCTGAGGCTGCCCTGGAAGGCTTTTTCGTAGGCCACCGGCGGCATCCCGAAGGGGTTCTTGGTCGTGCAAGCTTCGGCCGAGTAGAGCGGCGGGCACCAGCTCGGGACCGCGGCACCTTCGGCGCGGAAGGTGGCCAGCGGCTGCGTGCCGGCGTTAGTGACGTCGCCGTTCTTCGGGTTCAGCGTGGTCGTCATCGGAGCGTCGGACTGACCCTGGCCGAAGACGCCGGGGTTGGTCGGGTACTTCCAGTAGGAGTAGGTGCCGCCGCCGTTCGGTTCGTAGTAGGCGGCCTTGATCCACTCGTTCTGGCTCGGCAGCACGAAGCCGGTCTTGTGGGCGCGGGTCGCGCCCTTGGCCCGGTTGCCGGCCATCTTGTACATGCCGGTCTCGGTCTGCCGCGAGAGGCGGACCCGGTAGGTGACGTAGTCGAAGGCGCCGGCGGCGCTGACCTGCTTGGACAGGATCTTGCCGTTGTAGAGCGAGTTGATGAAGCGGGCGGCGCGGAGGAAGTTGGCGAAGCCGTAGGGCTTGTCGGCCCATTCCGGCGAGGCGACCGCGTAGTGGCGGCCCTTGCCGACGCTGGCGGCGAAGTCGATCTGGCCGTA
>DASYJK010000169.1:0-25556 GCA_035996525.1 Solirubrobacterales bacterium
CTCCCCCGCTGCCTCCCACTCGCCATGGGAGGAACGAGGTGCCCCCGAACGCGCCGCCTTTCCAACAGCGGCGCGTTCGGAAACGTCCATGCTCAGACCGTAGCGGCTGCCTGTTCGGACTGGCTGCTCTCGGCCGCTTTCGTGGCCTTCGCCTCGGCCTCGGGCGTCGGCTCGCCGACCGGGCGCGGCAAGAGGACTTCTTTGGCGATCACCAGGCGCTGAATCTGGCTGGTGCCCTCGTAGAGCTGCATGATCTTGGCGTCGCGCATCAGCTTCTCGACCGGGTACTCCTTGATGAAGCCATAGCCGCCGTAGACCTGGACGGCATCGACCGCGATCTCCATCGCCGAGTCGGCGGCGAAGCGCTTGGCCATCGAGGAGACCTTGCTGTTGCGGACTCCCTGGTCGAGCAGGAAGGCCGAGTTCCAGGTCAGCAGGCGAGCCGCCTCGACCTTGGTCGCCATGTCGGCGATCATGAACTGGATCGCCTGGTGCATCGCGATCGGGACGCCGAACTGGACCCTTTCCTTGGAGTAGTCGGTGGCGTACTCGAGCGCCGCGCGGCCGATGCCGACAGCCATCGCCGAGACGCCGGGACGGGTCCGGTCGAGGGTCATCATCGCCAGTTTGAAGCCCTTGTTTTCCTCGCCGAGGAGGTTCTCGGCCGGGATCTCGACTTCGTCGAAGGAGATGGTCGCGGTGTTGGACGCCCGCTGGCCCATCTTGTCCTCCTTCTTGTCAACGCTGACCCCGGGGAGGTCGGCGTCGACGACGAAGGCGCTGATCCCACGGTGACCGGCCTCAGGATCGGTCTTGGCGAAGACCGTGAAGTAGTCGGCGTAGGTGCCGTTGGTGATGAAACACTTGGAGCCGCTGATGACGTACTTGTCGCCGTTCTTCACGGCCTTGGTCTTCATCCCGCTGACATCGGAGCCGGCGTCCGGCTCGGTCAGGCAGAAGGAGGCCAGCTTCGGGCTTTCGCTCAGCATCCCCAGGTACTTCTTCTTCGTCTCCTCGGAGCCGCCGAGGGTGATCGGGGCGGAGGCGAGGCCGTTGGCGGCCAGTGAGGTGCCGATGCCGGAGCAGCCCCAGCCGAACTCCTCCTCGATCAGGCAGCCGGAGAGGTAGTCGAGGCCGGGACCGCCGTAGGCCTCGGGGATGTGGGTGTTCATCAACCCGACCTCCCAGGCCTTGTCGATCACGTCCTGGGGCCAGGTGCCGTCCTTGTCCAGCTCCCAGGCGACATTGCGCATGTCTTTCTCGGCAAAGCTGTGGGCCAGCTCCTGCAGGTCCTTCTGTTCGTCGGTCAGGGTGAAGTCAACCACCGGTCGGGGCTCCTTTTAGTCGCTTGAAGTCTTGCTCTGGAGCGCTGCCGCCGGGGCGAGCGTTCCGCCGATTGACTGGTCAGTCAACCAAGCCGAAGATTAGCGAATAGGCCAGGCCCCATGGGCGGTTTAACCTTGTTTGCGATGGATTTCGTACTCGCGATGTCCCCAGCCGGAAAGAGCCTCGTGGTGCTGCTCTTCACCGGCGTCTTCGCCCCGGTCGTCGGCCTGCTGTTGCGGCGCCTCGCCGGCGGCTGGGATTCAGTCGGCAAGGGCCCTTTCGCGATCGAACAGCAGCTGCCGCCCTCGCGCCTTCCCGGCCGCCCCACCGCACCCGTCGATCCGGCGATCCAGGCAGCGGAGGTGCGGCAGATGCTGGAGGCGAAAGCGAGCCGGCTCGAGCGCCGCGGCGAGCCGCCGCTCGACGTCGAGGCCGAGGCGACACGGCTGCTGGCGGCGCCGGACGAGACACCCAGCGCCGGCGCTCGCCAGGACGCGGAGCTGCGGACAGAGGTCCGCCAGCTCGTCGTCAGCCGCAACGAACGGCGGATGCGCAAGGGGCTGGAGCCGCTCGACGTCGAGGCCGAGACCGAACGGCAGCTCGAAGATTTCGTAGGATCGCCCTGATGGCGAGCGCCGAGGACAATCTCTACGAGGTCGAGCAGCTGCTGGTCCAGCCCGGGACCTACTTCAACCCCCAGACCGAGGTCGTCGTCGTGGTCGACGATTCCGCCTCGATCGACCAGGAGGTCTTCAACATGGAGGCCTACGAGGGAGCGGACTGGGTGCGGGTCTCGGACGAGATCCCGATCGACGAGGACGGGCGCGACCGCGTGCTCGAGGCCTTCCAGACCCACTACCACCCCGGCTCGACTGGCTCCGTCTCCGAAACCGCGCTCGAACAGGGCGACGAGGAGCTCGACGAGGGCGAGGACGGCCAGGAGCCTGGCCGCGAGGACTGAGCGGCAGCCGATGCTCGAACCCGGCGACAAGGCACCCGCCTTCACGCTGCCCGACCAGGACGGCAACAAGGTCAAGCTGACCGACCTCAAGGGCGAGAAGGTCGTCGTCTACTTCTACCCGCGGGCGGAAACGCCGGGATGCACGACCCAGGCCTGCGGCATCCGCGACCGCGGCGCCGAGTACCGCGAGCTGGGCGCGCGGGTGCTGGGGATCTCCCCCGACCAGCCGGAGGCGCTGCGCAAGTTCGCCGACAACCAGAAGCTCGACTTCACGCTGCTGGCCGACCCCGATCACAAGGTCGCCGACAAGTACGGCGCCTGGGGCGAGAAGTCGATGTACGGCAAGAAGTACATGGGGATGCTGCGCTCGACCTTCATCGTCGACCCCAAGGGCAAGATCGCTCGGGTCTTCCCGAAGGTTCAGCCGAAAAAGCACGACGCGCTTGTGCTCAAGGCTCTCGCCGAACTCTGAGTTGGGGATGGGTCCCAGGTGGGACTCGCCTGCGCGAACAGCGGGAGGCTTGGCGAGTCCCACCTGGGACCCATTGCCACGCGCAGAGTGGGGTCAGGCGCTGAGGGCGACGACCGCGATGAAAGAGGCGTAGAGGGCGAACCAGCCGATCACGGCGGGGAGTTTGAAGCGGCGGGAGAGGTGGAGGCTCTCGTAAGCGAGGAGGCCGCCGGCGAGGCCGAGGGCGATCGAGAGGATCGCGTTGCCGCTGAGGTCCCAGTCGGTGAAGATCAGGCCGATCCCGACCGGGATCATCGACTGGAAGACCATCGCCCCGGTGATGTTGCCGAGCGCCAGCGCGTCCTTGCCTTCGCGGACCCAGAAGAAGCTGTTCACCTTCTCCGGCAGCTCGGTCGCCAGCGGCGCCAGGATCAGCGCCAGCACCAGGGCCTCGACGCCGATGCTGTCGGCGATCTTCAGCAGCTCTTCGACGAAGAGGTGGGCGCCGCCGACCATCGCCCCGAGGCCGACCAGGAGCTGGATCACGCAGAGTGAGAGGGCGGGGTCTTCGCGGCGCTCGGGGCGGCGCTCGGGGCGGCGCTCGAAGATCAGCGGGTTCAGCGTCTCCTCCCCCTGCACCTCGCCGCCACCGCGCAGGGTGAGACGGACGTAGAACAGGTAAGCGACGAGGAAGCCGACTCCGACCGCGATCCGCAGCGGCGCCGGCGGTCCCCAGGAGAGCAACCCGGCGATCGTGAAGAGGACGAGGAAGAAGGTCAGGTCGCGCTCCAGCGTGGGCCGGTGAACGTCGAGCCGCACCCCCTGTTCGCGCTTGTGCCGGTAGAGGTAGGCGAAGAGCCCGACCAACCCCATCGCCAGCGTCGCCAACAGAAACGGCGCCCCCACGATCGCCCCGATCGCGACGTCTTCCGACCCCGCGTCGACGCTCAACAACGCCACGATCGCGATCAACGTCTCCGGCATCGCCGTCCCCACCGCCGCCAGGATGCTCCCGACGGCCCCCTCCCCCAGCTTCAGCCGATGCCCGATCCACTCCACCGCGTTGGTGAACAGCAACGCACCGGCCAGCACCACAGCGAAGCTGACAGCGAGGAGAACTACTTCCATCTAGGCAGGCTACCCACTGTTTACGGAGTCCCGGGTGGGACTCGCCAAGCCTCCCGCCGTTCGCGCAGGCGAGTCCCACCCGGGACTCCCCTCACGCAAAGTAGAAGGCAAGTCCAAACACGAAGTAGATCGCCAACAGCTGCACTCCCTCGAACCAGGTGGACTCTCCGTCCTGGGTCACCTGATTGGCGATCACGATCGCCAGCAGGATCGCCCCCAGCTCAAAACCGTTGAAGACCAGGGCCAGCGGGTAGGGGCCGATGAAGAAGGAGGCGAGAACGAGGACAGGGGCGACGAAGAGGGCGACCTGGGCGCTGGAGCCGATCGCGATGTTGACGGCCAGGTCCATCTTGTTCTTCATCGCGACCAGGACCGCGACCCAGTGCTCGGCCGCGTTGCCGACGATCGCGACGACGATCACGCCGATGAAGAACTCGGAGAGGCCGACCGACTTCGAGGCCTCGGTGATCGAGCCGACCAGCACCTCCGACATCACCCCGACGAGGACGCCGGCGATCGCCAGGGCGACGATCGAGGTCCGGGTCGACCAGCCCCAGCTGTCCTCGTCCTCGTACTCGGGGTTGAAGAGGTCGCGGTGGGTCTTCAGCGAGAAGAAGAGGCCGACTACGTAGGTGACGATGAGGACGACGGCGACCGCCAGCGAGAGGTGCTCGACGGTGCCGCCATAGTGGATCGCCTGGGCGCCCGGGGCGGGTAGGCCCTTGCCCTCGACCAGCTCGAAGATCGCCGGCATGATCAGCGCCGCCGCCGCCAGCATCAGCATCGAGGTCTGAATTCCGGCGCTGGTGCGGCTGAAGGTCTGCTTGGTGCGGCCAATGCCGCCGGCCAGCATCGCCGCGCCCATGACCAGCAGGATGTTGCCGATGATCGAGCCCACGATCGAGGCCTTGACCACCTCCTGCAGGCCCTTGTTGAGCGCGAAGAGGGCAATGATCAGCTCCGGCGCGTTGCCGAAGGTGACGTTGAGCAGGCCGCCGATGCCGGGGCCGGCGCGGGCTGCCAGCTCCTCCGTCGCCCGGCCCATCAGCGCCGCCGTGGGGACGATCCCGAGCGCCGAGGTGGCGAAGACGATCGTCGCCGGGGCGCCGAGGACCTCGAGCACCACCGCGATCGGGATCAACGGCGCCAGCAGGTAGGGATACCCCTGCGGCGTGCGCAGGAAGGACGCGTCGAGCCGCGGGCGGTTGGGGTTGGGGGTGGATATAGGTGAGCCCTACTGGATCAGGCCGGCGCACTGCTGCAGGTCAGCCGGCGTCTGCGCGCCCTTGAGGCAGTTGAGGTAGGCCTGCTGGCCCGCTTCACCGCCACCGGAGCTTTCCGACGAGCTGCCCGATGAAGAGCCGCTGCCGGATGAAGAGCCAGCGCCGGTGACGCCTTCCAGCAGGTTGCCGAGCCCTTCGCCGCTGCTGGCCCCTTCGAGCAGTTCGATCGGGTTGACGTTGAGCTTCTGGAACAGCCCTTCCAGTGGCTTGGCGTTGGCCGGAGCGGAGATGTCCTGTTCTTCGTTGACGCCGCTGAGCGAGAGTTCGAATTCGACTTCGACCTTTTCCTTGCTGCTGCCCTTCGGTTCGATCGTCAGTTCGGCGGCGAGCTTGCGGATGATGTCGTCGTCGCCGACGTAGACCTCGACGTGGGCCGACTTGACCGCGCTGGTCAGTTCGCCTTTGGCCTTTTCCAGTTCGCCGATCGGCAGCGGGCCGGCCGCTTCGAGCTGGCTGCTGCAGGCGGGGTTTTCGGTCAGCTTGATGATCGCGTCGATCGCGGCCCCGACGTCGAGGTCGCCGCTGACCTTGGTGGTGCTGGTGCCGTCGACGTCGGCGCTGCCTTCGTTGCTGAGGTTTTCGGCGAAATCGCCGACCTTGAGGCCGGTCGCCGCTTCCTGACAGGCACTGACGTCGGCCGGGTTTTCTTCGGAACCGCCACCCTGCTGCTGAGCCTGTTCGAAGCCCGACTTGACGAAGCCGAAGGTGGTCGGGTCGACTTCGTACTCGGTCCCTTCGTAGTTCACGTAGGCGCGGTCGGGAAGCAGCGTCAGACCGCCGTCGAAATCGATCTTTTCGCCGTTGGCGGAGCCCTTGGCGCTGGCGGTCATCGCCAGTTCGGGCAGGTCGCCGTTGTCGGCGCCCTGGAAAGGACCGGAGAGCTTGACGGCGAGGTCGCCGCCTTCGTCGCCTTCGGACTCGACCCCGAGCGAGAGATCGATGCTGCCGCTCTTCACCCCTGCGAAGGTGGCGCTGTCGAGAACCTGCTGGGGGTCTTCGCTGCTCTTGTCGCTGCCGCCGCAGGCGGCGAAGGCGGTGGCGAGAGCGGCCAGGGCGGCGAGCAGAGCGAGAATGCGGAAACGGCTCAAGGGATAGAGCTCCTCATGATCGGGTGGCGGATCGGGTCACGGATTCTAGGGCGGTGGCGGCGGCTCCTGTCCCCAGCGCCGCATCCCGGCTTCGATTTCCTCGATCACGACCCGCAACACCTCGACCCGGGCGTAGCGCTTGGACTCGGCCGCGATCAGACGCCAGCGCGCCCGGCGGCGGTCGGTGCGGTCGAGCATCTCCTCGACCGCCTCCTCGTACTCGGGGCGTTTCTCGCGGTTCTCCCAGTCTTCGTCGGTCAGCTTCCAGGTCTTGAGCGGGTCGCCGGCGCGGGCTTCAAAGCGCTTCAGCTGCTCCTTGGGAGAGATGTGAAGCCAGAACTTGACGATGATCGCCCCCTCCTCCGCCAGCCCGTGCTCGAAGGCGACGATCTCCTCGTAGCCGCGGCGCCATTGCTCCGGCGTGGCGTAGCCCTCGACCCGCTCGACCAGCACCCGGCCGTACCAGGAACGGTCGTAGACGGTCATCCCGCCCCAGCCCGGCAGCGCCGGCCAGAAGCGACCGAGGAAGTGGTGGCGAGCCT
Organism: Solirubrobacterales bacterium; assembly: GCA_035996525.1. Classification (GTDB taxonomy): domain Bacteria; phylum Actinomycetota; class Thermoleophilia; order Solirubrobacterales; family 70-9; genus VAYN01. The sequence goes on from DASYJK010000169.1 coordinate 6,780, forward strand.
CGTCGGGGCTCGGCGCCGCGAACTGGGCGACGCGGACGTGGCGAGGGTCGAGTGGCGTCACCAGCCGCTTGATCGCGCCGCCCTTGCCGGAGGCGTCCCAGCCCTCGAAGACGACGCAGAGGGGCGGGCCCAGCTCTTTCGGCCCGATCAGCCCGCCGAGCGTGAGGCGCAGCTGCGCCAGGCGCTCCCAGGCATCCTCGAGCTCACGCTCTTCCTCCTTGCGGCTGAGCGCGAGGCTGAGGTCGACCTCGTCGAGGTGTCCCATCCGGCGATCGTAGAGCTACGGGAAGGCGTCGGCGGCGACGCTTTCCCCCAGCTTGCGCACCCCTTCGCCGCCGTCGACCCAGCTGAGGAATTCGAACGGGCTCACACCCAGCTTCCCGAGCAGGGTGAAGATCGGCTTCGCGTGCGCCGGCACCGCGATCTTCTGTTCCTCGTTGATTTCGCTCAGGGTAAGTTCGATGTCGACCGTGACCGGCGCTCGCCCGGCGCCCGGAACACCGCGGAACTCGGCGCTGAATTTGCGGACGATGCCGTCGTCGCCGACGTAGACGTGAACCGTGGACTTTTCCGCGGAGGCGGTGAGTTCTTCGCCGAGCAGGCGGACTTGGTAGAGCGCGAACGGCGACAGCGCTTCGAACTGGGTACTGCAGGCGGGGTCTTCGACGAAGCCGATGAAGGCTTCGACCGCGGCCGCGACGTCGAGCTCACCGCTGATCCCGGTCGTCTCGGTATCGGCGACCTCGACGCTGCCCTCGTCGCTCAGGTTGTCGAGCAGGTCACCGACCTCGATCCCGGCGGCCGCCCGCCGGCATTCGCGGATTTCGGCGCCCCCTTTTTCGGCCAGAGCCGGAAAGAAGAGTGGTTTGGCGATGCCGTAGTTGTTGGGATCGACTTCGTACTCCGTGCCCCGGTAGTTGACGAAGCCGCGATTGGCGAACAGGGTGAGGCCGCCTTCGAGATCGACCGGCTTGCCCCGGGCGCTGCCGTCGACCTTGGCGGTGACTTCGACGCCTTCTTCGGCCTGGGCGCGGCCGGAGAGGCGGACGTCGAGATGCCCGCCCTGACTGCCCTTGGACTCGATTTCCAGCGTCCCGTCGAAGGCGGCGCTTTCGATCCCTTCGAAAGTGGCGCTTTCGAGAACCTGTTGGGGATCCTTGCTGCCGCCGCCGCAGGCGGCGAGGGCCACCGCGGCAAGACACAGCGCGGTGAGGATGAGCGAGACGCGGATCCGGTGCATGACCAAATTCACTTTAATCAAAAAAGTTGGCCAAAGTAAAAGCCGGCCCTAGCTCAGCCCGCGTCGCCGCGCGATTCTTCGATCGGCGCCGGTCGGTTCTCGCTGGTGACGTTGGCGAGGAGGGGGAAGAGCAGGGCGCCGAGGAAGATCAGGGCGACGCCGGCGGCGACCAGCCACTTGGCCTTGAAGACGTGCCCGACGATGCCGATCACGAAGCCCGCGAGCATCAGCGCGATGTAGGGGCCGGGGCTGTGCGGGAACAGGTCGGCGAGGGGCGGCAAGAGGTCGAGCACGATGCCGGATTATCATCGCCCCCATGACTGAGGGCTCTGTGGCGGATGTGAAGGCGGCGCTGGCGAAGGTCGGCTACCTCGCCGACGAGCCCGCGGCACTGGTCTCCTACCTCGCCCAGGAACTCGGCAAGCCGGTTCTGGTCGAGGGCCCGGCCGGGGTCGGCAAGACCGAGCTGGCGAAGGCGCTCTCCCGCGCCACCGGCCGCGAGCTGGTGCGACTGCAGTGCTACGAGGGCCTCGACGAGGCGAAGGCGATGTACGAGTGGAACTACCGCAAGCAGCTGCTGCGGATCCAGGCCGGCGGCGAGGGCGGCTGGGACGACGTCCAGGAGGACATCTTCAGCACCGAGTTCCTGCTGACCCGGCCGCTGATGCAGGCGATCTCCAGCCCCGAGCCGGTCGTGCTCCTGATCGACGAGATCGACAAGACCGACCAGGAGTTCGAGGCGATGCTGCTGGAGCTGCTCTCCGACTTCCAGATCACGATCCCCGAGCTGGGCCAGGTGGCGGCGACGACGATGCCGATCGTCGTCCTCACCTCGAACGACTCGCGCGAGCTGACCGAGGCGCTGAAGCGGCGCTGCCTATACCTCTGGCTCGACTACCCCGGCGCCGAGCGCGAGATGGAGATCGTCCGCCTGCACGTGCCGGAGCTGTCGGAGTCGGTGGCGCGGCGGCTGGTCGAGGTGATCGAGATGGTGCGCGCGCTGGACCTGAAGAAGCCGCCCTCGATCGCCGAGTCGATCGACTGGGCGCGGACGCTGCTGCTGATGGGCGCCGAGGACATCGACCGCGAGACCTTCACCCAGTCGATGTCGATCATCGTCAAGCACCGCACCGACATCGACCTCGTGGCCGAGCGGGTCGGGATGAAACTGACCGAGCGCGGCGCCGCCGCCACCGGCTGAGCTAGGACTCGAAGAACTCGGCCAGCGCCTCGGCCTCGGGCGGCCCGTCGTAGGCGAGCCTGCCATCGCGGATCCCCACGCAGCGGCTGGCGGCGGCGATCACGTCCGGGCGGTGGGTGGAGACGACGACCGCGGCGCCGGCCGCGCGGGCCTCGGCCAGCAGCTCGAAGAGCACGTCGCGACTGGGCGGGTCGAGGCCATCGAAGGGCTCGTCGGCGAGCAGGACCGCGAACGGGCGCACCAGGGCGATCGCGATCGAGGCCTTCTGCCGCATGCCGTGGCTGAATTCGGATGGCAGGCTGTCCTCCCAGGCGCCGAGCCCGAGCCGCTCGATCAGCTCGCTCGCGCGGGCGCCCGCATCCTCCACCCCGTGCAGCGCCGCGACGTAGCCGAGGTGCTCGCCGAGGCTGAGGTCTTCGTAGAAGACCGGCGTATCGGGCAGGTAGGAGAGCGCCCGCCGCGCCGGGATCGTGCCGGCCGGGACGCCGGCGATCGCGATCGAGCCCGACGACGGCTCCAGCAGACCGGCGGCCAGGGTGAGGAAGGTCGTCTTCCCCGCCCCGTTGGGACCGACCAGGGCGACGAGCTCACCCTCCCCCAGCTCGAGGCTGAAGGCGTCCAGGGCGATGAAGCCGTCGTAAGTCCTGCCAAGCCCGTGCGCCCCCAGCAGCGCCGGGCCCGCCTCGACGTCGACGCCGGCGATCACGGCGCCACCGCGCTCTCCTCGACCATCCGCATACCTAGCCACCAGGCCATCGCCAGCCCGATCGCCAGCATCGCGACCTCGATGCCGAAGGCGGCGCCCACGGCCGAGGCGCCGTGACGCGCCGCTTCCCGCGCCGCCAGCAGCGGACCGCCGGCGGCGACGACCGCGATCACGACCGGCGCGGCCGACTGCGCGTAGCCGAGCTGGGGGGTGAGGATGTAGCGGTAGGGATCGTTGGTGGCGCTGAGGCCGGCGCAGCAGGCCAGCACCAGCGCGGTCGGGACCAGCATCACCGCACCGACCGCGGCGGTGGTCGCCGGGGCGCCGAGGGCCAGCGCCGCCGCGACGCCGATCAGCAGCACCGTCGCCATCGCGACCGCGGACGGGGCCAGGTGGCGCCGGAACAGGGAGTCGACGGCAACCGGCAGCAGCTCCCTCCTGGTCGGGTGATCGGCCTCCTGGGCGAGCGGCTCGACCAGGTCGAGCGCGGCGACCATCAGCAGCGCCCCGGGCAGGACGAAGAGCAGCGTGACCCCGCTCCAGGCCGCGGCGGTGGCGGCGCCGGCGCCCACCGCGATCGCCAGGACCCGGGCGACGCGCCCGAGCGGCCAGCGCAGGAAGCTCTGCCAGCCGCGCCGCCAGACCGGGTGACGGGACGAGGCCGCCGCCCCCAGCCGGAGCCAGGGCCGCCGGCGCGGCCGCTCGGAGGCGAGCTGACGCCGTAGCAGCACGACCGTGCGCAGGTCCTGAACCGAGGCCGAGAAGCGCAGCTCGGCGGTCAGGGCGGCGCGCCGTCGCGCCGCCTCGAGCGCGATCCGGCCGACCACCCGCAGGCCGAGCCAGGTCAGCGCCAGCGCGATCGCCAGCCCGACCGCCGCCAGAGCCAGGTGGCCGCCGCCGTTCTGCAGCGGCAGCGTCCCGATCTCCCCCGCCATCGTCGCCGGCGCGGTGACCGCGCCGAGCAGGAGGTCGGCGAGCGACCAGGCGATCAGGGCGGCGCCAAGCGTCGTCGCCAGCACCGGCCGCAGGCGACCCCCCGAGGCGAGCAGGGCGGCGGCGAGAGCGCAGAGCGGCAGCAGGGCGCCGAACAGCGCCAGGCAGGCGATCCACTCGACCGGGGACCCGGGCAGGCGGCGGAAGACGAAGTTGCCGATCACGGCGCCGAGCACAGCACCGGCGAGCACGGCGACCCGCAGCTGCCGCCAGGCCGCGGGACGCAGCGCCGTGCCGCGGTCGATCGGCGCCAGCAGCACGTACTGGACCTCGGCGGCCTCGATCGCCAGCGGGCCGCCGCGGGCGCCGGAGCGCAGCCCGACCAGGGCCGCCAACGCCAGCGCCAGGCCCAGCACGGCCGGCCCGTGGGCGCTCATATCGGCAACCGCCCCGGCGCTCGCCGGCGCCTCCTCGACCCAGCCGGCGATCACCGCGAGGGCGATGCCGCCGAAGATCGCCGCCAGGTAGACGCGGTAGAGGACCTCCATCAGGTCGAGCTGCTCGACGAAGCGGCGCCGACGCGCGGCGCGCAGTTCTCCGAGCGCCGCGTTCTGCCCCTGCTCGCTACTCACAGTCCTATTATCGATGGCATGAGCCTCGCCACGCCCTACGGGCCCAAGGCCGACTCCGGCCCGCCTGGCCTGGCGGCGAAGCTGCTCGGCTTCTGCGACGAGCTGCGCGGCGAGGGAGTGGCGGTTGGGACCTCGGAGATCCTCGACGCCTTCGCCGCCCTGGAGATGGTGGAGTGGACCTCGCGCGACGACTTCCGCGAGGCGCTGGCGGCGACGATCGCCAAGTCCCAGGACGACCGCCGCGTCTTCGAGCTGCTGTTCGACCGCTACTTCTTCCGCGCCGCCGAGGCCGAGGCGGTGCAGCGGGAGATCACCGAGCGCGGCGAAGGCGGTGGCGAGGGCGACGCCGTCGGCGAGGGCGGTGAGCGGATCGACATGGACGAGCTGCGCGAGCAGATCCGCGACGCGATCGAAGCCGAAGACGAGGACCGGATGCGCGACCTGGCGCGACTGGCGATCGCCGCCTTCGGCCGCGGCGAGGGCTCGGGGGTGGTCGGCGTCGACGTGCAGCGGATCCGCCGCACCCTCGGTCTCACCGCCGGCCAGCAGCCGCCGGACGAGGACGGCGGCGAGCGGCCGCCGATCGACCGCTCGCAGCTGACCAAGTTCGAGCGCCACCTGCGGCGCGAGCTCGAGCGCGACCTGATCGAGCGCACCGAAACCCTGCCGCCCTCCCGCCCCCTGGCCGAGCTCGACCGGGCCCTGCCGACCAACCCGACCCAGGACCTCGCCGCCGTCCACCGCGCCGTCTCGCAGATGAAGCGGCGGCTGGCGACGCTGGGCCAGGAGCAGCGCGGCCACAGCAAGGCGACGGCGGTCGACGTGCGGCGGACCATGCGCCTCTCGCTGGAGACCGGCGGCGTGCCGCTGCGGCTGAGCTACAAGCCGAAGCGGCCGCGGCGGCCGGAGATCTACGTCCTCTGCGACGTCTCCACCTCGGTCACCTCGGCCAGCGTCTTCTTCCTCTCGGTCCTGCACGCCCTGCACGACTCGTTCCGCAAACTGCGCAGCTTCGTCTTCATCGAGCGGATCTCCGAGGTCACCGATGTCTTCGAGCACGAGCGCGACTTCGCCGTCGTCGCCCAGAAGATCTCCAGCGAGGGCGGCGTCGCCGACGTCTCCGGCTACACCGACTACGGCCGCGTCTGGCTCGAGTTCCTGACCGAGATCTCCGACGACCTCGACCCGCGCTCGACCGTGATCGTGCTCGGCGACGCCCGCACCAACGGCCGCGAGCCGCACGCCGAGGTCTTCGCCCAGGTCGCCGAGCGGGCCGGGCGCCTGTTCTGGCTCAACCCCGAGCCGAAGCTCTACTGGAACTACGGCGACTCGGTGATGGCCGCCTACGAGCGCTACTGCGACGGCACCTTCGAGTGCTGGACCACCCGCCACCTCGAGAACTTCGTCAACGTCGTCGCCGGCGGCGTGCCCGCCGCCGAGTAGCTCGGCGCCGGCTTCAGGCGCGGCCGCAGGCCTTGGCGGCTTCGGAGCGGGCATACCCCAGAGCGCGATGCGCTCGCCGGGCGCGGTTGCGCAGGCGACGGCGGGTCTGCCCGTGGGCGTATCGAGCGTGACTATTGAGACGCCTGTATTGCCTGGAGAGGGTATGAGCACGTGCCGTGGCCTGCTTGCAGGCCGGAGACGGTGCCGGTGGGACGGGATTCGTGACCTTCGCCCTAACCGCCGGGCTTTCGACCCCCTGAAACGAGCCGTCGGGGGCACGGGAGACGATAAATCGGACCGAGGTGTTGAGTGCGGCTTCCGGCAGCGCCAGCGGAAAGGTGATGTGGCCGCCGACGCTCGGGGCAGTGGTTATCCAGGTGCCGCCTTCCTTCCAGTTCGCGGTCAGCGTGTAGACGAGGCCATCCGGCGCCGGCAGCCCGGTCGCCCCGATGACCGAGGCGCCGAGCGCTCCGTTCGCGGGCACGGTTTTGACCGACGGAAAGGTAAGCGTCAGGGCGTGACGGGGCGGTTCGACCGAGAAGTCGTAGGGGAACGTTTCCAGTTCCTTCGACATCGACGGTTCGTCCGCATAGGACCAGAACTCGAGGTAGGTGCTGCCACCGGTATCGGTGTTCTGAAGCGTGATCTGACTGGCCGCGGTGCCGCTGCCGGAGAGGCTGTAACCGTTCGGGCTCGAGCAGCTGCCTGAGCCGAAGACGCTGCCCCAGTTGAAGTCGTTTATGCCCTGCGCGATCATCATGCAGACCGGGAAGCCGGACTGATACGTGGACGGCAGGGCATGCCAGTTGACGACGATCTGGTCGTGAGTGCTGACCGCCGGAAGGCGCCAGAGCGCGACATCGCGGCCACAGCAGCTGCTGTTGACGTTCGCGTCTTCCCGGTGATTGTTCAGCTGCCCCGCGTAATGCTGGCCCCATTCGATCAGCGGCGCCGTACTGGGGCTGCGGCCTCCGCCTTCAAAGGCAGATGCGGGAGCAGCGATCAGGAAAGAGGCGATCGAGATCGCCGCCACCACAATCATGGCCTTCCTCATAGAGTCCGCCTCCGCTTCCATCGACTGGTTAGGTCCGCGCCTCCCGGGCGAACGCGATCTGAACGCTCAATGGAACTCAGGCTATAGGTACACAGAAAGCAGTCGGGTATGAAAAAGGGACACTCCCCACCGGCCCCAGGTCTCGGGCTTCGGGACGGCCCGCTTGTCTCAGGACAGCTCTGCCAACCGCGTGATCGGGTCGTCTGGCGAGACCTGCCACTGCTCGTTGACGATCGCCCCCGGCGGCGGCGCCACAGGGCCGTCGAGCAGCGGATCCTCGGTCTCGCGCATCCAGGCGTCTAGCCGGCCACGCATCTCCTCGAGCGCGTCCGCGTGAGCGGCGTCCGCGGCCAGGTTGGCGCCCTCGGCAGGATCGAGCACAAGGTCGTAGAGCTGCTCCTCGGGCACGATCTGCTCGCCCCAGCCGGCCTCGACCAGGAGGTCCTTGCTGGGACTGTCGTCGCAGTTGGCGAGCACCGGATGCTCGAAGTCGTCGAAGCGGCGGATGTACTTCCAGCGCTCGGCGCGAACGGCACGGTGCGGCTGATAGGCGGCGTGGTAGGTCGTCTCGGCGAAGATCGCCTCGTGCAGGCGCTCGGTCTCGCCACGCACCAGCGGCATCAGCGAGGAGCCCTGCAGCCAGTCCGGCGCCTCCACTCCGGCTAGCTCGCAGAGGGTCGGGAAGACATCGAGGTGGCTGACCGGCGCGTCGACCACCTTGCCGCCGGTGAAGCCACCGGGGCCGCGCATCAGCATCATCACCCCGATCCCGCGGTCGAACAGGGTCGCCTTGGCGCCGGGGAAGGCGATGCCGTGGTCGGTAGTGCAGATGACCAGCGTGTTCTCGACCAGGCCGAAGTCGTGCAGGGCGTGGAGGACGGCGCCGATCCCCTGGTCGAGCGAGCGAGCGCTGGCCTTGAAGGCGGCGAAGTCCTTACGGGTCGTAACCACGTCGGGCAGGTTGGCCGGCGGCTGCGAGTAGAGCGTGTCGCGGACCGAGGTCGGGGCGAAGAAGTCGCGGTGGGTCTCGAAGAAGCCGACCGACATGAACCAGGGATCGGTGGAAGGTGCCGCGCGCAGGGCCTCGATCGTCAGCGGCGCGACGAACTCGGCCCGGTTGGAGTCGACCTGGACGATCTCGTCGTAGCCGATCACACTTGGGTCGACGGAGATGTGCTGCTCGCCGATCAGGGTCGAGCGGTAGCCGCCGCGGCGCAGCGCGTGGACCCAGTGCTGGCCGTAGTCGTTGAGCGCCCAGCCGCGATGGGCGAGCCCGAGCATGCCGTTGTTGTGGCAGTGCAGCCCGGTCAGCAGGCTGGCCCGGCTGCCGGAACAGGTAGGAGTGGTCGCGAAGGCCTCGCGGAACAGCACTCCCTGGTCGGCCAGCATCTGGATGTTCGGGGTCGGGACCTGGAAGCCGTATGGCTGCACGTAGCGACCGGTGTCGTGCGAGTGGATGTAGAGGATGTTCGGCGCCGAGTTCAAGCGGGTACTCCCAGGGTCGAAGTGCGAGAGAGGTTAACGACCGGAGCCGGTCGGCCCAGTTCTTTTCTGCTTTGTTGATTAACTTACTCGGCAAGTACCCCTTTCCATGCAACCCGATCGCTCCTACATCGTCTGCGCCACTCCCCGGAGCGGGAGCACGCTGGTCTGCCACGCGCTCGCCGAAACCGGCGTCGCCGGCCGCCCGGAGGAGTACTTCGAGGCGCTGCGCCACAGCGGCCGCCCGCGCCGTCCCGAGGAATACTTCGTCGGTGTCGAAGACCCCTCGATCCGCGACCACCTCGGCGAGCGCGCGGTCGGCAGCGAGCCCCAACCGCGCTCACCGCTGTGGAGCCGCGCCGCCTATGACCGCTACCTGGAGTGGGCCTTCGAGGCCGGCACCACCGCCAACGGCGTCTTCGCCGCGAAGCTGATGTGGGGCTATTTCGGGGACTTCGTCAGCCTCCTCCGCAACGTCCCCGCCTACCGCGACGTCCCCCTCGCCGAGCTGCTGCCGACCGTCTTCCCCGACCTCACCTTCGTCCGCATCGTGCGCGCCAACAAGGTGCGGCAGGCGGTCTCGCTCTGGAAGGCGGTGCAGACCGCGACCTGGCGCGAGGACCAGGCCAGCGCCAAGGCGGCCTCGCTGGACGACGGCGACTCCCCTCCTTACCGCAGCTTCATCGAGGAGCACCGACCGCAGCTGCGCTTCCACTACCGGGCGATCGAGCACCTGCTCGAGCAGATCCTGATCGAGGAGTCGCGCTGGGATGCCTTCTTCGAGCACTCCGGGATCAAACCGGTGCTCGTCCTCTACGAGAACTTCGCCGCCGACTACGAGACCAGCACCCTGCGCCTGCTCGAACGCCTCGGCCTGGCGCCGCCCGACGACTTCGACTTCGAGCCGCGGATGAAGCGGCAGTCCGACCTCGTCAACGACGACTGGGTCAAGCGCTACAGCGAGCTGCGGCTCGGCACCGACTTCGACCTGGTGCCGACCAAGGCCTGACCGCGGCCGGGCTAGTCGCCTTTGGTCGCCATTTCCTTGGTTCCGGTGCTGGCGACCCAGGCGTCGGGGTTGGCGGTGAGCTCCTCGACCACCGGGGGCAGGTTGCCGGAGACGAGGTCGGCGAGGGTGACGTTCTCGAGCACGGTGCGGAGGCTGGCACGGACCGCGATCCAGACCTTCTGCAGCGACTCGGCGTTGCCGTGGTACTCGATCGCCTCCGGCGGGGTCGACTGCACATGGGCGATCGGCCCCTCGACGGCGCGGACGATGTCGGCGACCGTGACCTCGTCGGCGGGCCTGGCGAGCCAGTAACCGCCCTTGGCGCCACGGCGGGCATGGACGATGCCCTGATGCTTGAGGTCGAGCAGGATGTGCTCGAGGAACTGCAGGGGAATGTCCTGGGCCTCGGCCAGACGGCCGCCCTTGATCGGACCCTCCTCGGACGCTGCAAGCTCCGCGGCCGCCCGGACCGCGTAGTCCGCCTTAGCTGAGACACGCATAGGGCTAGTAAATCAGTCGGCAGGGAGGGTCTGGGCCAACGAGGCCGCCTGGGCTTCCTCTTGCTCGCGCTGGCGCTCGCGCCGTTTGTTCAGCCAGTGGGGCGCGTAGAGGACCAAGCCGAGGCCGACGGCGGCCACCGCCGAGGCAATCGGCCAGACATGCGGGTCGCCCTTCTGGATCGTGACGATGCCGGAGCCGATCAGGACCAGGCCGAGGGCGGTGCGGATGAAGCCCTGCGGAGCTTTGTCGGACAGGGCGGAGCCGATGATCACGCCCGGGATCGAGCCGACGAGGATGTTGGCGGCGAGCCCGAAGTCGACGTTGCCGCCGACGATGTGGGCGAGGCCGGCCGCCCAGAGCAGGATCGCGGCGTGGAAGACGTCGGTGCCGACGACTTTCTTCGGAGCCAAGCGGTAGACGGCGATCAGCAGGATCGCGATCACGGTGCCGGACCCGGCCGAGGTGATCCCGATCACGAAGCCGGTGGTGGCGCCGATCACGATCGCCGCCACCTTGTGGCGTTTCTCGACCTCGAAGCGGTCGCGCTCGTCGATCAGCTTGCGCAGGATCAGCGCCCGCGAGAGGGTGATGATCCCGACCATCAACAGGGTGCCGCCGAGCACCGCGTAGACGAGCGAGTCGAGGCGATCTTCGCCGATGTGGTCGGCCAGGACCGAGACCAGGGCGACGCCGGCGACCGCCGCCGGCACGCTGCCGAACGAGAGCCACTTGACCAGCTCCATGTTCACCGTCCCCATGCGGAAGTGGCGCCAGCCGCCGACCGTCTTGGTGATCGCCGAGTAGACGATGTCGGTGCCGATCGCCGTCGTCGGCTGGATCCCGAAGATCAGGATCAGCAGCGGCGTCATCAGCGAGCCTCCGCCCATGCCGGTCATACCGACGAGTACGCCGATCCCCAATCCGAAGAGGACTATTGCCGGGTCCATGGTGAGTTCTGTGCGCCGCGCGGGGGTGCTTATCGACTTTCCTGACTTCTTTGGTCAGGAGCGCAGAGTGCGCCAGGATACCAAGGATGTCCGTCTCGATTCGCGGCCTCGGCCACTCCTACGCCGAGCTGCAAACGATTGAGCGGCTCGACCTCGAGCTGCGCGAACACGAGGTCGTCGGCCTCGTCGGACCCTCCGGCTGCGGCAAGTCGACGCTGCTGGAGCTGATCTGCGGCCTGCTCGAGCCGAGCGTGGGAATGATCGCCGTCGGCGAGGCCGAGACCGCGTCCGCGCGCCTCTCCCGGTGCGCCTACATGCCCCAGAGCGACCAGCTGCTGCCCTGGTACTCGGCGCTCGACAACGCGGCCCTGGCCCTGCGCAACCGCGGCCTCGGGCGCCGCGAGGCGCGCGCCCGGGCGGGGGAGCTGTTCGAGCGCTTCGGCCTCGCCGGCTTCGAGGCCACACCCCCCGCCGAGCTCTCGGGCGGGATGCGCCAGCGGGTGGCGTTCCTGCGCACCCTGGTCGCCGGCAAGCCGCTACTCGCCCTCGACGAGCCTTTCGCCGCCCTCGACGCGATCACCCGGGCGGAGATGCAGGGATGGCTGGCGGCGGCGCTGGGCGAGGACCCGCGCACGGTCGTCTTCGTCACCCACGATGTCGAGGAGGCGCTCTACCTCTCCGACCGCGTCGTCGTCCTCTCCGCCCGCCCGGCCCGGATCGTCGCCGAACTGGACTCGCCGGGACCGCGGGCACCCGATCGCGACGACGCCGTCACCGCCGCCGCCTTCGTCGCCGTGCGCGAGCGGGCGATGCGGGCGCTACACGGGGGCTCGCGGTGAGGCGCTGGCTCCTTCCCACCCTGCTGCTGGCGGCGCTGATCGGCGCCTGGCAGCTGGCCGCCTCGAGCGGCTTCCTGGCCGAAGTCCTCGGGCTCGAAAGCTATCTCGTCCCCTCACCGGCGGAAGTCGCCGAATCGCTCTGGCAGAACCGCTCGCTACTGGCGGAAAACGCCTGGGTGACCCTGCGCGAGATCCTCCTCGGCCTCGCCTGCGCGCTCGTCGCCGGGGTCGCGTTCGCGGTGGCGATGCACCTCTCGAGGGTGGTCCGGGACGCCTCCTACCCGCTGATCGTCGCCTCGCAGACGATCCCGATCGTCGTCATCTCCCCGATCCTGCTGGTCTGGCTCGGCTTCGGGATCGGCCCCAAGATCGTCGTCGTCGCCCTGATCTGCTTCTTCCCGATCACCGTCAACGTGCTCGCCGGCCTCGGTTCCGCCAGCCCCGAGGCGATCAAGCTGATGCGCAGCCTCGACGCCTCGCGCTGGCAGCTCTTCCGCCGGGTCGAGACGCCCACGGCCCTGCCGAGCTTCTTCACCGGCGCCAAGATCGCCGTGGTCCTGGCCCCGATCGGCGCCGTCTTCGGCGAGTGGGTCGGCGGCAGCTCCGGCCTCGGCCACCTGATCCTCACCGACAACGCCCAGCTCGAGGTGGCGCGGGAGTTCGCGGCGGTCGCCGTGCTCTCGGCGATGGCCCTGATCCTGATCGGCTCGCTGGCCCTCGCCGAGCGACGCGTCGTCACTTGGCGATAGAACACAGGGGATGAAGTTCCCCCGAATCCCGGCGATCGCCGCTGCGGTCGCGCTTCTCGCGCTCGCTCTGGGCCTCGCCGCCTGCGGCGAGAAGTCCGAGACCGGCGGCACCGAAGCGCAGCCGCTCAGCCTCACGCTCGACTTCTACCCCAACGCCGACCACGCCGGGATCTACATGGCGAAGAAGCTCGGCTACTTCGAAGAAGCGGGACTCGACCTCAGCATCGACACCCCCTCCGACCCGGCCGCGCCGCTGAAGCTGGTCGCCGCCGGCCAGTCGGACCTGGCGATCTCCTACGAGCCGGAGGTGGCGCTGGCCCGCGAAAAGGGCCTCGACCTGGTCGCGATCGGGGCGCTCGTCAACCGGCCCCTGACCTCGCTGATCTGGCTCGGCAAGTCGGGCATCAAAGGGGTCGGCGACCTCAAGGGCAAGACCGTCGCCACCGCCGGCATCCCCTACCAAGCGGCCTTCCTGAAGACGATCCTCTCCCGCGTCAAGCTCTCCCCCGGCGACGTCAAGGAAGTCAACGTCGGCTTCGGGCTGCTGCCGGCGCTGCTCGGGGGCAGCGCCGAAGCGATGCTCGGCGGCTACAGCAACGTCGAGGGAGTCGACCTGCGCCAGCGCGGCAAGAACCCGGTCGTCACCCCGGTCGATCAGCTCGGGGTGCCGACCTACGACGAGCTCGTCCTCGTCGCCAGCCGCAAGAGCCTGGAAGCCGACCCGGACAAGTACCGCCTCTTCCTCGCCGCCCTGCAGCGCGGCACCGAAGCGGCGGTGAAGCAGCCCAACGCCGCCACCAAGGCGATCCTCGAAGCCAACACGGGCCTCGACCCGAAACTGACCGAAGCCCAGGTCGAAGCGACGCTGCCACTGCTGGGAGTGCCGCCCCAGGGCAGCCACCCCTACGGCTACATGGACCCGGCCGAGTGGAGCACCTTCGCCGGCTGGATGCGCGACAACGGGCTGATCCAGTCGCTGCCGGTAGCGGGCGAACTGCTCAGTAACGACTACTTGCCGGGCGCCGAAATTCCCGAATAGCCCAGTGTCCCTTCGCCCAGCAGCCGGTTGATGTCGGTCGCGGGCATCGCCGCGTGGAAGAGGTGGCCCTGCGCGTAGTCGCAGCCGAGCCGCCGCAGCTCCGCCAGCTGCATCTCGTTCTCCACGCCCTCGGCGATCACCTCCAGCGAGAGCGCCCGGGCCATGCCGATGATCGCCTCGACGATCGCCGTGCGCTCCTGCTCGATCCCGAGCGCGTCGACGAAGGAGCGGTCGATCTTGAGCGCGTGGAAGGGGAAGCGATTGAGGTAGGCGAGCGAGGAGTAACCGGTGCCGAAGTCGTCGAGGACGAGCCGCACGCCGATCTCGTTCAGCGCTTCGAGGGAGGCGATCGCCGTCGCCGACTCCTCGACCAGCACGCTCTCGGTGATCTCCAGGCGCAGGTGGATCGGGTCGATGCCGGTGCGGCCGATGATCTCGGCCACGGTCGCCGGCAGGTCGCGGTGGGCGACCTGGCGCGCCGAGAGGTTGACGGCGACGTCGAAGGGGCGCTCGTCGGGGCGCTGCTGCTGCCACTCGAGGATCTGACGGCAGGCGCGCTCCTGCACCCAGCGCCCGATCGGCTCGATCAGGCCGCTGTCCTCGGCGATCGGGACGAAGTCGCCCGGGTCGAGCAGGCCGCGCTCGGGGTGCTGCCAGCGGACCAGGGCCTCGAGGCCGGAGATCTCACCGGTCCGCAGGCTGACCACCGGCTGGTAGTGGAGGGCGAGCTCATCGCGGTCGAGCGCGTGTCGCAGCTCCCGTTCGACCTCGAGCCGGCGCATCGCGCTGGCTCGCATCTCGGCGTCGAAGAGGACGCAGCGGGCGCGCCCGCCTTCCTTAGCCCGGTACATGGCGGCGTCGGCATCGCGGATCAGCAGCTCGGCGCTGGCGCTGCGCTGGCCGACCGGCCGGGCGACGGCGATGCCGATACTGGCGCTGACGAAGTGCTCGACCCCGTCGATCGCGAAGGACTGGGCGAAGGCGGCGGCGACGCGGTCGGCGATCGCAACCGCCTCCTCCTCGTCGGCGAGACGGTCGATCAGGACCCCGAACTCGTCGCCGCCGAAGCGGGCGACGACGTCGCCCGGGCGCAGGTGGGCTCGCAGGCGTGGCGCTACCGCGCGCAGGAGGGCGTCGCCGGCATGGTGGCCGAGGCTGTCGTTGATCAGCTTGAAGTGGTCGAGGTCGAGGAAGAGGATCCCGATCGGCGAGCCCGAGGCGGTGGCGCGGTTGAGCGCGTCGTTGAGGGCGTCGACGAAGCTGAGCCGATTCGGCAGCCCGGTCAGCGAGTCGTGGAGGACGCGGTGGCGCAACGCCTGATCGGCGGCGTGGCGCTCGATCGCGTCAGCGAGGACATTGGCCGCCGCCTGCACGAAGGGGACGTCCTTGGCGCTGAAGCGATCCGGCTCGGTCGAGTGCAGGTCGAGCACGCCGAACGGGTGGTCCTTGCCATCGATCATCACCGCCAAACTGCTGGCGGCGCCGACGACGCGCAGCACCGGCGGCATCGTGAAGCGGCTCTCGCCGGTCCAGTCGGTGACGATCGTGGGGGCGCCGGAGTCGAGGGCGGCGCCGGCGTGGGAATCGAGGGCGGCGGAGACGCGGCGACCGGCGCCGACCACCTCGTCCTCGAGGCCGGCGCGGAGGTTGAGGCGGCGACCGTCGCGGCCCAGCTCCCAGACGCAGGCGCTGGCGACGCCGTCGACTTCGCCGATCAGCTCGGTGGCGGCCCGCAGCAGCGCCTCCGGATCGCCGTCCCGCAGGGCCCGCTCGCCGAGCCTGGCGACGACGGCCTGCTGGGAGACGGCCCGCTGCAGCTCGGCCTCGGTCCGCTTGCGCTCGGTGATGTCGTAGAGCACTCCGTGCCAGACCGGGACGCCTTTGTCGTCGGCCTCCAGCACCGCTTCGTCGAGCATCCAGACGATCTCTCCGGCGCGGGTGCGCAGCCGATACTCGACCGGCCGCGTGCTGCGGTCGCCGAGGTAGATCTCGGTTTCGTTGGCCAGCGCCGCCTCGCGATCCTCGGGATGAAGGAGGCGGGCCCAGAGACCGGAGTCGGCCTTGAACTCCTCGGCGGTGTAGCCGAGGATCTCCTCGACCTGGGGGCTGACGTAATACCAGTCGCCGTGCTCGCCCATTTCCGAGGTGTAGACGATCACCGGCAGGCGCTCGACCAGGCGCCGGTAGTCCTGGCCCCCGGCGGTGATCTGGTCGAGGAATTCGTGCACCTCGTGATCGGGCCAGTTCTTATCCCCTTTCTCAGGCATCGCGTCTCTATCGACACATCGCCCGGACGCTTGACCGCCTGCCTGCCCAGGCACGAACTCCTGCACCTCGCGGCGGCTCGCTCAGGCGGCGAATCGCAGCGGCGGGCCCTGCGCCACCGCGCGGTGCAGCCCGGTCAACGTCAGCGCTCCGACCAGGCCGCGAAACGGCTCATAGGGCGCGTAGAACTCCTCCACCTCGGCGACGCTGGCCCGGCGCCCGAGCCCGGCGAGACGGCCGACCAGCTTGATGTAGCCGAGGTCGCCGGCGGGCAGCGCATCCATCTCCCCACGCCCGAACAGAGCCAGGCACTGGATCGTCCAGGGGCCGATCTGGGGAATCGCGAGCAGCCGGCGCTCGGCCAGTGGCGAGTCGAGCGGGCAGCGCCCCGACGCCACCGCCAGCGCCACCCGGCGCAGCGCCACCGCCCGATTCGGCGCCAGGTCCATCGCGGCCAGTTCGGCCGGGGCACGGCCGGCGATCACCGCCGCCGAGGGGACGTCGCGCGCCGCCTCCCGCCCCTCCCCCAGTCGCGATCCCCAGCGGCCGACGATGCGGCGCTCGATCGTGATCGCGCGCTGGGCCTCGATCAGCTGCCCGACCACCGCCGCGGAGAGCGCCTCCCAGGGCCAGACCCGGAGCCGCGGCCGGAAGCCCGGCATCCTCCGAATCAGCGGCCCGACCAGGGCGTCGCGGCGGAAGCGGCGGTGGAACCCGCCGAGGTCGTAGTCGAGGCCGAGCACGAAGCGCACGCGCTCGATCGCCCGTTCGAGCTGGTCGGCACCCGCCGGCACCGGCTCCTCGTCCGCCAGCGGCCGGGTGACGGCGCCGGGATCGACCGCCTGCGCCCGCAGCAGGACCTGGTCGCCGTCCGGTTGCCAGGCACGCACGAAGACCGGACTGCCCTCGACGTGCAGCAACCGCGTCGCCACTCCGCCGGTAACCCGCAACGTGCGGTCGTCGCTACCGCGCGGCAGCCGGTAGGGCGACGCGGGCCGAACTTCTAGCTCGAGCGTCTTCACCTGCCGAGCAGGTGCACGTCCACGAGAAACGAGCGGCTGGCGACCACGTCGCGGCGGTCGCGGCGCTTGCCGAGACGGCGGGGAGCGCGGCTCTTGGAGCCGACTGCGCTGACCGCCCGCACCGCGGCAACGGTCGCGGCCCCAGCCAAGACGCCCCCAGCGGCTGCCAGAGCCGCGCTACGGACCTCGGTGCTCAACACCGGCGCCGCGGACCCTTCATAGGGCAACGGCAGCGCCCGCACCGGCTCAGCGTCCCGCGGCTCCGCGTCTTCCTCAGCCACGACCTCGCCATCTACGTGAAATTCACTCACCCAGCCGACTCTAGCGAGGCCCTAGGTCGCGTCCCCACAGCTATCCGCAATTAGCGGGCGTTGGGGAGATCTTCTCGTGAGGAGGGGTTGGGTGGGACTCGCCAAGCCTCCCGCTGTTCGCGCAGGTGAGTCCCACTCAACCCCTCCAGGCAAGCCTTCCGGCCCTACAACGCCCGCTCGTACAACCGGTACTTCTTGACCACGGTCCCGCCCATCCCTTCCATCGCCCGATTCATCGGCCCGTTGGTCTCGAGAATCCAGCCCATCTCGCCCCCGACGATGCCGCCGGGGACGGCCGCCTCCTCGAGGTGGCGGAGGTAGAGCCCGGCGGCGATGCCGGTGTGGCGGTAGTCGTTCTTGACCCCGAGCGCGAACACCCGGCACTGGTCGATCTTGCGTTTGCCGAGCAGGAACCTGGCCCAGCCGAAGGGCAGCAGGCGCCCGTTCAGCTTCGCCATCACCTGGTTGATGTCCGGCAGGGTCAGGGCGGCGCCGACCACCTCACCGTCCTTTTCGGCCATGTAGGCCCAGTTCTCGGCGATCACCTGCTTCAGGTTCTTGGCCTGGAACTCGACCTCGGCGTCAGTGATCGGGACGAAGCCCCAGTTGTCGCCCCAGGCCTCGTTGTAGACGTCGGAGAAGCGCCGCACCTCCTTCGCCATTTCGCTCTTGCGGAGATTGCGGATCACGATCCCTTCCTCCTCCAGCGCCTTCTTGGCGGCGGCGTGGATCGAGGGGTCGAAGCTCTCCCCCTCCTTGAGGCTGCCGAACTGCAGCTCCCACATCAGCACGTCCATCGTCTTCTCGAAGCCCTCGGCCTCGATCAGCCCTTGGTAGAAGGGCGGGTGCCAGGGCTCGAGGATCATTGGCCGCCGCTCGAAGCCCTCGATCAGGATCCCGATCTCGTCATTGGTGGTGAAGTCCATCGGGCCGAGGATTCGAGTGCGCCCCTTGGCGGCCGCCCACTCGGTGGCGGCGTCGAGCAGCGCCTTCGCGACCTCGGGGTCCTCGCTGCTCTCGAAGAAGCCGAACATCGCGTCGCTACCGCCCTGGAACTCGTCCCAGCGATGGTCGATCTGGGCGCTGATCCGGCCGACCGCCTGGCCGTCGCGCTCGGCGACGAAGAGCTCGACCTCGGCGTGCTCGAAGTAGGGGTTCTTCTTCGCGTCGAGGAACTCCATCCGCTCGAAGACCAGCGGCGCCACCCACTGCGGGTTGGCGCGGTGGAGCCCGAACGGGACCTTGACGAAGCGCTTGCGCTCACCTCGCGTTCGCACCGGCCGGATCGACACGCTTGCCATGGGAGCCGCAACCTACACTGGTGGCAATGAGCGAGACCGCGAAGGCCCCGGTCGACGTCTTCGAGAAGGCCCGCAGCCACGACCGGCTGGAGCAGCTCGAAGC
>DASYJK010000170.1:0-31997 GCA_035996525.1 Solirubrobacterales bacterium
GACGCCGCCGGCAAGGTGACCGAAGTCGAGCCGCTGAAGGTGATCTTCAACCCGGCCAGCGGCTACGAGGTCCCGCACATGATCCTCGCCGCTTACATGGTGGTCGGGTTCCTGGTCGCCTCGATCTACGCGGTCGGGATGCTGAAAGGGCGGCGCGACCGCCTGCACCGGCTGGGACTGCTGATCCCGCTGACGATCGCCTGCATCGTCACCCCGATCCAGCTCTTCGTCGGCGACACCGCCGCGCGCGAAGTCGCCGACCATCAGCCGGCCAAGTTCGCCGGCATGGAGTGCATCCAGGAAACCGGCGGCCACCAGACCGAGTACGTCGGCGGCGTCTGCACGACCAGCGGGGTCAAGGGGGCGATCCCGATCCCCGACCTCGACTCCTTCCTGGTCGGCTTCAGCGCCGACACCAAGGTGATCGGGCTGAACAGCATCCCGGTCGACGAACGGCCGCCGGCCAACACCCTGCTGCACCTCGCCTTCGACGCGATGGTCGGGATCGGCACGGCGCTGCTCGGGCTCGGGGCCTGGCTCGCCTTCGTCTGGTGGAAACGGCGGGCGATCCCGAAGACGCCCTGGTTCCTGCGCGCGGTCGCGATCTCCGGCGGCGGCGCGATCCTCGCCCTCTGGTGCGGCTGGATCGTCACCGAGGTCGGCCGCCAGCCCTGGATCGTGCAGGGCTACATGCGCACCTCCGAAGCGGTGACCAGCGCCAAGGGGATCTGGTTCAGCTTCGCCCTGGTCCTGCTGCTCTACGCGACGATCGGGACGATCGCGGTCAAAGTCCTGCGCGGGATGTCGCGCCGTTGGCGTGAGGGCGAAGCCGAACCCGAGGGCACCCCGTACGCACCGCCGGAAGAGGTGGCACCGTGAGTAAGGCGGACGTGGCGGCGGCGATCCTCTGGGTCGGGGCGACGTTCTACGCGCTCTTCGGCGGCGCCGACTTCGGCGGCGGCTTCTGGGACCTGATCGCCGGCGACGCGGAGAAGGGGGAGCGGCCGCGGGCGCTGATCCAGCGCTCGCTGACCCCGGTCTGGGAGGCCAACCACGTCTGGCTGATCTTCATCCTCGTCGTCCTCTGGACCGCCTTCCCGCCCGCCTTCAGCGCCATCTTCACCACGCTCTACGTGCCGATTGCGCTGGCGGCGCTGGGGATCGTCCTGCGCGGCTCCGGCTTCGCCTTCCGCAAGTCGATCGAGGGGCTGGCGGCGCGGCGGGCGGCGGGGGCGACCTTCGCCCTCTCCTCCGTCCTCACCCCCTTTTTCATGGGCGCCGTGGTCGGGGCGATCGCCTCCGGCAACGTCCCCGCGGCCGGCAACGGCGACGCCTTCTCCTCCTGGCTGGAGCCGCTGCCGCTGCTGACCGGGGCGATGTTCGTCGCCACCGGCGCCTACCTCTCCGCCGTCTTCCTGGTCGGCGACGCCCGCCGCGCGGGCGAGCCCGACCTCGAGCGCTACTTCGTGCGGCGGGCGCTGGCCGCGGCAGGCGTGGCCGGAGTTGCGGCCGCGTTCGGCCTGGTCGAGCTCCACGCCGAAGCCCACTACATCTTCGACCGCCTCGTCAGCCAGGGCCTCCCCCTCGTCATCCTTTCTGCCGTCTGCGGCCTCGGCCTCCTCATTCTCCTCCTGCGCCGGCCGACTGGCCGAAACTCCACGGATGACGTGGGAAATCGGCCCATCGGGCGGCGGTTGATGCGGCCGTTGGCGGCGGGGGCGGTGGTGAGCGTGATCTGGGGGTGGGGGGTGGCGCAGTTCCCCTACTTGCTGCCGACGTCTTTGCGGATCGATCAGGCGGCGGCGCCGGACCCGACCCTGGTCACGGTCTTCATCGTCTTCGCGGTCGCGGCGGTGCTGGTGCTGCCCTCGCTGGGCCTGCTCTACACGCTCAGCCAGCGCGACCTGCTCGAGGCCGAGCACTGACTCACTGAACGATCCCGCCCAATGTCAAGGCCGCCTGGACGATTTTCCGATGGGGCGACATGAACAAACTGATCGCCGTCTCCGCGCTCGTCCTCGCCATTCTCGCCCTGCCGGCAACGGCCCTCGCCGCGCCGCCGGAAGGCAGCGGCCTGCCCCTGGTCGTCACCCCCTCGCCGGTCGGCTTCGAAAAGACGACGGTCGGCAGCCAGTCGCAGGCCGTGGGAGTCGATCTCTTCAACGAAGGCGAAGAAGAAGCGCCGATCGACAAGATCGCGATCGAAGGCGAAGACGCCGCCGCGTTCAACCTCAACAACAACGGCTGCGGGACGATCTTCCAGAACCAGCACTGCGGGCTCTGGTTCACCTTCATGCCGAACAGCGCCGGCGAAAAGCACGCCGTCGTCGTCATCGCCTTCAACAACGGCCGGCCGCCGGAGAGCTTCGAGCTCGTCGGCACCGCGGTCGAGCCGCGGCTGACCTTCTCGCCCCCGAGCTACGACTTCGGGCTGCAGCGCGTCTACGAAAACCGCAACACCAATCTGCAGCTGACCAACAGCGGCGAAGCGACGGTGCAGCTGAACAACCTCGAAATGCTCGGCGGCAGCGGCTCCTTCTGGACCGGCAACAGCAACTGCTGGAGCCAGTCGCTGCAGCCCGGTCAGAGCTGTTACGTCGAAGTCAGCTTCAGCCCCCAGGACGCGCTCGCCTACAGCGCTGAACTGCGGGCGACCGTCAACGGCTTCGGCTTCACCACGGCACTCAGCGGCGAAGGCGGGCGGGCGGTCATCGAAGCGACTCCGAACCCCGCCGACTTCGGCGCCCTTACGGTCGGCGCCGTGGGAGCGACGCAGACGATCACCGTGACCAACTCCGGCAACATCCCCGCCGGCTTCTTCATCGGCATCGTCGCCGGCGGCGACTCGGCCAGCTTCCAGCTGCTCTCCGAGAACTGCACCGGCGCCGAGCTGATGCCGTCCTCCAGCTGCACCGCGCAGGTTCGCTTCCGGCCGCAGGACGCCGGGCCCAAGGCCGCGTACATGGCCTTCTTCGGCGACAACGACGGTGGCGCCATGATCGGCCTCAAAGGCGAAGGCGTCGCCGCCGCGGCGACGCTGCTCCCCGATGCCTTCGACTTCGGGGCTCAGGCCGCCGGGTCACGCGGCGACGACCATGACTTCGTCGTCCGCAACGAGGGCACCACCGCGCTCGACCTCGGTGCGGTCGCGATCGTCGGCGGCGACCGCGACCAGTTCACCCTGGCGGGCGACGAATGCGACGGGGAAACGCTGGCGCCCGGGGCCGAGTGCCTGGTCCGGGTCCGCTTCGCGCCCGACAGCGAAGACGCCAAGACCGCACGGCTGCGGATCTCCACCCCCGGTGGCACCCTCAATGCCGCGCTCAGCGGTCTCGGCGTCGCCGGCCCGGACGAAGCCGGGGACGCCCCGGCCGCGGACTCGCCAAGGTCCGGGCGCCGCCCGCGCTCGCACCGTCATTTCGGCCGCGGCGACAGCCTCTCCCCGCGCCACGCCAGGCGCGCCCGCTGCCACGCTTTCGCGCCCTGTCGCAAGGTCGTCGACGCCAAGTCGCTCGCGGCGGGCCACTGAGGCCTGGCCCTCCCTATAGCCTGCGCCCCCGGTGATCTCCGCGGTCCTCTTCGACATAGACGGGACGCTGCTGGTCACCGGTGGCGCCGGCGCGGTCGCCTGGCAGCGCGCCTTCCGCGAGCTGCACGGGATCGACGCCGACATCGAGGAGCACACCCACGCCGGCATGACCGACCCGGAAATCGCCGAGATCGTCTTCCGCGAGGTGATCGGCCGCGATAGCAGCGAGGCCGAGCGGGCGGAGGCGATCGCCGGCTACCTCAGCCATCTCGAGGACGCCGTCAAAGAGTCCAGCGGCTACCGGGTGATGCCGGGGATCGAGGAGCTGCTGCCGCGACTGGTCGAGCGGGGCGTGCTGCTCGGCCTCGTCACCGGCAACATCGAAGCCGCCGCCCACATCAAGCTCGCCCGGGCCGAGCTCAACCACTTCTTCGCCTTCGGCGGCTACGGCTCCGACTCGCGCGATCGCACCGAGCTGACCAAGAAGGCGGTCGAGCGCGGCGGTGTCGTCGCCGGCTCTCCGCTCGACCCCGCCGCGACGATTGCGATCGGCGACACCCCGCGTGACGTCATGGCCGGCCACGGCGCCGGCATCCGCGTCGCCGGCGTCGCCACCGGCCAGTACAGCGTCGGGGAACTGCACGAGGCAGGCGCCGACTGGGCCCTGGCGACGGTGGAGCAGGGCCCTCCACTCAGCTGAACGTCCTCTTTCGCCAGATCTCCTAGGACCGGCAGGCCGCCCGCAGGGACGCAGGGAGTGGGCGCTAGCGGCTGAGCGCGATCGCGGTGAGGATCAGCCCCTCGTCGACCAGCCAGCGGCCGTCGAAGCCGGAGAGCTCCCGGCCGGCCACCGCCGGGCCCTCGACTAGCAGGCGGGCCGAGAAGGTGCGCCCGCGGGGGTCGACTGTCAGCACCGCGTCCTCGAAGCCGAGCCAGCGTTCGGCGAGCGGGTACCAGGCCTTGTAGACGGCCTCCTTGGCGCTGAACAGCAGCCGGTCCCAGTGGACCTCGGGTTCGGTCCGCGCCAGCTCCGCCAGCCATTCGCGCTCCTCGGCGCGGGCGAGGTCGTCGATCAGGCCGTTCGGCAGCGCCTCGTGCGGCTCGGCGTCGACCCCGATCGTCACCAGCTCGGCCGCGCGCGCCACGGCGCAGCCCCGGTATCCACGGCAGTGGGCGATCGTGCCGACGACTCCGTCGGGCCAGAGCGGCTCGCCGCGGGCGCCGGCCCCGACCGGCCCGGGCTCGGCTCCCAGCAGCGCCAGCGCCCGGTGGGCGCAGGCGCGGGCGGTGGCGAACTTGCGCCGTCGCCTCTCGACCGCCCCCGCCACGATCGCCTCCTCCAGTGGGAAGAGGTCGACTGCCGCGTCGTCGTTCCGGGCCTCGGCGACCGCGACGGTGGCGGGCAGGATCGCCTCGATCACCGCGCCGCCTCCCGCAGGCCCGCCCGCGCCCAAGCGCGGCCGACCCACTCGCGCGGCCGCGCCTCCTGGTTCTGGCTATGGCTGACGTGCAGGTCGCCGATCGCGAAGAGCGTTCCCATCGCGTCGGGAAGAGCTACGCCAGCCGGCAGCGAGCCTGGTAGATCGAGGTGAAGCCGTTCTCGAAGCCGTTGCGGGCGGCTCGCAGGTAGAGGCGCCAGACCCGCACCCGTTCGGGCCCGGCGAGGCGGATCGCCTCGTCGAGGTTCTCGTCTAGGTTGCGCGCCCAGTGGCGCAGCGTCTCGGCGTAGTCGGCGGCGAAGCCCTCGACGTGATGGGTGACGAAGCCGGCCCGTTCCAGCGCCAGCAGGTTGCGGGAGAGGTGCAGCGGCGCGGCATCGGGGAAGACGAAGCGCTCCGAGAAGGCCCCCGCCTCGGCGTCGGTGTGGCGCAGGCGGGTGATGCCGTGGTTGAGCAGGCGCCCGTCGGGCTTGAGCATGCGGGCCAGCGTCTGCGCGTAGAGGTCGATCTGGGAGGCGCCGACGTGCTCGACCATGCCAATGCTGGCGATCGCGTCGAACCGCTCGCCGGCGAGGTCGCGGTAGTCCATCACCCGGATCTCGACCCGGTCGGCGACGCCGGCCCGCTCGGCCCGCTGCCGCGCCTTCTCGGCCTGTGGGGCGGAGAGGGTGATGCCGACGACGCTGGCGCCGTGCTCGGTCGCCGCCCAGAGCGGGAAGCCGCCCCAGCCGCAGCCGACGTCGAGGACCCGGTCGCCCTCCTTCAGCTCGAGCTTGCGGGCGACCGTCTCCAGCTTCTCCTCCTGCGCCTCCTTGAGAGTCGTCGCCCCGCGCGAGAAGATCGCGCAGCTGTAGACCATCGTCTCGCCGAGGAAGAGCTCGAAGAACTCGTTGGAGACGTCGTAGTGGTGGCGCACGGCGCGGGCATCGCGCTCTTTGCTGTGGCGCCGGCCGCTCGGGCGCAGCTCCGATTGCGGGCGCGGCGGCGGCTTGCTCAGCCCGGCCGCGCGCACGGCGCCGAGCAGCAGCGCCCGCTTGTCGGCGCCCTCAAGCGCTGGCGGCTGCCAGTTGTCGAGCAGGGCGATCACGGCGTCGATGTCGTCGACCTCGATCTCGCCGCTGACGTAGGCGCGGCCGAGGCCGAGCTGGCCCGGTGCCCGCAACACGTGGGCGGCCGCGCGCGGCGAGCGCACCGAGAAGGTGGGCCCCTCGCCGGAGGTCGAGGGGAGCCTCGTCCCGTCCCAGAATTCGACCGCGAAGGGGCGCTCGGGCAGCCGGGCCTCGATCTCCCGTCGCAGCGGTGCCGTGTTCGCGAAAGACATCGCCGCGCACCCTAACAACCGGCGTGGGCCCCTATGATCGCCCGCAGATGTCCACTGCCGCCGGCCCGCTTCCATCCGATATCCAGCCCGTCGCCAACGAGACGCGCGACCGCATCATCACCGGCCTGGTGACGCTGATCCCGTTCGTCGCGCTCGGCCTCGCCGCCTGGCAGGTCTGGGGCGAGGCCCTGCACTGGAGCGACGTCTTCCTCTTCCTCGGCCTCTACGTGCTGAGCGGGCTGGGGATCACCGTCGGCTTCCACCGCCACCTCACCCACCGCGCCTTCAAGGCGAAGCCCTGGCTGCACGGTCTGCTGGCGATCCTCGGCTCGGTGGCGATCGAGGGCCCGGTCATCTCCTGGGTCGCCGACCATCGCAAGCACCACGCCTTCTCCGACGTCGAGGGCGACCCCCACAGCCCCCACGTCGATCACGGCCACGGCTGGAGCGGGGCTCTGAAAGGCCTCTTCCACGCCCACATGGGCTGGCTCTTCATCCACACCCAGCGCGGCAACAAGGAACGTTTCGCCCCGGACCTGCTCAAGGACCCGATCATCAGCCGCATCGACGGCACCTTCATCTGGTGGGCGATCGGCGGCCTGCTGCTCCCCTTCTTCCTCGGCTGGCTGATCGGCGGCACTCTCTTCGCCGCCTTCACCGGGCTGCTCTGGGGCGGCCTCGTCCGCGTCTTCGTCCTCCACCACTTCACCTACAGCATCAACTCGCTCTGCCACGTCTTCGGCAACCGCGACTTCGAGACCTCCGACGAGTCGCGCAACCTCGCCCTGATCGCGATCCCGACCCTCGGCGAGGCCTGGCACAACAATCACCACGCTTTCCCGACTTCCGCCACCCACGGCCTCGGCCGCTACCAGCTCGACCTTTCGGCCCTGGTCATCGACGGCATGGAGAAGCTGGGTTGGGTCTGGGATGTGGTCCGGGTTTCGCCGGAGCGCCTGGCCGCCAAGGCCTCCGGCTAGGGACACCCAGTTGACTGATCGAGGGATGACCGCGGTCGCCGCCCGCTTCGGCTACCGGGACGCCAGCGTCGCCCGGGTCGTCGAGCAGGCCGGTGTCTTGCGCAGCGGCGGTTTTTTTGTTGAGCGGTCGCTCGGCTCAGGGCGCGGCGACTGACTCGTACCAGTCGATCCAGCTGTTGCAGGCGGCGCTCAGGGGGACGATCCGGTGGGGCCCGGCGGCAACCGCGACCAGCTCGCCGAGATAGGCCTGGCCGTCATAGCCGCTGAGGCTCTGCGCCGTCGTCGCCGCGGCGCTCGAGAGCGTGAACCGGACCTTGCCGCCGCCGCTGTCGAAACGTCCCGCGGGCCAGAGCTGACCACCGTTGCCGAGGCTGATCGTGTTCGGTCGCTGCCCGTCCAGAGCCGCCTTCAGCGGCTGGCTGAAGCCGGGCCCGGAGAGGGTCAGGTCGAAGGGGGAGAAGTACTGGATCGAGAGGTTCCAGCGGCCGGCGGGCAAGCGCAGGGTCTGCGAGGTGCTGTCGCCGGTCCCGATCACGCTGCCGTCGCTCCAGTTGGCTTTGGGGCCCACCGCGACGCGGGGGAAGAGCGAGGCGCGGCCGTGGTTGGCGAGCAGGATGCGGATCTCGGGGGCGGCGCAGGGGGCGCGAGCGCCGGCCTCGGTTCCCTCCAACAGGACGTGGCGGTCGGTCGGCGTGGGCCCGGTCCGTTCCCACAGCAGGTACGACGGGGTCGCGGCTATCCGCTTGAAGTTCGGTGGTGCCTGGCTGTTCCAGGCGGCGCGGCTGGTGACCACGTAGGGAAAGCGATCCAGCGTGCCGCGCGAGAAGGAGTCGAAGTCGATCGGGCTGTAGGCATCGCCGGTGTCGAACGGCTTCTCGGGATTGGGTGAGACTTCGGGGTCGGGAAACTCGACCAAGGGCACGTGCGTGTCGGCTCCCAGCAGCTCGTAAGCGGCATAGCGGTCCTGGCCGGCGTAGAGGACCGGCTTGCCGTGGACGATCGGCAGAAAGGCGCTCAGCTCCGACCCGTGACCGGCCGGACCGACCGGCGCGTCGCGCAGGGCCAGGAAGCTCGAGTAGACGGCGCCGGAGATGAAGACGATCGCCAGCGCCGTCCAGGCGAGTCGCCGCAGCCGCGCCCGAGGGGCCGACGGCGACGGTGGGGGGCCGAAGCGGATGGGGGTCGGTGAGCGCCCGATCTCCTCCAGCAGCGGTCGCACCGCGACCAACGCCGCCAGAGGAGCGAGGATCATCAGCGCCTTGGCGCTCGAGTAGTCGCCGCTGAGCCACAGCGACAGCAGGTAGATGACGGTGGAGACGCCGAAGGCGATCGGCACCGAGAATTCGCGCCGGCGCACCCACCAGGTGGCTCCCACCACGAGAGCCAGCGCCGCCACCACGCCGGCCAGCCCGGTCAGATGGGCGCCCCCGGCCGCGCTGAGCCGGTAGTTGGAGGTCGGCCATATCCCCCAGCCCTCGACCGGCGAGACGGGCCCGTAGGTATTGCTGGCGGCGACTTTCTGGAAGCTGCCACCGAAGCTGAACGGTCCGACGAGCACGGCGAGCACGGCGAGCACGGCGAGCACGGCGAGCGTGAGCAGGGTCTTCGGCCGCAACAGGAAGCGCAGGACCTTGCGCGGTCGCAGCGCCCGTCGTACCTCGGGAAGCTGCAGGCTCCAGAGACCGCAGATCGCGATCGGCCAGAGCAGCCCGGCGAAGCTGTAGGAGAAGAAGATCCCGCCGGCCAGGGCCAGCGGCACCAGCGCGAAGCGTGCCCAGCCCCAGAATCCGCTCGTCGGGCCGAGACCGCCGAGCAGGGGTGCATCCGCGACCCGCCGTCGATCCAGCTCGAGCAGGCCGATCGCGAAGGCGAGCACGAAGAGCGCCTCGGCCATCTCCTTGAAGGCCGCCTGGGCGAAGTAGGAAGCCGCCAGATATGGGAGCGCGACCAGGCAGGCGGCGAGGGTGCGACGCCCTGGGCCGAGGTGGCGCACGGCGCCGAGAGCGGTCATCCCACTGAGCACGACGATCGCGAATATCTCGCCGACGAAAGCCTGGCCAAGGCCGAGCCCTGGCACCGCGGCGACGGCGGCGGCAAGCCCGTGCGGTCCCAGTGGGTAGCCGGGGTCGGGGGTGGGCCCGAAGCCACTGCGCAGCCACTCGGCCCAGGCGAGGTGCAGGCCCAGGTCGTTGTTGAAGCCGACCCCGAGCAGCCCCCAGCGGCCGCTGATCGCGAAGGGGATCGAGAGCACGACCACGAGGACGACCGCCACCGGCAATCCCTCGCGCAAGGCCGAGGGCGCCGCGTACGGCAGACGGGTGACGACGACCACGGCCCCGATCAGCAGGGCGAGGAGCCCGATCGTCGCCGTCGTCCCGTGCCCGGGTGCCCGTGCCAGCAGCCCCGTCACCGTCAACACGGTGCCGAAGCCGACCGCGGGCTCGAGCCAGCTCCAGCTGTCGCGGCCGGAGACGGCGAGAATCGCGCGGCCGACCAGCAGCGAAGCGGCGCAGATCAACGCCGCCGAGGCGTAGGTCCCGATCATCAGGAGGGCAACTTATGGCAGCCGGGCGGCCGATGCCGCCTCAGCGATGCCCCGGCTCCGTCAGTGCCTATCGGCCGCCCGCTCCAGGGTCGCCCGCAGGCTCTCGCCGCGCAGCGGGTGCTCGTGCCCGGGGGCGACCACCTGCGGGTCGAGCGCCGCCAGCTTGCGCACCGACGCCTTCGCCTTCTCGTGGTCCCAGGCCCAGGCCGGGTGAGGGACACTGGCCTCGCCCGCGGGCAGTGGTTTCAGCCGCGCCGAGTCGACCAGGTAGACGACGTCGCTGACCAGGGCGACGCGATCGCTCTCCCGCCAAAGGCCGATCAACCCGGGCGCGTGGCCGGGGAAGTGGATGACGCGGAAGCCGGCGACCTCGTCGCCCTCGCCGACGGTGCCGGCGATCTTCACGGCGCCACCGTCCCAGCGCCGCAGCAGCGTCGGATAGAGCCAGCGCACCGGCGCCACCGGCAGCTGCGAGAGGTCCATGTAGGGGGCGATCGCGGCGTCGCTTTCGGCGTCGGCGACTTCGTCGGGGTGGCAGAAGACCGGCGCGCCCATATAAGGAGCGGTGCCGCGGTGGTCGGCGTGGGCGTGCCCGAGCACCACCCGCTTGATCCCGCCGAGCTGCTCGCCCGCCGCCCGCGCCTTCTTGCGCATCCCCTTGGTCCCGGCGTCGAACTGCACGACCCCGTCGCCGTCCTCGAGGAAGTAGATGTTCATCGCGCCGCGGAAATCGCCCCGCAGCAGCCAGACCCCGTCGGCGACCTTCTCCAACCCCATGCCCCCACCTTAGTCGCCGATGGGTCGATTTCCCACGACAGGCGTGGGTTTTCGGCCCATCGACCCGCAGTAGGGTTCGGCCGTGCCCTGGATCTGGAAAGCGGGAATGGTCGTGCTGATCGTCTGCCTGGCCGCCTCGATGGTGATCGCGATCGTGCGCCTGGCGACGACGCCGACCGAGACCATCGGCGACGGCTTCCGCGGCCTGCCCACCAAGCAGGCCGAACGTTTCGTGGTTCCTTAGGGACACATCCGGTCCCAAGGGAACCGGCCCTTGGGAGGCGCGTTAGTATCGACCGCGTTCAGCGACCGAGCAGAGGAGAGGCCGTGTTCACTCGCATCGTGGTTGGCACCGACGGGTCGGAGACGGCTGGGGAGGCCGTGCGGCAGGCGGTCGACCTGGCCAAGCTGGCGGGAGCGACGCTCAGCATCGTCAGCGCCTTCTCGCCGGTCCCCGCTCGCAAAGTCAAGACGCAGCAGCTCGACGCCCCCGCCGACGTCCAGTATGAGATCGGGCCGCGCGAGGACGTCAACCTCGTGCTCGACGCCGCCGCCGCCGACGCCCGCAAAGAGGGGATCGAGGTCCAGACCCACCCGGTCGAGGGCGACCCCGCGGAAGCGATCCTCAACGTCGCCGAGGAGACCAAGGCGGACCTGATCGTGGTCGGCAACAAGGGGATGACCGGTGCCCGCCGCTTCGTCCTCGGCAGCGTGCCCAACAACATCTCCCATCACGCCCCCTGCAGCGTGATCATCGTCAGAACGACTTAGCGCCGACGCCCGGTCGTCGCCGGCGTGGGAGTCCGCGGTTCGGTCGCGCGGCCGACGTCGATCAGGCCGGCGCCCTGTTCGTAGGTCGCCAGGCCGAGATTGCGGGCGGTTTCGCGCAGGCGCTTGGCAACGCCGTTGACGCGCGGTTTGTTCCCCTGGCCCGTTTCGGGGATGAAGCGCGGGCCGCCATAGGTGTCGGCGGCCAGCACCATCGCGGCGGCGCCGCTGACGTGGGCCGCCGCCATCGAGGTGCCGACGTAGTTGGAGGGGATCGCGAAGATCCGGGTCGAGGGCGATTTCAGGGTCACCTGGTAGATCGGCCGGGCCGAGACCGACGGACACCCCGCCACCGGTACGCCGCCGCCTGGGGCGACCAGGTCGACGCCACGGCCGGCCAGTGAGTAGTCGCCGAGGCAGCCGCCCTCGGTGGTGCCGCCGACGCCGATCACCCGCGGGCCGGTCGCCGGCTCCGAGACGCAGGTCTCCGAGCCGATGTTGCCGACCGAGGCGACCGTGACGACGCCGCGCGCGTAGGCCTCGCGCAGCGCTTCGTCGACCTCCGGCACCTTCTTGCCGCAGCCGAAGTTGAAGCTCATGTTGATCACCTGGGCATGGTGGGCGACGGCGAAGCGGATCCCCTTGGCGATGTCGGTGGCCTGGCCGCGGCCGTGTTTGTCGAGCACCCGCACCGGCATCAGCTTCGCCCGGTAGGCGAGGCCGGTGACCCCGACCGCGTTGTCGGTCTTCTCCCCGATCGTCCCGGCGACGTGGGTGCCGTGCCCGTTTTCGTCGAGCGGCACCCGGTCGTTGTCGATGAAGTCGTAGCCCTTGACGAACTGGCCGGCGGCGAAGTCGGGGCTGCGGACGAACTTGCTGCCCTGGTCGCGGTAGGCGATGCCGGTGTCGAGCACGGCGACGGTGGCGCCTTCGGCGCCCGGCTTGCCGAGTTCGGCGAGGTGGCGCCAGGCGTCGACCGCGTCGATGCCGCCGGGGGAGATCGGCAGTCGCGCCGACGCCTCACCGCTCCAGGGCAGGAAGTTCCACTGCTTGTAGGCCCAGTCGCCGGCGCTGGCGGCGGCTTCGGAGGCGCCGTCCAGGGTGCCGGGATCGTTGGGAAGCACGAAGTCGCCGCCCGCTTCGGTCGCCGAGGCGGTGGCGACGTAGTCAGGCTCGGCGTAGGCGACCCGCGGATTGCGTCGCAGCGCCGCCGCCGCGTCCCGTACGCCGGCGCCGGCCGGTAGTGCCACCGCCCGCCCGACGGGCTCGCCCGCGAACTTGAGGACGACCCGCCGCGGCGCGAATTCGTGGCCGGGGGAGAGCCCGGCAGCCCCGCTCGGCGCGTCGGCCGCCTCGGCGGGCGCGACGACGACCCCCGCGAGCAGGGCCGTGGTGGCGAGTATCGGCAGCAGTCGTCTCATCTACGCGGTCGCCCCCCGGAACTGCATCATGTTCGACATCTTCAGGACTACGAATGTGATGCAGTTCGACGAGCCCTAGCCCTAACACCGGCATGCCGGTGAAGTTGTTGGCGACATACTCCCGGATCAGTGAGGCCCGCCCCCGAATCCAGCGACCCCGGCAACGCCGCTGTCGCCCACGAGCGGGCGATGGGCCTGGCGCTCGAGCAGGCGCGCCTGGCCGAGGCCCATGGCGACGTCCCGATCGGCGCCGCGATCCTCCGCGGCGGTGAGCTCCTCGCCGCCGCCGGCAACGAGCGCGAGCGGCGCCACGATCCCACCGCCCACGCCGAGATCCTCGCGATCCGCGCCGCCGCCGCGGCCCTCGGCGGCTGGCGCCTCCCCGGCACCACCCTCTACGTCACCCTCGAGCCCTGCGCGATGTGCGCCGGCGCGATCGTTCTCGCCCGCATCCCCACCGTCGTCATCGGCACCGCCGACCCCAAGGCCGGCGCCGCCGGCAGCGTCCTCGACGTCCTCGCCGAGCCGGCCCTCAACCACCGCCCCGAGGTGATCCCCGGCGTGCGCGAAGAGGAGTGCGCGAGGTTGCTGCGCGAGTTCTTCAACGCCCGCCGGGGCTGAGAGCCAATACCCTTGGGGAAGCACCCCGGAGAGGTGTCCGAGTGGCTTAAGGAGCGCGATTGGAAATCGCGTGGGCGGGGTTAACCCGCCTCGAGGGTTCGAATCCCTCCCTCTCCGTTAGTCCCTTTTATTTACCACCGCTTTCGGGTTCCGCTTCGAGCGCGCTTTCGACCAGGCTGGAGACTTCTCCGGAAACCTGGTTCGCGGCCTGATTCGCCGCGGCCGTGGCCGCCTTCGGCGCGACTTCCTTGGCGGCGCTGTCCGCCGCGCTTTCGGCTGCCTTGTTCGCGAACAGGCCGCCGACCCCGCCGGCCGCCAGGAGCCCGAACAGCACCCCTACGGCGGTGAACACCTGCTTCGAGTTTGCCTCCGGGACGTTCTTGAGCAGGACGAGGGCGATCAGGCCCACCCCTGCGACAAGGACGAGGACGGCCAGGATGAGAGTGGCCAGGGTCGGGTCTATTGAAGCGACTGGGAGCTTCATAATCCTCCTTGGTGTGAACAACAGGACTAAACAGTTAGATCCTTGTTGTTCAGTCTTTCCCAAGCAACGGAAATCAACCGTATTTGGTACTCGGGCTCGAGCGGAGAACTGAACTGTCAGGCCGCGGCCGAGAGGGGAGTGGCGAACTCAATCGGAACCACGATCGCTTCCGACTCGGGCAGCGGTGGCGCCTCCGGGCGGTGGCCGCGCAGGCGCTCGTGGCTGCAGACGACGTAGCACCACTCCATCAGCCGCAGGCGGGAGTCGGGCTCGATGTCGGCGATCGTGGCGCCGACCAGATAGCGGCCCTCGACCTCGCGGCAGCTGCGCACCTCGACCTGGGCGCTGACCTCGTGCACGGCGCCGGTCGCGTCGGCCAGCTGCAGCAGCACCGCCGGCCGATCGCCGATCGCCAGCGGCCCCTCGGCGACCAGCCCGACCCCGGAGGCGCTGGCGTCGACCAGCCGCGCCGGCACGTGGCCGTCCTCGGAGAAGCAGTGCGCCTCGGCGTCGCCCTCGAAGCGGTAGACCAGCCGGCGCTGGCGCCGGTGCCCGACCGCGAACAGGGTCTTCAGCAGCCGCCGCAGCTCGAACAGGCCCAGCAGCGGCACGATCACCATCGCGATCCCCGGCAGGTCCGGCAGCGGCCCGACCCCGGCCAGGTCGAGCAGCCGCATGATCGTCCCGGTCGCCAGCAGGACGGTGCAGAAGATGACCAGGCGTAGCTTGCGCACGGCGTCGAGGCCGCCGCCGTCGACACCCTGCTTCGGCGTCACCTTGAAGGCGGTCTTGCCCGGTCGCACGATGCAGCGCAGCGCCCGCGTGTAGATCTCCATCGTCAGCAGCTCGTAGTGGGCGGTCTCGGGAATCCGCATGTAGCCGCGCGCCAGGGCCGAGCCGGCGCTGAGGTTGAGCAGCAGCGAGGGCAGCCACAGCGCCGCCAGCGCCGCGACGCTGATCTTCAGCGGCAGCGCCCCCGTCCACAGCACCAGCCCCAGCGTCACCAACAGCAGCAGCCGCATCGGCGGCGCCAGGTAGGCGAGCAGGCTGGCCAGGTAGGAGAGACGCTGCAGCGGCTTCAGCTCGCGCGCCCGCAGCGGCGACTCGGGCAGGGTGAAGACGGCGAGGTTGCCGCGGGCCCAGCGGTCGCGCTGCAGCAGGTAGCCATCGAGGTCGTGCGGGGCCAGCCCCTGGACCAGGACCTCGTCGTGGTAGCGGGTGACCCAGCCGTCGCGCAGCAGCCGGATCGTGGTGTGGAAGTCCTCGGCGATCGTCTCGGTCGCGACGCCGCCGATCGCGAGCAGCGCGTGGCGGTTGATCAGCGCCGCCGAACCGCACCAGTAGGCCGCCCCGTGGCGATCCTTCCCGGGGCAGACGACCCGGTAGAAGAGCGACTGCTCGTGGCGGCCGACCGCGTAGTGCTGGGCCGAGTCGTGGTTGAAGAAGTCGTGCGGGGTCTGGACCAGGGCCATGCGCTCGTCGTCGAAGTACCCGACCAGGGCGTCGAGCGCGTCCGGCATCGGTACGTGGTCGGCGTCGAGCATCAGCACCAGGTCGCCCGCGGTCCGCGGCAGCGCCGCGTTGAGGTTGCCTGCCTTGGCGTGCGAATTGTCGGCGCGGACCATGTACTCGGCCCCGGCCAGCTTCGCCAGCGCCGCCATCTCCGGCCGCCGCCCGTCGTCGAGCAGGTAGGTGGTGTGGGGATAGGTGAGCGCCCGGCACCCGGCCAGCGTCGCCATCACCACCTCGGCCGGCTCGTCATAGGTGCAGACGTAGACGTCGACGCTCCGCCCTGGCGTCGCCAGCGGTCGCACCGCTACCGGCCGCGACCAGGAGAACCAGGTGAGGATTGCCAACGCGTAGATCCCGTAGAGCTCGGTCGCCAGCAGCATCGCGAAGAGGAAGGGGTTGGCCCCTTCGCCGCTCCAGCCGATCCGCCAGATCAGGTAGCCGGCACCCCAGATCAGCGCCGTCAGCGCCAGCGCTCGCAGCAGGCGGGGATGGCGATCGAAGAATCGCCCGGCTCTGGTCTGCTCGCCGTCCACATGAGTTGATCGGCAGCAACGCCTGGTTCTTTAGATGCGGAGCCGATCCGCCGACGTCACCTCGCGCTCCCGGCTTCGTAGAATCGCCTGCGCGGAGACCAATAGAAGGTCTGCGCAACTAACGCGCCGAGCAGTGGTTTCGGGCAACGGGCATGGGAATGGCAAGGATCAGGCGAAACACGATCTGGGTGACGGTGGGGCTCGCTCTGGCGTTCTTCTGTGGCGTGGGGCGCGCCGCTTCCGCCGCCCCTGTCGAAGCTCAGTTCCTCGAATCCAAGGTTGCTCTGCCGGGCGTGCTTCTCAACTCGATTGCCACCGACGCCAACGGGAGCACCTGGTTCTCGGGGGAACAGCGACTCCGCATCGTCGCTCCGGGCGGCCAGCCCAGCGAAGTCCGCACTCCTCGCCCTGCTCTAACGCGCGATCTCCTCAGCGCCCCCCAGGGGATTCTGTGGGCGGCCGGGCACGCCATCGACGGCATAACCCCGGGGGGCGAATCGTTCGAGTATCGACTCAAGAATCGCCATGCGCGGGTGGGTGCCATCGCGGCCGGACGAGAAGGGGAGCTCTGGTATGAGGTGAGCCGACGCGACGCTCGCGGCCAGGTTCAGGCCGAGATCGACAGGCGGCCGCCCAGCGGCAAGATCAGTCGCGTTCGCCTTCCGCGCCGGAGCGGGGTTGGGGGTATGGCCGTTGGGCCTGACGGCAGCCTCTGGATCAGCGAGGATGGGCCTGGTCCTCCAAAGATCGGTCACGTCGCGACCACGGGTCAGGTCACCGAGTTCCCGCTGCCGCGGCAGAACAGGATTCCGGGGTCGATTGCCGTCGGGCCCGACGGCAATCTCTGGTTCGGCGAGAGCTACGCGCACCTTCCCAAGGCCTCTACGGCTTGGATTGGCAAAATCACCCCCGCTGGTGTGATCGAGGAATTCGCTATCCCAGGGGCGACGGTGACGGCTGAGGTCACCGCGGGCCCGGACGGTGACGTCTGGTTCGTCACCCGCGAAGCGCTGGCTTCCACCCAGCCGGAGGCAATCGACTCGATCACGCCCGGCGGCGAGCCTGCGCAGCCCTCCTGCGTTGATGCCAAATGCGAACTGGTGCCCGCTGACATCGCGGTTGGCCTCGGAGGAGCTCTCTGGGTCGTCGCGACCCCGAATATCGCCGGGCCGGGCGGCGGCGGAACTGGGATTGTGAGAATGGAGTTTGCGCGGGAAGCCGGAAGCGTGATCGGGAAGTTCGCTCCGCCCCCGCAGACGATCGCTGTCGAAGCGCCGGGTTGAGGGGACGGGTGCTTCAGATGTTCGGCGGATCGAAAAGCAGACTGGGTAGGGCGCTGGTGGCGCTGACAGTTTCCGCTACGGCGCTCGCCGCGACAGCGGGCCCGACCATGGCAGCCTCGGCGAGCGCAGGCCAGTGGACCTCGACGAGGCTGCCGGGCCTCGCCAGCGAACTCTTTCTGCTGAGCGTCTCGTGTCCCTCGGTATCTCTCTGCGTTGCAACCGGTACCCAGAATGTGATCGCCTCGTCCACTGACCCAACCGGCGGCCCGGGGGCCTGGAAAGTGGTCTATGCCGGCGAAGGCTTCTACAAAAGCCCAGCGGGGCCGGTCATTTCGAATCGGCAGATCCAAGGAGTCTCGTGTCCGACGGCTGGGCTCTGCGTCGCCGTGACGACGCTGGGGCAGATCTACGCGACGAGCGATCCGACCGGTCCGGCCTCGAGCTGGAGCGTCACCGAACCCGCCGCCAGCCAGAGCAAGGGCAATACGCATCTCTACGGCGTCTCCTGTCCCACCGCCTCGCTTTGCGTCGCCGTCTCCGGCCGACGTCAGAACAAGGGCAAGGTCTTCACCTCGACCGACCCGACCGGCGGCGCCGAAGCCTGGGTGGAAACCGATCTCGGTGAAGCGTTCGATTTCCGTGCCGTCTCCTGCAGCTCGCCGAATCTCTGCATTGCCGCTGGTGCCGACGGGGAACTCGTCGGCTCGACCGATCCGACCGGCGGCCCGCCCGCGTGGCGGAGCCTCGGCGCGCCGGGGGGGACGGGGGCCATCCAGACGGTCGCCTGCGTTTCAGCGCTTTGCCTGACGGGCAACAGCGCCGGCGACCTCCTGACCTCGACCGCTCCCCTGGCGCCGGGAAGCTGGCAGGAGAGAGATGGCGGCGGCACAGTTCAGATCACCGGCTCCTCGTGTGCCTCGCCCTCGGCATGCATCGCGGTCGACGAGAACGGCCACGTCATCAGCTCGACCGATCCGACCGGCCCGACCTCGGCCTGGGACAGCCTCAACTTGGTCCCCTATTCGCCCGAAGTCGAGGAGTTCGATCCCGAAAACGGCAACGGCCTCTTCGGCGCCTCCTGCCCCTCGATCTCTTTCTGCGCGCTGGTCGGCAGCGGTGGGCGAATCTTCACCAGCACCAGCCCCTTCGCTCCCCCGGCGAAGGAAGCCGAAGGCAGGAAGACCGCGCCGGGGCCCAAGCGCCCGAAGACGATAATCGCGAAATTCGAGCCGCCGGCGCCGCGAGAAGTACGCAGGGGGAGGGCGCGCGTATTCCTTCGCTTCTACGCCAATGGTCCCGTGCGCCGCTTCGAATGCAAGCTCGACCGGAGTCGTTTCAGAAGGTGTCATTCGCCCAAGCACTTCTCCGTCAACAACGGCACCCACGGCCTGCGCATTCGTGCCGTTGGCCGGACCGGTCTGCGTGGCCCAGCGACCTTCGTCCGCTTTTGGACGGGGGAAAGATGCACTGCCAAGGGGTGCCTGGTCGGCGGTGGCGAGCTGCCGTAGAGGCTGCGCCCGCGGGAGGCGACTATCGGGACAAGCTGTTCGGGAGTACGAGATCGGGAACCGAATCGCGGCCTGTGGGCATCTAGTGGTGATGGCAGACGACCTGCAGCTCTGGGAACGCACCCGCTCCGGCGATGCTGAGGCCTTCGGCGACCTCTACGAGCGCCATGCCCGTGCTGTCCAGTCCTACTGCCTCTGGCGTACAGCCGATCTCCAGGCCGCCGAGGATGCGACGGCGACGGTCTTCCTCGAAGCCTGGCGCAGGCGGGGGCGCCTGACCCTGAGCACGGATTCCGCCGCGCCGCTGCTGTTGGGGATCGCCAACAACGTCGTACGCCGCCAGTGGCGCAGCCAGCGACGCTACCGAGACACCCTCGAGCGGGTGCGCAACCTCGGCCAGGCCCCCGACGACCTCGAGGCCGAAGCGATAGCCCGTGTGGATGCGATGCGCCAACTGCGCGAGGGCGGCGAGGCGATCCGGGCGCTGCCGCGACGGGAGCGGGAGGTGCTCGCCATGCTTGCCTGGAGCGATCTCTCCTACGGCGGGATCGCCGAGGCGCTCGGGCTGCCGATCGGCACCGTGCGCTCCCGCCTCGCCCGCGCCCGTACTCGTCTCGGCGATGCCTTCCCTGACTCAACCGCAGCTAGACCCGCGGAGGAACCCCTGTGACCAAGTCCAACCCAGACCTCTCACCACTTCTCCCCGACGATGCCACCCTGGAGGCGCGGCGATCGGCGCTCGTCGATGCGGTTGTCCCCGGCGGGCAAGAGTCACGGTCCGTGACCGCCTGGCGCCGGCGCGGTCCGCGCCTGGCGCTGGGTACCGCCACGGCTCTTGCCGCCATCGCGGTCGCGCTGATCGTCAGCGCCGGCGGCGACAACACCCCGGCGGCCTTCGCTGTCGAACCGCGGGAGGGCGGCGGAGTCACGATCCAGGTCTACAGCCTCGAAGACGCTTCCGGCCTCGAACAGGCGCTTGAGGACGCCGGGATCCAGTCCCAGGTGACGTGGTTGCCGGCCGGCAAGGTCTGCCGCGAACCGCACTACGTGCCCTCGCAGGTCCATCTCCCGGGCGGTGGCAGCTTCGGCGGGACGAGCACGGGGGGTCCCGGCGGGATCACCATCGGGATTGGCAGCACCAAGGCATGGCGCGAAAGCTTTGGGAAGCGCACGCACGGCGAAATCTCCGATGATGAATTGGCCAATGTCAATCTGGACCCGAAAGCGTTTCACCGCGATCAGAGTGTGGTTCTCTCCGGAACGCCCGTCCCCTATGACGGCGATCCCGAAGGGGGGAGCATCACGAAGATGGGGGTCGCCGAAGGTCCGGTCGAACCCTGCGAGCCGGTCCCGGCGCTGCCCAGTGGCTTTGGCGCCTTCGGGCTTGGCGAGGGGGGCGGATCCGACTACACGCCGATCGGCGACGGAGCCCTGAGTCAGTCAGCCATCGCCGCCGAGCTGCGCCAGGCTGCCACTGCCGCCGCAGGGTCCGACACCCAGGGCGAAGCGCCGCCCGGCCCCGGCGAGTTCCTCTACGCGAAGACCAAGGTGACCCAGCTGCAGGGCTGGCTGCCGAAAGAGGATGCGAAGGGTTCGAAGGCCAACCCCAGGTATTTCGTGCCGACCAGCGATCCCAGCGCTCGTTATGCGCTGGTGCCGACGTTGAAGGAAGTCTGGACGGCTCTCGACGGAACGACCCGCGTGCGGGAAGCCCTCGGCCGGGTCGCCTTCTTCTCGGGCGTCGACCAAAGGCAGTGGGAAGAAGCGGGCTCGCCACCTCCCTTTGCCTATGACCCAAGCGAACACGAAGTGGGCCGCGACAACTCCGGGCGCCCGGAGAAGGACTTCGCCTCCAAGGCATTCCGGGGCCGCCATGAATTTGCCTACACGGACAAGCTCTCCCTACTGCCGACCGAACCCGAAGCTCTGCGCCTAACCGTCGAACACCGCCGCCGCGGGGGATCGCCGGTCGACCCGTCGCCAGCTGACTCGCCCAGGGGCGGTGCGACGGTCGAAAGGCTCCTGGAAATCCTCAGCGAACCGATCGCCACTCCCGAGCTGCGCGCGGATGCCTTCGATGCCCTCGCCGAAATACCGGGCATCGGCTTCGCCCGCCACGTAGTCGACGTCGCCGGGCGCCGCGGCGACGCGATCGCCTGGGTCGGGGAGCGCGGATTCGGCCGCAGGTTCATCTTCGATCCGCACACTTCCAAGATCCTCGCCCAGGCCGAAATGATCTTCAACGCGAAGGCCGCGGGCTATCCCGCGATCCCCG
This sequence comes from Solirubrobacterales bacterium, assembly GCA_035996525.1. Classification (GTDB taxonomy): domain Bacteria; phylum Actinomycetota; class Thermoleophilia; order Solirubrobacterales; family 70-9; genus VAYN01. The sequence goes on from DASYJK010000170.1 coordinate 20,997, forward strand.
ACGGCACCGTGTTCCGCGAGACCGCCTACCTGCGGTCGGGGATCGTCAACCGGGGGTAGATCACTCGGCTCGGCGGTCGTCGAGCATCAGAAGCGAGCGAAGGCCTCCGGCCACGCGTGGGCTAGCGATAAGATTTGGCTTTGTAGTGCCTCGGAGGGGTGCCGGAGCGGTTGAACGGGGCAGTCTCGAAAACTGTTGGCGTCGCAAGGCGCTCGTGGGTTCGAATCCCACCCCCTCCGCTCTCACGCCACCTCCAGGTCCCCCTCGCTCGCTCGCTGCATCTCCGCCGAGGCCGCCTCCGGGCCCAGGAACGGCACCAGCAGCGAGAACAGGATCGCCGGCGCCAGGGCCGGCAGCTGCGCCGCCCGACCCGCTTCGATCTCTTCGAAGACGATCGCCTCGGCGGCGCCGACCGCGAACAGCTCGACCCCGGCCGGCAGCTCCGCGCCCATCTCCGATTGCTCCCGGCCGCCGCTCAGCAGCGGAGCGAAGCTTTCGACGAACGCCTGATAGCGCGCCCGGGCCGCGGGATTGATCGCCGGAAAGCCCCGGATCAGCAGCGTCGCCACAGCCGGCGCGCTTGCCAGCTCCTCCAGTAGATATTCCAACCCGCGGCGCACCCGCCGCGGCCAATCCTCACCGAGTGCGCAGCCCTCACCCGTTTTCCGGGCCAGCCGTTCGGTCAGCTGCTCGTAGGCCGCGAACATGCAGCGCTCCTTGTCGAGGAGCTCGGCTACCCACTCCTCACCGTCGAGCCCGGCCCGTCGCAGGGCCGCCTCGACCTCGGCCCCCTCGGGGCCGCTCTCCACCATCTCTTCGAGCATCGCGCCCAGCAGGCGCTCGCGCTCGAACTGCGTTGACGTACTCATTCCGATCCACCTCGTTCTCACCCACCATCGTTCAGCAATTCCCTGGCCAGCCCCGCGTAACGGAGTGCCTCTTGCTGGTCGAGATATGGCGCCAACATGCCGTAAATGATGTCCGGCAAAAGCTCGGGCAAGCGCTCGGGCCGTCCGGCAAGAAGTTCGCGCCTGATCAGCGCCTCGGCGCCGCCGATCGCGCCGCGAATCGCGCTCGGGGGTCGTGCCACGCCGCCGAGCGCGTTCGCCTGCAGGCGGTCGAGCATCGCCCCCAAGACCCGGATGCCGGCGGTGTAGAGCTCGTAGGCCTCCGGCCCCATTCCCTGGCGCGCCTCGATCTGGGCGAGGCTCGCGAAGGAGGGCCGCGCCGCCATCAGCTCCAGCAGCGCCCGCACCCCTCGCAGGATCTTTTCCCACTCCGAGTACTCGGGGGAGTAGGCGATCGAGGCGGCGGCGGTGATGTCGGCGAGGATCTGGTTGACCGCGGCGGTGCCGCACTCGGCCTTGTCGGTGAAGTTTTCCTCGAAGCCCCGGCGTGAGACGCCCGCCCGCGCGATCACCTCCTCCACGCTCGTCGCCGCGTAACCGCGCTCCGCGCAGCTCAGGGCCATCGCCTCGATCAGGCGTTCCCGCTCCGAGGGGGCGACGATCTCGCGGGGGAGGCTTCCGATCTCCTGGGGTTCGCGCTCTGGCAGGTCTGCGGCCCAGGAGTCCATCGCGCGAGTGTGACACTAAGTGGCATTTCGCACAACGCTTGCGCGATTCAATGTATGGTGCGCGATTCGGTGTAGGTATGAGTGAGAGTCACTCAAATCTGACGTAAGGGTTACCTCGCCTGCTGCGCCTTTTCCATCTCCGCGGAGGCGGCCTCCGGGCCCAGGAAGGGAACCAACAGTGAGAAGAGGATCGCCGGCGCCAGATCGGGCAGCCGCGCCGCCCGCCCGGCTTCGATCTCTTCGAAGACGATCGCCTCGGCGGCGCCGACTGCGAGCATCTCCACCTCCGCTGGCAGCTTCTCACCGACTCCCGAGAACCGCCGGCCCTCGCGCAGAAGCGGGGCGAAGCCCTCGACGAACTCCTGGTAGCGGGCGCGGGCCTCGGGGCTGATCGCGGGAAAGGCCCGGATCGTCACCCGCGCCAGCGCCGGGGCCTGCGCCAGCTCCTGCAGGAGCGCCTCCAATCCTCCTCGCACCCGCGCCGGCCACTCGCCGTCGCGCCCGCAACCCTCGCTGGTCTTGCCTGTCAACCGTTCGGTCAGCTGCTCGTAGGCCGCGAACAGGCAGGCATCCTTGCCGGTGAACTCGGCCTCGAAGTCGGTCTTGGAGACCCCGGCCAGGGTCAGCGCATCGGTCACGCTGATCGCGCCATAGCCGCGCTCGGCCAACTCGGTCAGCATTGCTTCGAGCAGGCGCTCCCTTGCAGCTGGCTGCATCTCAGTTCTCGGCACGCTCGGCGTCTCCCGATGCCCGTCGATCTGTTTCGCGGAGAGGCGAATAATACATGGGTTCTTGAAGGAAAGACATTGGTTCCAAGTCCAAGGCTATCCTGGGCGGATGGAACGCCCCTCGCCGTCTCGGTCGCCACTGACGCGTCCTGGTGGGCATCAGCTGCGCCCTGAGGTCGTCGTCCACCACCGCCGCGAGCGCATCCTCACCGCCGCCGTCGAGCTGATCGCCGAGCGCGGCTACCGTGCCGTCACCGTCGCCGACATCATCAAGCGCGCCGGCGTCGCCAAGCTCAAGTTCTACGAAAACTTCTCCTCCAAAGAGGACTGCTTCCTCGCCGTCTACGATCGCGGTCTCGTCGAGGCGACCCGCAGGGTGGGGGAGGCCTGTGAGCGGCACCCCGACTCCTTCCCCGAGCGCGTCGCGGCGGGGATCGCGGCCCTGCTCGACTACGCCGCCGCCGAGCCCGCCTTGGCCCGGGCCTGCATCGTCGAGGCTCCCCTGCTGGGCGCGGCGATGGAGGGCGCCCGCGAGCGGGCCCTCGCCGGCTTCGCCCCGCTCCTGCGCGGCGCCCGCCAGGAGGTGGGGGAGGCCGAGCTGCCGCCGAGCGTGGAGGAGTCGGTCTTCGACGGCCTCTACTGGCTGCTCTACGACGCGATCCTCACCGGCACGCCGGAGCGGCTCGAGGAGCTGCGCCCGCAGCTGGTCGAGTTCGCCCTGCTGCCCTTCCTCGGCGCCGCCGCGGCCGCCGACGCCTCCTCGCGTTAGGGCTTTTTCGCTCACCGCCGCCGCAGCCGCGCCAAATCACTGTCAGAGCGAATATCGTTGCCCCTGTGCCGAGCGAGCCGCCCGGGGAGAGTTCTGAGCAGCCAGACGAGCTGGCGCGACTGCCGCACGGCCGCCACGGCCTCCCGCCCGAGTTCGTCGCCAACAACCAGCGCCAGCGCCTGCTTGCCTCGCTCGTCTTCACCGTCGCCGAGCACGGCTACAACGAGACCACCATCACCAAGGTCATCGAAGGCGCCGGCGTCACCACCCGCACTTTCTACAAATACTTCGACGGCGTCGAGGCCGCCTACCTGGGCGCCTTCGAGGCCGCCGCCGACTCGCTCGCCACGCGCCTCGCCGAAGCCTACGGCTCCGAGTCCGAATGGCCGCTGCGGATCCGCGCCTCCCTCGCCGCCCTGCTCGAGTTCTTCGCCGCCTCGCCGGAGTTCGCCCGCCTCTGCCTGATCGAGCCCTTCGTCGCCGGTCCGGCGATCTCCCGCCGCTACCAGGAGGCGATCGCCCGCCTTGCGCCCTACCTGCGCGAGGGCCGGGCGCTGCGCGACGGTCCCGAGCCCTTCCCCGAGACCACCGAGCGCGGTCTGCTTGGCTCGATCGGCACCCAGATCGGCCGCAAGGTCTCCGCCGGCGAGACCGAGGAGCTTCCCGGCCTGCTGCCGGACCTCGCCCAGTTCGCGCTCACGCCCTACCTCGGCGCTGCCGAGGCCCGGCGGGTAGCGCTTCTAGATGACTGATTCCTAATTCGCGTGTGACCGGGGTCGCGCCCGGTCAAGCAGATCAAGGACGCAGGGCGCAGGCTTTGGTGGCGCCAAGCATCCCCGGACGCGGGAGCGCGGACGCGAGGCTTCCGGGTGCGATCGGCGCGTTCGTGCGGAGCGGAGGAGATGCGCTCCGGCTTTAGCCCGAGGACGCCGAGATGCGAAGCGCCGGGTGCGTCATCCGGGTGGGCGGGAGTTGGGAATCAGTCATCTCAAACGCAGCCTGAATCTGGCTCTCTAAGCGGGATTCCCCTCCTCGAGGGAGCTAGTCGCTGTTGTGAAACCGTTACTCGTCCTTGACGAAACCAAAAGTTTGTGCCATAACTACCACCGACTTTCGGGACTGGAAGTCATGGGAACTACAGGAAATTGCGATCCGTGAGCGCAGGGCTCACCCGCATTGGGAAACGCTGGAGAGCTACCGGCCGCGGACGCAGAAGACGAGGAGCGATCCGTGCCCGCAGCGACCCCATCCACCTCCTTTTCCGCCGTCAGAGACGAGGGCGGCGCCCGACGTAGACGGCCCGGGTCTCGGCGATCCACCTCGACCTGGACCGTCTATGCCGGCGCCGACCTCGCCGCGCCGGATCTTCCCTGGGCCTGCGGGCCTCAGACAGTGGCAGTCGTCCTCTTCCCTGGCGGACGATGCCAAAGCGGCGCAGCTTGCTCTCCCTGGGCGGCGGCGCCTTGTCGGCGGCAGCGCGAGCGGCCCCGAGCGCTGCGGAGTCCATCCCGGCCCCGTCGCTTGGGCCGCTCGCGACCGCTCGTTTCAGCTCAACGACGTTCCGCGGGTCCTAAGTCTGAGCTCGCCTTCTCCCGAACACCCCCGGCCCCCACCGCCTCGCGCCGCGGCGCAGTCACCGCGGCCACCGCGGCCGCAGGCCGAGGCGCGCCGGCCGCAGGCCAAGCGAGCCCGCAGGGCTTGACGGCGACCGCGGCTGAAAATCTCCTCAAGTCGGCAGACGTTGGCGCAGCCATCCCTGCCGACCTGATTGCCGCAGTTGAACCTTCGTCCGTCGCTGGTGCCCCAGGGATCGCCACCGACGTTCGCGCTACGGCCGCAGCTCCTCCGAGCCCCGCCGATTCCACACAGCGGCTCCATCTCACGGTCTTCACCTCTCCCTGCGAGAGGAACCAACACAACTCACACCTACTCACAGGAAGAGGTAACTAACCGATGCTCAAACGCAGACTGAAAGAACCCTTCGGAAAAGCCGGCCTCATCGTCGCCGTCGTTGCCCTGGTCTTCGCCATGCTCGGTGGCGCCTACGCCGCCAGCAACGGTGGCGGCAAGGCAACCACCTCGGCTAAGCAGGGAAAGCAAGGTAAACCCGGCAAGACCGGACCGGCTGGACCCGCAGGCGCCCCGGGCGCCAAGGGCGACACCGGTGCCGCAGGAGCGGCTGGCACCAACGGAACCAACGGCGTCAGCGTCACCAGTTCGACCGAGGCGAAAGGCACCAACTGCAAAGAAGGCGGCTCGAAATTCGTAGCCGGCGCGGGCACCACCTATGCCTGTAATGGAGAAAAAGGCAAAGAAGGTTCGCCGTGGACCGCGGGGGGAACGCTTCCCTCCGGCAAAACCGAGAAGGGCGTGTGGAGCATTGAAGATAGGCGCATTGTGGACGCTGCGATGCAGCTCGGCGTTACGGGCGTGAAGGTGCCTCTCTCCTTCCCCATTCCTCTCACCGAACCGCTAGTCGAAGGAAACGTCCACTTCATCAACGAAGAAGGCAAAGAACAGCTCGGAGTGGGGAACGCGGTCCCCTCGACCGCCTGCACGGGAACGGCAGCCCAACCTACCGCCGAGCCCGGCAACCTCTGCGCCTACGAGACGTTTCAGTCAAACACCTTCGCCGCCAACGAATTGATCGCGCCGATTGCCGAAGGTCGTCAAGGCGCTCGGATTCAGTTCTCGGTAGTCCCGCCTGCAGGGGCCACCGTAGGCGAAGCAATAGACGTTTTGTCCACCGGCACCTTCGCCGTCACCGCTGAATAGATGAATCCCAAAGGCCGAGGCTCCCAAGATGCAACCCGTCAGTGGAGCCTCGGTCTTGGCTGCCAGAAACAATCGAGGAGAGGGATAGTGGGCCACGTCAAATACAGGTACAGGTCAGCAAATCGTTCCGGACGAGCCTGTCTCCGGATTTGCCTTGGCCTCTGTACGTTTGCGTCCATGATTGCGGTGATGGCGTCTCCGGCCTTCGCCGAACGCGGCCACCATTTTGCGACGCCCTTCGGCTCGCCCGGATCCGGCGATGGCCAGCTCCAACTCGCACCTGTTGAACGCAGCCCGGACAACAATCTCATCAGAGAAGGTGGAGCTGGGAGCGGCCTCGCCATCAACGAATCAACGCACGACGTCTACGTCGCAGATACCGGTAACCACCGGGTCGTCGAGTTCGACTCCAACGGCAACTTCATCAGGGCCTTCGGAGCTGACGTAGGGGGCGCAGGGGTCGACGTCTGCGCCACCGGGTGCCTCGCCGGCACCCCAGGATCCACCCCGGGTCAGCTTTCTGAACCGATCTTTATCGCCGTCGACAACGACGCTGCAAGCTCCTCGCACGGGGACGTCTATGTCGCTGACCGAGGCGACGGTATCGTCACCAAGTTCGATTCCTCCGGAAACCTGATCTCCGCGTGGGCGGCCGGCGGACAGCTTGATGGCTCTGCAGCTCCGGAAGGGCCGTTCAAACGATTCTCTGGGATCGCCGTTGACCCATTGGGCGACCTCTGGGTCGGCAACCAACGTTCAGTCTTCGAGTTCTCGTCCCAAGCATCCTTCATTCGCAATTGGACCGGTCAAGAACGACCAGCTGCGGACGCCCCGGCCGGCATCGCTATTGATGCCACCGGTGACATATATGCCCTCTATAACGGCCCAGGTTTGGGCGGCCCTGTTGAGAAACTCGCCCCTGCCGGCACTTTCCTTGGTTGGCTCTACGGGGCGTATGGCTCGGGCCAGAAGCTGACAACCACGAGCCTTACGGTTGTCCCCACTTCCGGTGAAGTCTACCTCGACCAAGGAGACTCGATTGAGACGATTCCATCTTCTTGCGAACCGATCACTGAGGAAATATTTTCCTCCATCACCGAAGCAGACTACCGGTCTCACCACTGCTCGATTTCCTCTCATCTCACCTCGCCCGACCTGACCGAAGGCGCCGGCATCGCCTTCGACGCCGCGGCCGAAGGCTCTCTCTTCATTGCTGAACCGGCGACCGATCGCATCCTCCCTTTCCTTCCCGAACCACCGGGTCCGCCGGTCATCGTTTCTGAGTGGACCAACTCGGTCGGCGCCGAAGACGTTCTGATTCAGGCCGAACTGGAACCGAAAAGCTTTCCCACCGAAGCCGAAACCGAATACCAATTCGAATACCTCACCCGCTCGGAATTCGAGGCAAACGGCGAATCCTTTGCACAGGCCACCAGTATCCCCCTGCCCAACGGCCGTCTCGCTCCCGACTTCGAAGACCACACCGTTTCGGCCCACCTCAACGGGCTTCAGCCGAAGACAGAATATCTCTACCGCCTCAGCGCCGAGAATAGCCACTCCATTGAACCCACGCGCGGGCGCCCCCTCAGTTTCGCCACCGATAGCCTAGTCCCGCTACCGCTGCCCGATGGGCGCCACTGGGAGCAAGTGTCTCCCTCCGATAAGCACGGCTCTTCGATCTATGAATCGGTCTCTGACGTGGCGTCTGTCAACGGCGACTCAGTCGCCTATGTGGCATCGAGCCCGACCGAAGCTGGAGCAGCGGGAGCCGCCTCCGAAACGCGCGTCCTCTCCTCTCGTGGGCCGGCAGGCTGGGCATCCCACGATCTCAACCTGCCCCACCTGAGCGCTGCCGGCGCCTTCACCGGCGAGTACTTCTCTTTCTCCGAAGACCTCTCGCGCGCCCTCGTCAACCCCGCCGGCGCCGTCTTCAACCCCTTCCTCTCACCCGAAGCAAGCGAACAGACCGCCTACCTGCGCAGCGACTTCATTCCGGGGCAGGCGACGAGTTTTTGCCTCAGCGGCTGCTATCGCCCGCTCGTCACCGCCGCCGATGCGCCGCTCGGCACCCGCTTTGCGGATTGTCCCTACGTCGAATCTTGCATGCCGACGGCGATCGGCGCCAGCGCCGACGCTCGCCACGTCGTCCTCAGCAACGTCCGCAGCGTAAAGCCCGTCGGTCTGACCGAAACCCCGGGAGACGAAGGCGGCCTCTATGAGTGGTACGAAGGGCACCTGGCGATGGTTAGCGTCCTGCCCGGGGCGGCGGGTCCCGCGCCGGTGAAGCTCCTCCCGCTCCTGGGCTCGGCCGTAAGCGAAGTGTCGCCCCCGGACCATAAGATCGGCGCTGTCTCCGCCGATGGCTCGCGGGTGATCTGGTCAGAAGACCTCTACGGCGGGCGTAGCCCGCTTTTCAACCACCTTTATCTGCGCGACCTCGCGACCGAAGAAACGGTGAAGCTCGACACGGTTAAGGGCGGTGCTGGCACCGGCCCCGCCCTACCCGTCTTCCAGGCTGCCTCGGCCGACGGCTCGATCGTCTTCTTCACCGACGAAGAGCGTCTCACGCCCGACTCGGGCGCTGAACCGGGCCACCCCGACCTCTATCGCTGCCAACTCGTGAGGCCCGAAGAAGAAGGCGCGCTGACCTGCCAGCTCACCGACCTCACCCCTGAAGCATCCGGCCAGCCCGGCGGGGCGGTCGGCTCCGTCCTCGGCGCCTCAAAGGACGGGTCGACCGTCTACTTCGTCGCCAACGGCGTCCTCTCCTCCAACCAAGTCGATTGGGGCGATGGCCCCGAAACCGCACAGGCCGGTGAATGCGACCCACTGCCCCAAGACCCCACAGCCGGTGCGCATTGCAACCTCTACCTCTACCGGGAAGGGAGCACAAAATTCATCGCCACCCTTTCGAGCGAAGACGAGTCTGCCTGGGACCCCTCCATGCATCAGCATGCATCGCGTGTCTCCTCAAACGGAAAATGGCTTGCCTTCCCTTCCCAGCGGCGGCTCAGCGGCTATGACAACACCGACTCTCAGACGGGGCTCCCCGACCAAGAGGTCTTCCTCTACCACGTCGGCGGCGGCGAAGCGGGCGAGCTTCACTGCGCCTCCTGCGATCCGAGCGGCGCCCGCCCCCATGGCCTCATCCTTGAAGCGGGCGGCGCGGCAGGCAGTACGGTAATCCGGCGCCAACTGCGCTATGGCCGAAACCAGGGCGTTGCCGCCACCCTCACCGGCTCGAACTTCACGGAAAACTATCTCCCGCGCAACCTCTCCGACTCGGGACGCCTCTTCTTTGACTCCGCCGGCGCGCTCCTCCCCCAAGACTCAAACGGCCTCGCCGACATCTATCAGTACGAGCCGCCGGGTATCGGTGACTGCGGCGAGGAAAGCTCCGCCTACTTCGGCCGGAACGGAGGCTGCCTCGGCCTCATCTCCTCGGGCACCTCCCCCAGGGAATCCTTCTTCCTCGATGCTTCGGGCTCGGGTGACGACGTCTTTTTCGTCACTAGCTCAAAGCTGCTCGGCACTGACGCCGACAGCGCCTATGACGTCTATGACGCCCACGTTTGCAGCTCCGAGGCGCCCTGCCTGCCTCCGCCCCCGCCCCCCAAGCCATCTTGCGAGGGCGATGCCTGCCAGCAACCCGCGACCCCGCCGGTCGATCCCACCCCTGGCTCGCTGACCTTCCAGGGCGCTGGGAACGTCGTCGAATGCCCGAAGGGCAAGGTCGAGAAGTCGGGCAAGTGCGTCGCCAAGAAGTCGAATAAGAAGAAGCACAAACACCACAAGAAATCGAAGAACCGACACGCCAGGGTCAACCGCGGAGGTGCCAAGTGATCTCCCGCCTCCGCAACCGAACTACGACTTCTTCCTCGACGCACAAGGAGACCACGCGCATGATTCTGCTTCCCCGCTTTTCCCCGTTCCCCTCTTCTGCCGCAACCACCCCGGCGGAGAGGGGCGACGCCGCGACGAGGGCCGCCGCGATGGGGAGCGTCGCAGCAAGCGATGCGAGGACGCAGGGAGCACCGATAGCAGCGCTATCAGTGCGACTGAGGACGTGGCAGCGCGCCGTCTGCGCCGCCGCCAGCGTGGTGGCTGTCCTCGGCGCGGGGGCGTCACTCGCCGCCACTCCTGCCGAAGCAGCTCCTAGCTCCTGGTGGCAGCTCAGTTCCAGCGCCCGTCCTGCGCAGATCGAACCCGGCACCGCCAAGGACGAGACCGAGATGCTCACGGTGACCGCGACCTCCGGCACCTACACCCTGAGAGCGCCAAACAGCGGAGCGCAGGGCGCCCCAGACGAAGGGCAGGTCGAAAACGTCAACTTCGTCAAACTGCCCTTCAACGCAAACGCCGTCCAGGTGCAGGGCGCCCTGGCCCAGATGGTCGGCGCGGGCAACGTCGCAGTCGCCGAAGAATCGAGCTCGCCACGCGAATTCTTGATTGCCTTCCAGGGCGCCAGGTCCGACCAGCCAGTGCAACTGCTGGCCGAGGGCAAAGCGACCCTCACGGAGCTGAGCATGGGCCGCCCCGACGGGGAGGTGTTCCTCACCGCCGAGAACCTCGGGGACTCCCCGATCCAAGCCGAAGCAAATCCGGTAACTATCACCGACGCCCTGCCGCCTGGCCTCCGCGCTGTCTCGGTAAATGCCTCCAGTCCGAACGGGATCACTCAGCGCTCTCCGTTCCCCTGCGCCGAGCCTCCCGCCCAGCCGTCCTGCTCCTTCGGCGGCAGCACAGGTCCCCACGTTCTCGCCCCCTATGACCTCCTGGAAATGCGGATCGGGGTCGTCGCTGAACCCGGCGCCCATACGGGCGAAGATAACCGCGTCATCGTCAGCGGCGGAGGGACCCCCGCCGCCTCGCTCACGCGTCCCGTTGCCTTTGGCTCGGCCCCGCCACCCTTCGGCCTCGCCGATTTCCGCATGGCCTTCGAAGAAGAGGGCGGCGCCGCCGACATCCAGGCAGGCTCTCATCCCTTCCAGTTCACGACCACGGTGGTGATCAATGAAGGGCCTCCTCAACGATTTCCGGAAGTCCTCAATCGACGGGAAGTACAAAAGGCTAACGGCGAACCTGCCGGCCTCGCCAAGGACGTCTACACCAAGCTGCCCGTCGGCCTGATCGGCAATCCCAACGCCTACCCT
>DASYJK010000171.1:0-5044 GCA_035996525.1 Solirubrobacterales bacterium
CCGCCGCTTCACGTCGTCGAGTCCGGCGTGGTCGGCGTCGAGCACCTCGCGGGTGTGGACGGGGTCGAGCTTCTCCTCGGAGCGCTTGCTCCACGGCACCGCGATCAGCCAGTCGAGGTAGCTGCGGATCATCGAGGACTCCGGCGACTGCTCGCCCTGGCGCTCGAGGCGGCGCAGCTCCTTCTCGGCCTGCTCGGCGACCGCCTCCGGCATCTCGGCCTCGGCGATCTTGCGCTCGTACTCCTCGATCAGGTTGCCCTCGTCCTCGCCCAGCTCCTTGCGGATCGACTCCATCTGTTTGCGCAGGAAGTAGTCGCGCTGCTGTTTCTGGGCGCCGGACTCGACGTCGTCGCGGATGCGGCTGCGCACCTGCAGCTCGGCCAGCCGCTCGCGCTGCAGCTCGACCGCGACCTGGAGGCGCTCGCTGACGTCGAGGGTGTCGAGCAGGCGCAGTTTCTGCTCGCTGGAGAATTCGGGGCTGAGCCCGGCGGTGTCGGCCAGCGCGCCCGGCTCCTGCACCGAGCGCAGGAAGGCGGAGATGCGGCCATCGTCGCCGCGCAGCTCGAGGATCTCCTCGACCACGGCGCGGTACTCGCGCGACAGCTCCCTGGTGTGCTCGTCGTCGGGATGGCCGTCGTGGAACTCCTGCACCTCGATGTGGAGGGTCTCGGGGTCGTCCTCGCCGGCGACGGCTGCTCCGGCCAGGCCACGGTGGAGACCGAGCACGGTCGCGGCCGGCTCGCCACGGCGGGATTCGCCGCTCTCCAGCACCTCGGCGACGACGCCGACGCGGGCGAACTCGCCGTCGGTGCGGGGGAGGAGGAAGACACGGTCCTCGTCGCCGACGTCGATCGGCAGCCTGGCAGTGACGGTGGGGAAGACGATTGCCTCGTCGAGCGGGATCAGGAGATAGGCCATGGCCAAGTCCACTTTCTGTAGTTAGTCCTTGATCAGGATAGCGCGATTGGTTTCCATGTCAACCAGCCTGGTCCTGAGCGCCCCGCCCGGTGGGTAGGGTGGTCGCATGGACTCCGAGCGCGCACGCCAACTTCTCGCCGCTGAGCGGACCAAACTCGAGCAGGAGATCGCCGCGGTCGAGCGCGATACCCCGGAGGAGGGCGACGAGCGCCGCGAGCCCGGCGACTTCAACTCCGAGGGTCTCTACCAGGACGAGTTCGACGCTGGCCGCGCCCAGGACCTGAAGGACCGCATGGCCGCCCTCGAGCGCGCCGAGGCGCGCCTTGCGGAGGGCACCTACGGCCTCTCGATCCGCAGCGGCGAGCCGATTCCCGACGGCCGCCTCGAGGTCAACCCGACCGCTGAGCTGACGGTCGCCGAGCAGGACCCCAGCACCCGCTCCTAGGCGAGCAGCTTGGCCTTCTGCGCGGCAAACTCCTCCTCGGTGAGGATGCCCTGGCTTTTCAGCTCGCCCAGCTCCTTGAGCTGATCGATCACGGACTCGCCGGCCGCCGCGGGCGCGGGAGCGGCCACGGGGGCCTGCTGCTGCGGCGCCTCCTGTGCTTCCTGCTGTGCCCAGCGCTGGCCCTGGCGGCGGGAGACGCGGTTGCTGACAGTAGTGGCGGTGCCGGCGATGACGGCGGTGCGGGCGACGCCTCGAAGTAGTCCTGGCATGGTCGGTCTCCTCTTCTCAGGCCTCGGCCGCGTCGAGGGCGGCGAGGACTGCTTGGACGGGGATGCGGCCGCTGGCAACCAGCTGGCCGCCGGAGCGGCGCACGGCGGACGCAAACGGCGCCGCCCAGGTGTTCTCGAAGACGAGCAGGGCGGCGGAGGTGCCGGGCTCGAGCGCGCTGCCGGCCTCGCTGACGTCCTCGTCGGAGAGCAGCCCCGAGGAGGCGCCCTCGAAGATCGCCAGCTCGGCCACCTCGTCGCCGAGGTCGGCCAGCTCGATGCCGGCCACGGAGCCGTCCTCGCCCTTGGCGATGAAGGTGAGGTCGAGGATCCGGATCAGGCCACGGTCGACCAGGTCGACCAGATGGGGTGCCACCTCGCCGTTGGGCTGGCGGCCGGGCCACTCGACCAAGAGGTAGTCGATCGGGCCCATCTCACTGAGGTCGTCGCCGTTCAAAACCGGATCCTTTCGTCGTCGCGAAAACTTCCCGATGCGGTGCGCCGCAGATTATCGGGGGCCTCCGTGCGGGGAACATCATCTGAAACGGGTGATGTCGTCGGCGACCCGTCGGGTACGCTCGGCCGCAGCCGACCAAGAGACGACTGGAGCCCGATGACCGAGCCGCTCAGCACCGACGACGCCGTGAAGCTCTATGGCAACCGCTTCCTCACCGAAGACGCTCCCGACGGCCCCTTTCCGGACAGCGGCATGTCGTCCCTCGACGCGATGCGCCTGGTCGACGAGGAACTGGCGCTGGAGGGCGACCCGAACCGCAACCTCGCCACCTTCGTCACCACCTGGATGGAGCCGGAGGCGCAGCGGCTGATCGCCGAGAACCTCTACCGCAACTTCATCGACCACGCCGAGTACCCGATCTCGGCCGAGGTCGAGCAGCGCTGCATCCGCATGCTCGCCGACCTCTACCACGCCCCTGGCAAGACCACCGGCGCCCGCACCCAGGGCTCCTCGGAGGCGATCATGCTCGGCGCCCTCTCGCTGAAGTGGAAATGGAAGGAGCGGCGCGAAGCCGCCGGCAAGTCGGTCGACAAGCCGAACCTGATCTTCGGCGGCGACGTGCACGTGGTCTGGGACAAGTTCTGCCGCTACTTCGACGTCGAGCCGAAAATCGTGCCGCTGCAGGAAGGTAAGTACACGATCGGGCCCGAAGACGTGGAGCCGCTGATCGACGAGAACACGATCGGCGTCGCCGCCGTGCTCGGCACCACCTTCACCGGCCACGCCGACGACATCGTCGGCATCAACAAGCTCCTGGTCGACCTCAAGAACGAGCAGGGGATCGATGTGCCGCTGCACATCGACGGCGCCAGCGGCGGCTTCGTCTGGCCCTTCCTCTACCCCGACTCCGAGTGGGACTTCCGGCTCGAGCAGGTGCGCTCGATCAACGTCTCCGGCCACAAGTTCGGGCTCGTCTACCCGGGCGTCGGCTGGCTCGTCTTCCGCGAGAAGAGCGACCTCGCCGAGGACCTCGTCTTCTACGAGAACTACCTCGGCAAAACGGATGCGACGTTCACGCTCAACTTCTCCACCGGCGCCTCGATGGTGCTGGCCCAGTACTACAACTTCGTCCGCTACGGGCGCGAGGGCTACGCCTACGTGATGAAGGCGATGCAGCAGAACGCGCGCTTCCTCGCCGAGCGGCTGGAGGCAACCGGCAACTTCGAGCTGATCGGTGCCGACGCCGAGCAGCTGCCGCTGGTCGCCTTCAAGCTCGCCGGGGAAAAGAACTACGACGAGTTCGACCTCTCCTGGCAGCTCTCGGCCGAGCGCGGCTGGATGCTCCCCGCCTACACGATGCCCCCCAACGCCGAAGACGTGAAGGTGCTGCGGGCGCTGGTCAAGCAGACGCTCAGCCGCGAGCAGATCGACCGCCTCGCGACCGATATCGAAGAGGCCTGCGCGACGCTGGAGAAGAAGGGCGGCGCCCACGCCTCCGAGCGCAAGAAAATGAAGGTAAGCCCGGGCTACTGAGCCCGGGGTCCGGCCTGCGAGGGCCACCAGGTGCGCTCGCCGAGCCGGTAGGCGATCGCCGGGATCAGCAGGGCGCGGACGACGAAGGTGTCGAGGAGGACGCCGATCGCGACCGTGGCGCCGATCTGGACCAGCTCCTCCAGCGGCAGCAGGGTCAGGGTGGCGAAGGTGCCGGCGAGGATCAGCCCGGCGCCGGTGACGACGCCGCCGGTGTTGACGAGGGCGACCAGCGTCCCCTCGCGAGTGCCGCGGCCCACCGACTCCTCGCGCGCCCGCGCCATCAGGAAGATGTTGTAGTCGACCCCGAGCGCGACCAGGAAGAGGAAGGCGAGTAAGACCAGGTTGAAGGCGATGCCTTCGGTGCCGAGCTCGGAGAAGAGGAAGGTGCAGAGCCCGAGCGTCGCCGCGAAGGAGGCGACGACGGTGACGATCAGGAAGGCCGGCGCGACCAGGGCGCGCAGGACCGCCGCCAGGATCAGGCCGACGACGAGCAGGACCAGCGGCACGATCAGCCGCGTGTCGGCGGCATTGGTCTGCTCGATGTCGTAGTTCTCGGCCGGGATGCCGCCGAGCAGGCCGCTGGGGGCGACCGCGTGCAGGCGTTCGCGGATCCCCTCGACGGCGCTGGCCGCCGCGCCCGAGTAGGGGTTGCCGCGGAGGATGACGACGACCACGGTCTCGTCGGTGTCCTGGGTCGGCGGCACCGGCAGCGCCAGCTTCACCGTGCCGAGCTTCCTCATTGCTGCGACCACGGGGTCGACGTCCTGGTCTTTGACGACGGCGGTCAGCGGCGAGCCGATCCCCGGCGGGAAGTGTTCGTTGAGGACCGCGGTGCCGCGGCTGGAGTTGGTCGGCCGCGTCTCGCCCTGGCCGAAGCCGATCGTGCCGTGGTCGGTGAGGTTGCCGAGCGCGAGCACGACCAGGCCGGCGAAGACGATGAAGACGATCGGGCGGGAGCGGCGGCGGACCAGCGCCGCGACTCCGGTCCAGCGGCTGCTCCCGGCGCGCCTGGCCGAGCCGGCGGCCGGCCAGAAGGCACGTTCGCCGAGCAGCGAGAGCAGGGCCGGCAGCAGGGTGAAGGCGGCGGCGAGCATCACCGCGATGCCGATCGCCAGGATCGGGCCGAGCCAGTGGGTCGACTGCAGGTCGGCGACCAGCAGCACCAGCATCGCCGCGATTACGGTGCCGCCGGAGGCGGCGATCGCCGGCACGCTCTCGGCGAGGGCGGTGGGGAGGGCCTCGCCCGGCGGCTTGCCACTCTGCAGCTCCTCGCGGTAGCGGTGAACCAGCAGCAGCGAGTAGTCGGTGCCGGCGCCGAAGACCAGCACCAGGAGTAAGAAGGTGCCCTCGGTGTTGACCGTGATCGTGCCGGCGTCGATCAGCAGGTAGGCGATCCCGATCGCGACCATGTAGGCGGCGCCGACG
>DASYJK010000172.1:0-8043 GCA_035996525.1 Solirubrobacterales bacterium
CAGCGTCCCGGAGCTGATGGCGATCGAGCCCTACGCGACCGTGCACCAGATGGTCTCGACGATCGAGGGCTACCTGGAACCCGACCGCAGCCCGGTCGAATGCGTCCACTCCTGCTTCCCCGGCGGCTCGATGACCGGCGCCCCGAAGCTGCGGACGATGGAGATCATCGACGACATCGAGGACGAGGCCCGCGGCGTCTACTCGGGCGCGATCGGCTACTTCGGGCTCGACGGCAGCACCGACCTCAGCATCGTCATCCGCACGATTGTGATGCGCCCGGACAAGACCACGATCGGCGCCGGCGGCGCGATCGTCATGCAGTCCGACCCGGTCGACGAGTTCGACGAGATCCTGCTCAAGGCAAGGGCGCCGATGGCCGCGGTAGCTCGCGTCGTCACCGGCCGCGACGATGCCGACGCCTGGAGCGTCGAGCTGGAGTCGAGTGCTCGGACGGCTGGGGCGGCATGAGCGAGCCGACGGCGACGGTGCCGGCGACGGTTCGCCCGGCCGCGGAGGGCGACGTCGCCGCGGTGGCGCTGGCGGTCGAGGAGCTGCTGCTCGAGCTCGGCGGCCGCAAGCCGGCGCGGGAGGAGCTGGAGGCGGAGATCCGGGCGGCGCTGGAGGACCCGGGCGTGGGCGCGATCCTCGTCGCCGAGTCCGGCGCCGCGATCGTCGGCGTGCTCAGCGCCAGCTGGCAGCGGGCCCTGCACGTGCCCGGGCGCTACGCGACGATCCAGGACCTCTGGGTGGACCGCGAGTGGCGCAGCCGCAGGGTCGGTGCCGCCCTGGTCGAAGAGCTTGTGGCCCTGTGTGGGAAACAGGGGGTGGCGCGGATCGAGGTCGGTCTCCCGCGGGAGAGCTTCGACGCGATCGGCGCCACCGAGGCCTTCTATCGCGGCAACGGGTTCGAGCGCCTCGGCCCGCGGATGCGGCGGTTGGTTTCGTGAGCGAGCTGCTGATGGTCGAGCAGCGGCGCGGTCGCGACGACGCCGCCCACTGGATCCGCGAAGGCGACCGCACCGTCGCCGGCCAGGACAGCAACCTCCGCCTCGACGAGCTGGGCGCCGGGCTGGCCCGACACGGGCGCGTGCGCGCGGTCGACGCCGACGCCGGCGACGAGGCGCTGGAGCGGACGCTGGGGGCGATGCACGAGCCCGCCTACCTCGAGGCCCTGCGCCGGGTCAACGGGGAGCCGGTGGTGATGGCGGGCTTCGCCCCGCCCGGCCTGGAGCCGGACATCCCGGTCGACGCCAGCCTCGTCGCCGCCGCCCACGAGGGCGTGCGCACGGCGATCACGGCGGCTCAGCGCCTCGCCGGCGGCGCTCACTTCACTTACGCCGTCTGCCGCCCACCGGGCCACCACGCCGGGCCCGACTTCCTCGGCGGCTACTGCTACCTGAACAACGCCGCGGCGGCGGCGCGGACGCTGGCGGAGGCCGGCGTCGCCCCGGTCGGGATCCTCGACCTCGACCTCCACTACCCGAACGGCACCGCGGCCCTGGTCGAGCGGATCGACGGCGCGACCCTGCACTCGCTGCACGCGGCGCCAGTGACCAACGTCGCCCCGGGAACGGTGCTGCCCCAGGCCGAGGGAGAGCGCGTGGTCGCCTTCGCCGTCAGTCCCAGCCCGGAGGCCTACCTGGAGCGGGTCGCCACCTCGATCGAGGCGCTCGCCGCCGGCGCCGCCGCGCTCGTCGTCTCGCTCGGCTACGACACCGTCGCCGGCGACCCGCACGGCTCCTGGGGCTTCGAGCCGGAGATCTTCACCGCCGTCGGCCGCCTCCTGGCCGGGTCGGGCCGGCCGGTCTGCGTGATCCAGGAGGGCGGCTACCTGCTGCCGGCGCTGGCCGAGTGCAGCCACGCCTTCGCCACCGGCCTGCTGGGAGAGGAGCCGGGATGAGCGGGCTGGAGCCGTTCCGCCGCCGCCTCGACCTGCTCGACGATGAGATCGCCCGCCTGCTCGGCGAGCGCTTCGAGACCTGCCGCGAAGTCGCGCTCTACAAGAGCGCCCACGAGATCCCGATGATGCAGCCCGACCGGGTCGAGGAGGTGCGCGCCCGCTACCTCGCCCGCGGCGCCGAGGCGAAGCTGCCGGCCGAGTTCAGCGGCGACCTCTTCGACCTCCTGATCGCCGCCACCTGCAAGGAGGAGGACGAGCTGATGGCCGGCCAGGAGCGGGGCGGATGAGCCTGCCCCCGGGCCCCCGGATGCCGCGCGCCCTGCAGGCGGTGGGCTGGACCCAGCGCCCGCTGCCCTTCCTCGAGCGCTGCCAGCGGCGCTACGGCGACAGCTTCACCCTGCGCATCCTCCACTGGGGCGACTGGGTCGTCCTCTGCGACCCCGACGACGTCAAAAAGGTCTTCACCGCCGGCGACGCGGTCGGCGTCGCCCTCGCCAACCCGATGCTGGGGCCGGTGCTGGGACCGCACTCGGTGATGCTGCTGGAAGAACCGCGGCACATGACCCGGCGCAAGCTGATGCTGCCGGCCTTTCACGGCAAGGGCATCGAGAGCGACGGCGAGATGATGATCGACGTCGCCCGCCGCGAAGTCGGGCGCTGGCCGGTCGGCGAGCCGTTCGAGCTCTGGCCGCGGATGCAGGCGATCACGCAGGAGGTGGTGATGCGGGCCGTCTTCGGGACTGAGGAGGACGAGCGGCTCGGCCGCCTGCGCGAGCTGCTGCGGCGACTGACGGTGTGGATGAACAACCCCCGCAACCTCGCCCTGCTGGCCACCTTCGGCCCGCGCTGGGTGGTCCGCAGCCGCCAGTTTCGCGAGGCGATGCGGCCGGTCGAGGCGGCGGTGCTGGAGGAGGTGCGCCGGCGTCGGGCCGAGGGCGAGACGCGGGAGGACGTGGTCTCGATGCTGGTCGCGGCCCGCTACGAGGACGGCTCGCCGCTGAGCGAGCGCGACCTCCGCGACGAACTGCTGACCCTGCTCACCGACGGCCCGACCTCGAGCTCGCTGGCCTGGACCTTCGAGCGGCTGCTGCGCAACCCCGAGAAGCTGGAGCGGGCCCAGGCGGAGGTGCGCGACGGCGGCGACGGCGCCTACCTCGACGCGGTGATCAAGGAGACGCTGCGGGTGCGACCGCCGGTGCCGGTGGTGGTGCGGCGGCTGCTGGAGCCGATGCGCCTCGGCGGCCACGAGCTGCCGGCGGGGACCGTGGTTGCCCCCTGCATCCACCTGATCCACCGCAGCGAGGAGACCTATGCGAACGCCAAGAGCTTCATCCCCGAGCGCTTCCTCGACCGTCAGCCCGGCACCTACACCTGGATCCCCTTCGGCGGCGGCACCCGCCGCTGCCTTGCCGCCAGCTATGCCGAACTGGAGATGAAGCGGGTGCTGCGCACCGTCTTCTCCGAGGTCAACCTGCGGCCGGTCGAGAGCCGGGCCGAGCGCATGCGCAAAAGCGCGATCTCCTTCAGCCCCGACCGCAGCGGGCTGGTGATCGCCGAGCCATGGTGACCGAGACCGACCTGCTGATCGTCGGCGCCGGCGCCAAGGCGGCCGCGATCGCGACCAAGGTCCACGTGCTCAATCGCCTCGGCCTCGGCCCGATCAGCCTCAAGATCGTCGAGGGGACCGAGCCCGCCGCCTCCTGGCTGGGGCGCAACGGGATGACCTCGGGCGAGGAGCCGCTGGCGGTAACCCCGATCAAGGACATCGGCTTCCCGTACCAGAGCCATTACGAGTTCGGCGAGGCCGGCGAGGCGATCGACGCGGGGACGATGGGCTTCTCCTGGCAGCAGTACCTGATCGGTGAGCGCCGTTACGCGCGCTGGATCGACGCCGGCTCGCCCTCGGTCCGCCACCGCGACTACGGCGCCTACCTGACCTGGGTGCTCGGACGAGCGACCGAGGGGGTCACCCACGTCCGCGGCCGCGTCACCGAGGTCGCGCTGGACGACGCCGGCGAGCGCTGGCTGGTCGCGGTCGAGGAGCCGGGCGGGGCCTCCCGGCACGCCGGCGGGGCGCTGGTCCTGACCGGGCCGGGCATCCACCGCGCCTTCCCGCACGAGCCCAGCGTCGCCGACCGTGTCTTCCACTGCGACAGCAGGCGCGGCGAGTTCGCCCGCCTGCCGCAGGACCGGGCCTGCGACGTCGCCGTGGTCGGCGGCGGCGAGAGCGCGCTCAGCTGCGTGATGTTCCTGCGCGGCTTCCGGCCCAAGGCCCGCTGCACCGTCTACACGCCGATGCTGCCGATGAGCCGCGGCGAGAGCTTCCTCGAGAACCGCGTCTTCTCCAACCCCGACGAGGTCGAGTGGGGAGACCTCGACCTGCAGACGCGGCGGGACTTCGTCAAGCACTCCGACCGCGGCGTCTTCGACCCGCCGAGCCTGGCGGCGATCGCCTACGACGACCGCGCCCGCTTCGTCACCGGCCGGGTCACCGACGTCGGCGCGCCGGCCGCCGGCGACGGCGTGCGCCTGGAGTACGAGTCGCCGGAGGGTGGTGCCGGCAGCGAGCACGAGTACGTCGTCAACTGCACCGGGTTCGACCTCCTGGCGCAGCTGCGCGGGCTTTTCCCCGCGCCGCTGCGGGCCGAGGTCGAGCGCCGGGCGGGGCCGCTCTGGGAGCGCCCGGCCGGTAGCGAGGTGCGGATCGGCCGCGGGCTCGAGCTGGAGGGGATGTCGCCGCGCCTGCACATCCCCGGGTTGGGCGGGCTCAGCCAGGGCCCCGGGTTCGCCAACCTCGGCGCGCTCGGCCTGCTCTCCAACCGGGTGCTGCAGCCGCTGGTCCGGGAAATCGCCCCTGAGCAGGGATTTGGCGGCGGCGACAATTTGCAATATAAATCCTTATCGCTTGAGTAGATTTGATGCATTCCACTACAGGGGGGTTGACGTGAGGCTGCTGAAAGTTCCGATGGCTCGGGCCGGGCTGGGCGTGGTCGCCCTGCTGGCCGTGGTCGCGATGGCCGTGCTCTCGGGCTGCGGCTCCTCGTCCTCCGGGGGCGACTCCGAACTGAGCGGCAGCGGCTATCCGGGCGTTGACCAGGTCAACAGCCGCCAGGTCAAAGGCAGCTCGATCGACAGCTCCAACGCCGCCGAACTGGAACTCGCCTGGACCCTGCCGCTGACCGCGCAGAGCTCCTTCGGCGCCCACTCGTCCTCGCCGGTGATCGTCAACGGGGTGATCTACTCGCAGGATCTGGAGTCCAACGTGCAGGCGATCGCGCTCGATTCCGGCGAAGTCCTCTGGACGAAGAAGTACGAAGAAGCCGACGAGGGGCCGAACGGCGTCGTCGTCGCCGGGGGGATGGTCTTCGGCGCCACCCCGAACGGCGCCTTCGCGCTCGACCAGAAGACCGGCAAGGAGGTCTGGTCGACGCCGCTGGTGGTCAACAGCGGTCGCGAAGCGATCGACATGGCCCCTGGCTACCACGGTGGGCTGGTCTACGTCTCGACCGCACCGCTCACGGTCAGCGCCTCCTACCCGGGCGGCGGTGTCGGCACCCTCTACGCGCTCGACGCCAAGAGCGGCGCCAAGAAATGGCAGTTCGCGACGGTGCCGAAGAGCCTTTGGGGGGATAAGAAAGTCAACTCCGGCGGCGGTCTCTGGCAGCCACCCAGCTTCGACGAAAAAGGCTCGATCTACTTCGGCACCGGTAACCCGGCGCCCTATCCGGGCACGCCGCAGGAGCCCTGGGGCTCGAGCCGCTCCGGCGCCAACCTCTACACCGACTCGATGGTCAAGCTCGACGCCAAGACCGGCAAGATGCAGTGGCACTACCAGCAGACCCCGCACGACCTCTACGACTGGGACTTCCAGGATCCGCCGATCCTGCTCAGCGCCGGCGGCAAGGAGCTGGCGATCGGGGCCGGCAAGTCCGGCATCGTCGCCGCCGTCGACGCCGCCACCGGCAAGCCCGTCTGGAAACGGCCGGTCGGCACCCACAACGGACACGACGAGGACAACCTGCTGGCGCTGGCGGGCGAAAGCTCGAAGATCAAGCCGGGGCAAGTCTTCCCCGGCACCCTCGGCGGCGTGATCGCGCCGATGGCGACCGACGGCACCCGGATCTTCGTGCCCGTCGTCAACCACCCGCTGACCGTGACCAAGAGCGGCGAACTCGGCGAAGCCGGCGAACTGACCGGGGAACTGGTCGCGCTCGACGCCGCCACCGGCAAGGTCGAATGGAATGCCGAATTCGCCTCGGCCGCCTTCGGCGCCCCGACCGTGGTCAACGACCTGGTTTTCGCCACCGGCTTCGACGGCAGCCTCTACGCGCTCGACGCCAAGACCGGCGGCGAAGTCTGGGTGGAAACGCTGCCGGCCGGGATCAACACCAGCGTCTCGGTCAGCGGCGACACCCTGATCGCCCCGGCCGGCATCGCCAGCGCCGAAGGTCAGACCCCGGAAATCGTCGCCTTCCGGGTGGGGGGCTAAGAGCCCCTCAGTCGGAGGAGGGCCGCGGCGGTAGCTCGAAGCAGCTGAGTCCGGTGACGACGTTGATCGTCTCGGCGCCGTTCGCCTTGGCGAGGCGCTTGGCGCATCGCGCCTGCGCCGCGAGGATGCTCCGCAGGGCCTCTTCCTGGATCTCGATCAGCTCTTCCCAGCCCCGCTCGTCGACCAGCGCCTCCGTGCGGCTGAGGTGGCGGTCGCCACGGGAGTCGAAGGTCCCAGCCCTCAGCGCCTTGACCGCGTCGGTCAGCATCAGCTTCACGATCCAGGCCGAGATCACCTCGCGTTCGGCCAGGCTCAGTCCTTCCCACTCGCCGTTGTCCAGGGCCGGTCGTCTGATCGCCCGGTAGAAGTGCTCGACCGCGCCGCGCCGCGCCTTTTCCTCGACCAGTTCGATCATCCCGATCCGCTCCAGCTCACGGACGTGGTAGCTGACGTTGCCGACTGGCGTGTTCAGCGCGGCGCCCAGTTCTTTCGGGCTGGCGGCGCGTTCGGAGAGGATCGAGAGGGCTTCGATCCGCAGCGGGTGCGCGACCACCTTGGCCAGGGTCTCGTCGACGCCCTCGCCTTTCTTCGTCTTCGCGGTCACGGCCACTTCCTCCTCGGGGGGTCGGGGCAGGCCATCGTAGACGGCCGTCCGCCGGACCCGGCCGATTGTCCGCTCCAAGGCGGGGTACGGTCAGAGGCATGGCAGCCAAGCGCAGCGCCGGCATCCTCCTCTACCGCTTCGAGGCCGGGGAGCCGCGGCTGCTGCTGGTCCATCCCGGTGGCCCTTACTGGGCCCGGCGCGACCATGGCGCCTGGACGATCCCCAAGGGCGAATACGAGGAGGGCGAGTCGCCGCGGGCCTGCGCCCTGCGGGAGATGGGCGAGGAGCTCGGCTCCTCGGCGCCGGTGCTCGCGGTCGAGGAGCTGATCGATCTCGGCTCGGTGCGTCAGAAATCCGGCAAGGTCGTCGAGGCCTGGGCCGCCGCGGCGGAGTTCGAGCCGGCGGCGCTGAGCAGCAACACCTTCACGATGGAGTGGCCGCCGCGCAGCGGCAGCGAGCGCGAGTTCCCGGAGGTGGACCGGGCCGAGTGGTTCGATCCCGAGCTGGCCCGGGGCAAGATCATTGCCGCCCAGGCAGAGCTGATCGAGCGGCTGTTGGAGCGACTGGCCGGGTGAGCAACCCGGACGTATACTCGCGGCGGCATGGAAAACGGCTCCACTCCGCCATCTGCGAGCGCTGACGAGGTCAGTCAGAACGGCCACCTGCCGCTCTCGGCGCGCCTGCTCGGGGTCGGTGTGCGCGGGGTCCGCACCGTCGGCAAAGCGACCGGGGTCGATCGCGCCGTTGAAGTCGCGGCCGAGGAGGCGATCGTCGCCGCGGTCGAGAGCGAGGCGGTCGAGCGGGCGATGGCTCGGGTTCTGCAGGGGCCGATCGTCGAGGAGGCGGTGCAGGGGGCGCTGGAGAGCGAGGCGGTCAAGAAAGCGCTGCTGGAGGCGATGGACAGCGAACTGGTCGACGAGGTCTGGCGCCGGCTGCTGGCCAGCGACGAGGCCCAGCAGCTGGTTGAGCGGATCGCCGAGGCGCCGGAGGTACGGGCCGCGATCAGCGCCCAGGGCGCCGGCCTGCTCGAGGACATCGGCCGCACGATC
>DASYJK010000173.1:0-2428 GCA_035996525.1 Solirubrobacterales bacterium
ATCCTCTGGTACTTCGCTGATGGCACCGGCTACCTGCCCGACGATCCCTACGAGCGCGCCCAGGTGCTGCAGTGGATGTTCTTCGAGCAGTACAAGCACGAGCCGGGGATCGCGGTTGTCCGCTTCTGGGTCGCGTACTCCGAGGACCCTCCGCCCGCGGCTGACATTGAGGACAGGCGCGCGGTCGGCCGTGCAGCACTTGACGTGATGGAGGGCCATCTCGACAGCCACGAGTACTTCGTCGGCGAGCGCTTCACGATCGCCGACATCGCGCTCTACGCCTATACCCACGTGGCGCCCGAGGGGGGTTTCGATCTCGAGCCCTACCCTGCCGTGCGCGGATGGCTCGATCGAATCGCGGCTCAGCCCGGGATTGTCCCGATCACCGCCTGAGCTGTTCTGTCTGGCTTATCCCTCGGCGATAGCGAGGAATGCTTCGGCACGGTCGCGATCCTTCTCGGCCCGCGCGCGGGCGCCACTGCCGTCCTCGGACTCTTTGAGGCGCTGTTCGGCGTCGGCCAGCTGCTCTTTCAGCGTCGCCGCGTCGAGATCGTCGGGGGCCAGGGCCTCCTCGACCAGGAGCTTGGCGTGGTTGCCGAAGACCTGTAGCCAGCCGTGGGCCTGGGCGTAGCTCTTCGTCTCCGAGTCGCTGATGTGCAGGCGCAACTCGGTCGGCCTCAGCGCCGCCAGCAGCGGCGTGTGATTGGCGAGGATGCCGAGCTCGCCGACCGCCGTGCGGGTCGAGACCTGGCGCACTTCGCCATTGAAGACCTCGCCCTCGGGGGTGAGGACTTCGACATCGACCATGTGCTCGGCGGCCATCGTCTCCCCTACGCGGCCGCGGCCGCTCCGGCGTCAGCGGTGACCTGGTCGATGCCGCCCTTCATGTAGAAGGCGCCCTCGGAGAGGTCGTCGTGCTCACCGTCGAGGATCTCGCGGAAGCCGCGGACCGTCTCCCCCACCGGCACGTACTCGCCGCTGCGGCCGGTGAACTGCTCGGCGACGAAGAACGGCTGCGAGAGGAAGCGCTCGATCTTGCGGGCGCGGGTGACCGTCTGCCTGTCCTCGTCGGAAAGCTCGTCGATGCCAAGGATGGCGATGATGTCCTGGAGCTCCTTGTAGCGCTGCAGGACCTCCTGGACCTCGGTCGCCGTGCGGTAGTGCTCCTCGCCGACGACGTCGGGCTTGAGGATCGTCGAGGTCGAGTCGAGCGGGTCGACGGCCGGGTAGATCCCCTTCTCCGAAATCGCGCGGGACAGCGTCGTGGTCGCGTTGAGGTGGGCGAAGACCGAGGCCGGGGCCGGGTCGGTGAGGTCGTCGGCGGGGACGTAGATCGCCTGCACCGAGGTCACCGAGCCGCGCTCGGTCGAGGTGATCCGCTCCTGCAGTTCCCCCATCTCCGTCTCCAGCGTCGGCTGGTAGCCGACCGCGGAGGGCATGCGGCCGAGCAGCGCCGAGACCTCGGAGCCCGCCTGGACGAAGCGGAAGATGTTGTCGATGAAGAGCAGCACGTCCTGGCCACCCTGCTCGCGGAAGTATTCGGCCATCGTCAGGCCCGAGAGCGCAACGCGGAGGCGGGCTCCGGGGGGCTCGTTCATCTGGCCGAAGACCAGCATCGTCTTGTCGATGACGCCGGACTCCTTCATCTCGAGCCAGAGGTCGTTGCCCTCTCGCGAGCGCTCGCCGACACCGCAGAAGGCCGAGAGGCCTTCGTGCTCTTCGCCGATCGAGCGGATCAGCTCCTGGATCAGCACCGTCTTGCCGACGCCGGCACCACCGAAGAGCCCGACCTTGCCGCCCTTGGCGTAGGGCGCGAGCAGGTCGATCACCTTGATCCCGGTCTCGAGGATCTCCTGGGTCGGAGCGAGCTCGGAAGCTTCCGGAGCCGGGCGGTGGATCGGCCAGCGCTCCTCGGTCTGCACCGGCTCACCGAGGTCGATCGGCTCACCGAGCAGGTTGAAGATGCGGCCGAGGGTCGCGTCGCCGACCGGGACCGTGATCGGGCCACCGGTGTCGATCACCTTGTCGCCGCGCTGCAGGCCGTCGGTGGCGTCCATCGCCACCGTGCGCACCCGGTTGTCGCCGAGGTGCTGCTGCACCTCGCAGACCAGTTCGGTCGCCTCGCGGTCCTCGTCGCCGGCCATCTCGATCTTCACCGCCGAATAGATCTCGGGCAGCTTCTCGGGGAAAACCGCGTCGACGACCACGCCGGTGACCTGCTCGACGTGTCCTACGTTTGCTCCGTTGCTCTCAGCCATTGGTTCCTTTTCTCGTTTCGCAGTCTTATCCGAGCGCCTCGGCGCCGGCGACAACCTCGAGGATCTCCTGGGTGATCTCGGCCTGCCTCGCCCGGTTCATCTCCAGGGTCAGGGCATCCATCATTTCCTCCGCGTTCTCAGCGGCACTGCGCATTGCCGTCATCCGCGCT
>DASYJK010000174.1:0-9614 GCA_035996525.1 Solirubrobacterales bacterium
GCTGACGCCGCCGCCCGGCACGTAGCGCGAGCCGAGCACGACGTCGGCCCGCCGCGCCGCCTCCAGCAGCCGCGGCAGGTAGGCGGGGTCGTGGGAGAAGTCGGAGTCCATCTCCAGCACCAGCCCGGCGCCGCCGGCGAGAGCCTGGCGGAAGCCGGCGATGTAGGCGGGGCCGAGCCCTTCCTTGACCCGGCGGTGCAGCACGCCGACGTTCTCGTGGCGCGCGGCCAGCTCGTCGGCGATCGCGCCGGTCCCGTCGGGTGAGCCGTCGTCGACGATCAGCACCTGGGCCGAGGCCGGCAGCTTTGCCCGCGCGGCCTCGACCAGGGCCGCGACGTTCTCAGACTCGTTGTAGGTGGGGAGGACCAGCCAGGCTGGGCCGTGATCGAGCTCGGGCATCGCACTCGATGCTATTCGGCGATCGAAAGGCCAAGTAAAGATCGGCGGCGGCGAGGGGATAACTTGGAGCTCGTGACCAACGCCGAGATCGCCGCCGCGCTGGAAGAGCTGGGAGTCCTCTACGAGCTCGACGGCGCGGTCAAATACCGGGTGCTGGCCTACAGCAACGCTGCCCACGCGATCCGCGACAGCCCGGTCTCGGTCGCCGAGCTGGCGGCGAAGGGCAGGGCGACCGACCTCCCCGGCGTCGGCAAGACGCTGGCGGAAAAGATCAACGCGCTGCTGGCGACTGGCGAGATCCCCGCCGCGGTGAAGCTGAAGGCGAAGTTCCCGACCACGCTGATCGAGGTGACGCGGGTGCCGGGGCTGGGGACGAAAACCGCGCGGCGCCTCTACGACGAACTCGAAATCGCCACGATCGAGGATTTGAAAAAAGCAGCCGAAACGCATCAAATTCGGGAGCTGAAAGGGCTC
This sequence comes from Solirubrobacterales bacterium, assembly GCA_035996525.1. Classification (GTDB taxonomy): domain Bacteria; phylum Actinomycetota; class Thermoleophilia; order Solirubrobacterales; family 70-9; genus VAYN01. The sequence continues at coordinate 874 of DASYJK010000174.1, forward strand.
GGGCAGAAAGTCGAGGAAAACGTGCTGGCCTCGCTCGAGCGCCTCGGCGAGCCGGGCGAGGGCCCGGGCCGGCTGCTGCTCTCCAAGGTCCGCCCGATCGCCGAGGAGCTGGCGGCGGCGCTGCGCGGGCACCCGGCTGCCAACCGGGTCGAGGTCGCCGGCTCGGCCCGGCGCTGGGCTGAGACCTGCAAGGACATCGACATCATCGCCACCGGCGAGGAGCCGGCCGCGCTGGCGGAGGCGATGGTCGTCAACCCGCTGATCGCGACCGCCGGCAAGCCTGGCCCCAACGGCGTTCGCGCCCAGACCCACAACGGCGTTTCGGTCGACCTGCGGATCGTCGCCCCGGCCGCCTTCGGCAACCTGCTGCAGCACTTCACCGGCTCCAAGGCCCACAACGTGCAGCTGCGCGAAGAGGCGGTGGCGCGCGGCCTCTCGGTCTCCGAGCACGGCATCACCGAGACCGAGAGCGGCAAGGTCGACCTCTGCGCCAGCGAGGCCGAGGTCTATGAGCGGCTCGGCTACGCCTATATAGAGCCGGAGCTGCGCGAGGGCCGCGGCGAGCTGAAGGCGGCGCGCGAGGGCAAGCTGCCGAAGCTGATCACGGTCGACGACATCAAGGGCGACCTGCACTCTCACACGACCCTTTCCGACGGCCGCAACACGCTGGAGGAGATGGCCGAGGCCGGTCGCGACCGTGGCTACGCCTACATGGCGATCACCGACCACTCGGCCAGCCACGGCTTCGGCGACCACGTCACTCCCGAGCGGCTCTGGGAGCGGATCGAGGAGGTCCGTGCCTGGAACAAAGGGAAAAAGGGCTTCCGCCTGCTGGCCGGATCGGAGATCAACATCGGCCTCGACGGCGGCCTCGACTACCCCGACGACCTGGTCGAGGCGCTGGACTGGGTCGTTGCCAGCGTCCACACCTCGTTCTCGATCTCGCCCCAGGAGATGACCGAGCGCGTCCTCACCGCGATCGAGAACCCGCAGATCAACTGCATCGGCCACCTGACCGGGCGCCTGATCGGCCGCCGCGAGCCCTACGGGATCGACGTCGAGGCGATCGCCGAGGCGGCCGCTCGCACCGGCACGATGATCGAGATCAACGCCAACCCCAACCGCCGCGACCTCTCCGACCGCCACGCCCGGCTGGCCGTCGACGCCGGGGTCAAGATCGTCGTCAACACCGACGCCCACGGTGTCGACACCCTCGACAACATGGCCTACGGCATCGCCACCGCCCGCCGCGCCTGGCTGACCAAGGCCGACGTCGCCAACACCCGCGGCTGGGCGCAGTTCAAGAAGCTCGCCGGGCTAAGTTGACGACTTGACCCCACTGGGGGTGGGTCAAGTCGTCAAGCGCGGCTGAGCCGGTCGCTGCGCAGCCCCGGCGTGCGTACCAGCTCGACTGGCCTTAGAGCTGAAGTGGGGACGACGTAGAACTTGACCCCGTCGCGATGCTCGATGCCGAGGACGGCGGCCTCGCGGGTGTGCCAGGCGAGCGAGACGATCAGGGCGTAGCCGGCGCCGATCACGGCGACGCCGGGGAAGAAGAAGCCGAGGCCGCCGGCGACGATCGCGGTGAGCACGATCGGCCAGAGCCGGCCGGCGGCGATGCGCGCCGGGCTCTCCTCCGGCAGCGAGGTGGCGGTGCGGGCGCGGGAGAGGGCGGCGCGGACGTCGTCGGCGGCGCGGGAGGGACGACCGAGGTAGATGCCGATCCCGAGTGAGACCAGCCACCAGACGACGGCGACGAGGATCGCCGTCGCGTCGCCGTCGCGGTTGGCGCCGAGCGCGGTGATCGCCCCCAGCGCCGTCGCCTCGGCGCCGGTGATGAAGACGGTGACCCGCAGCAGGTCGGTGTAAGGCACCCGGCTACTCCGCCAGCCACTCGAGGATCGAGAGCCAGCCCTCCGGCCCGTCGACGATCAGGTCGGACTCTTCGGGCAGCTCCGGCGGCGCCTCCGACGAGACGATGCCGACGCAGATCGCGGTCGCCAACTCGCCTTCCTCGCCGAGCTCGCGCAGGCGGCGGAAGGCGTCGAGGTCGGTGCGGTCGTCGCCGGCGTAGACGGCGGCGCTGAGCCGCCCCCCGGCCAGCAGCGAGGCGACCGCCGCGTCCTTGCCGCCACCGCCGAGCGGCCGCAACTCCAGGACCTTGCGGCCCCAGCGCGGTTCGAGCCCTGCGTGGCCGGCGGCGACGGCAATCTCGTGCGCCTGCCCCTCGGCATGGGCCTCGTCCTTGGCGCCACGCCAGTGCAGCGCCTGGATCGGTCCCTTGTCCTCCGGCCGTAGGCCCGTCGCGGCCAGCGATTCGGCGTCGAGCCCGGCGAGGAACTCCAGCGCGGCCGTCTCCTGCCCCGCCACCGAGGGGTCGGGCCGCGGCACCTCGTCTCCCGGCAGCAGCAGTTCGAGGCCGTGGTTGCCGGCGTAGGCGATGCCGTCGAGGCCGACCAGCCGCCGCGCCTCCTCGGCCTGGCGGCCGGAGACGCAGCCGACCAGGCCGAAGCGCTCGCTCAGCCGCGCCAATGCCTGCCGCGCCGCCGCCGGCACCGCGGCATCCTCGGCCCGGGCCACGATCGGCGCCAGGGTGCCGTCGACGTCGGTGAGGATCGCCGTCCGGGTGGGGTCGGTGCGCAACGGCTCCAGCAGCGCGGCCCGGCGGCCTTCCCCCGTCTCAAATTCGCGAGGCACGGCATCTAGTATCGCCGCATGCCGCCCCGCCCCGAGTCGCTGCCCTCGGACTCGATGCTGAAACTGGCGGCGATCGGCACCTTGGCCGGCGTCTTCAGCGGCCTATTCGGGGTCGGCGGCGGCACCGTGATCGTGCCGCTGCTGATCTTCTGGTTCGGCTACGGCGAGCGCCTCGCGACCGGCACCAGCCTCGCCGCGATCGTTCTCATCGGCTCGCTCGGGGCGCTGGCCGGCGGCGGCCTCTACGGCAACGTCCACGTCGTCACCGGCCTGCTGCTGGCGATCCCCGCGGTAATCGGCGTCGTCCTCGGCACGGCGATCCAGCAGCGGATCCCCCAGCGCGCCGTCTCCTACCTGTTCGCGACGTTGCTGGTCGCGATCGCGATCGAGCTGATCCTGAAATGAACGAGGTCCTCGCAATCCTGATCGCGGTCGCCGGCGGCCTCGCCGGGGGGCTGGTCGGCGTCGGCGGCGGCATCCTCTTCGTGCCGGCGCTGACGATCTTCCTCGGCCTCAGTCAGGTCGAGGCCGAGTCGACCTCGCTGCTGACGATCGTGATCGTCGCCCTGGTCGGCGCCTACCGCCAGAACGGCTATGGCAACGTCCGCATCCGCGAGGCGCTGATCATCGGCATCCTCTCTCCGCTCGGCGTCCTGATCGGCGTCGCCGTCGCCAATAACGTCCCCGAGCGCGCCCTGCAGCTCTCCTTCGCCGCCCTCGCCCTGTTCATGGCGGCCCAGCTCGTCCGCCGCGCCCGCTCCGCGCCCTAACCCTGCGAGGGTGACTGTGCTTCATCGTTCCGGAGTTGGTCATCTTTCGACAACGCTACCTAGATCCGCTTGCCCAGGAAATCGCTTGTTGGCCGACCGTCTCCGCCGCTTGCAGTGAGCCGATCAGGGCGAGGGCGAGCAGCTCGCGCAGCTCGTCGCGCTCCATGTCGCGGCGCTCGAGCCAGCGCAGCACCGCGCCTTCGATGAAGAAGAACCAGCCCTGGACGGCGGTCTCCAGGGTGGGGGTGCGCTCGACGCTGGCCGGGGCCGCCTCCCAGGTGGCGAGCGACTCGATCACCGCGTCCATCCGCTGCCGCCGGCCGGCCTCCAGGGCCGCCTGGATCTCGGGGTCGCCGCCGCCGCGACTGCGGAAGATCGCCGCGTAGGCGGCCTCGTGTTTCTCGACGAAGTCGAGGAAGCGATCGAGGCTGGCGGCGAGCTGCTCGGCGGGGGGGAGGTCGGGGTCGGGGGCGGTCAGCGCCGCCAGCTCCTCCTGGCCCCGCTCCAGGGCGGCGATGAGGAACTCCTTCTTGGTCGGGAAGTAGTGGTAGAGCAGGCCCTTGGAGACGCCGGCGGCGCGGGCGATCTCCTCGATCGAGACCTCGTCGAAGGGGCGCTCGGCAAGCAGGCGGGCGCCGGAGGCGAGCAACTGCTCGCGCCGGGCGTCGGTGCTCAGCCGGCGTTTCGCGGTCAACTCCACAGGTCCAGGCTATCCGCTATTGACCGTGAGTTCAATAGCTGCTAGAAATCCCGACACTATTGAACTGACGGTCAACAAACCGGAGGACACGGGGCAGCCGACGGTCCCCTCGTCCCCGGCCCTGCCCCCGGGTCCCTCGATCCCGCGTCCGCTCCTGCTCGGACGCTTCGTCCTGCAGCCGACCTCTTTCCTGACCGCGTGCGAGCGCCGCTACGGCGAGTACTTCACCCTCCGCCTCTCCGACGAGCGGACGATGGTCATCACCTCCGACCCCGAGGCGGTGAAGACGGTCTTCACCGGCGATCCCGAGCGGATGCTGGCCGGCAAGAACAACGAGATCCTGCGGCCGCTGCTCGGCGATCGCTCGGTGCTGCTGCTCGACGGCGCCGCCCACATGCGCCAGCGCCGGTTGATGCTGCCGCCCTTCCACGGCGAGCGGATGAAGGCCTACGGCGAGACGATGCGCGAGGTCGCCGAGCGCCATGTCGCCGCCTGGCCGCACGGCACCCAGTTCGCCAGCGCCCCCTCGATGCAGGCGATCACGCTGGAGATCATCCTCCGCACCGTCTTCGGCCTCGACGACGCCGAGCGGATCGAGCGCGTCGGCGCACCGTTGCGCCGCCTGCTCGACGCCTCCGCCAGTCAGCTGCGCCTGCTGGCGCTGCAGATCACCAGCTCGGAGAAGCCGCGCCCGCGCAGCCCCTGGGGGCGCCTCAACCAGCTCGTCGCCGAGGCCGACCGGGTCGTCTACGAGGAGATTCACGCTCGCCGCGCCCAGGCCGACGCGGGCGCCCACGACGACATCCTCTCGATGCTGCTGGAGGCGCGCGACGAAGACGACCGGCCGCTGACCGACCTCGAGCTGCGCGACGAGCTGATGACTCTGCTGCTGGCCGGGCACGAGACCACCGCGACGGCGCTGAGCTGGACCCTGGAGCGGCTGGTCCGCCACCCGGCCGTGGTCGCGCGCCTGGTCGCCGAGCGCCGTGAGGGAGAGGGCGCCGTCTATCTGGAGGCGACGATCAAGGAGGCCCTGCGGCTGCGCCCGGTCGTGACCGCGGTCGGCCGCCACCTGACCGCGCCGCTGGAGGTGGGCGGCCACCTGCTCCCGGCCGGGGTCACGATCAACCCCTCGATCTACCTCCTGCACCGGCGCCCCGACCTCTACCCCGAGCCCGAGGCTTTCCGCCCCGAGCGCTTCCTCGACAACCCACCCGGCACCTACCAGTGGATTCCCTTCGGCGGCGGCGTCCGTCGCTGCCTCGGCGCCAGCTTCGCCCTCTTCGAGATGAGGATCGTCCTCCAGACCATTCTCGACCGGGTCAGCCTGGTCCCCCAGGATGGTGCCGACGAGCGAGTCACCCGTCGCGCCATCACCTTCGCCCCCAAGCGCGGCGCTCGCATCGCCGTGGAGGCCGCATGAACACCCCGCCGATGGGCCTAAAACCCACGCCCATCGTGGGAAATCGGCCCATCGACCCGCTGGACGGGCTTGTCGGGCAGGCGGCTGCGCTTGCCGCGGGCGAGGTCAGCTCGCGGGAGCTGACCGAGCGCTCGCTGGCGCGGATCGAGGCGACGCAGCCGACCCTCAACGCCTTCCGCGTCGTCTGCGCCGAGCAGGCGCTGGCCGACGCCGACGAGTCCGACCGCCGGCTGGCGGCGGGTGAGCGCGAGCCGCTGCTCGGGGTCCCGGTGGCGATCAAGGACGATGTCGACCTCAGCGGCCACGGCACGCCGTTCGGCTGCGCCGGAGAGCACCGCCTGGCCGAACGCGATGCCGAGCCGGTCCGGCGCCTGCGCGCGGGCGGTGCGATCGTCGTCGGCAAGACCAACGCGCCCGAGGTCGGGCAGTGGCACTTCTCCGAGACCGAGGCCTTCGGCGCCACCCGCAATCCCTGGCACCTCGACCACACCCCGGGCGGTTCCAGCGGTGGCGCCGCCGCGGCGGTCGCGGCCGGGATCGTCGCCGGCGCGATGGGCTCCGACGGCGCCGGCTCGATCCGCATCCCCGCCGCTTGGACCAACCTGGTCGGCCTCAAGCCCCAGCGCGGCCGCGTCTCCACCTGGCCCGACGCCGAGGCCTTCAACGGCCTCAGCTGTTACGGCCCGCTGACCCGCTCCGTCGCCGACTCGGCCCTGCTGCTCGACGTCCTCGCCGGCAACGTCCCCGCCGACCGCCACCACGTGCCGGCGCCGCCCGAGCCCTACGCCGCGGCCGCCGCCCGCCCGCCCAGGCGTCTGCGCATCGCCCTCTCCTTCGCGACGCCGGTCGGCGCCTCGGGCAAGGTCGATCCGGAGCACCGCGCCGCGGTCGAGGCGCTGGCCGCGAGCCTGGCCGAGCTCGGCCACGAGGTCGAGGCCCGCGACCCCGACTACGGCCTGGTCGGAGCGGCGCTGATCCCGCGCGGGATGTCCGCGGTCGACGCCTGGCTGAGCGAGCGTGAGATCGACCGCGCCCAGCTCGAACCGCGGACCCGCGTCCACGCCCGCATGGGCCGGATGCTGAGCGGCGCTCCGACCCGCGCCGCCCGCGCGGCCGAGCTGCCGTTGCGACGCCGGATGGGCGCGATCTTCGACGACGTCGACCTGGTCCTGACCCCGACCACGGCGCTGCCGCCGCCGCGGATCGACCGGTTCAAGGGGCGGGGTTACTGGGCGACGAGCACCGCCGCCAGCGCCGCCTGCCCGTTCGCCTGGCCCTGGAACGTGGTCGGCTGGCCGGCGCTCAGCGTGCCCGCCGGCCTCACCGGCGCCGGCCTGCCGATCGGCGCCCAGCTGGTCGCTCCGGCCGAAGGCGAGGTCCTGTTGCTGTCGCTGGCGGCCGAGCTGGAGCAAAGCCAGGGCTGGCACCTGCAACAGCCGCCGTCGCACTCGCACTAGCGTCCGTACCCGTGGGCGCGGCGGAGCCCATCGTCTACGCTCAGAGCGTGGATTCGCTCACCTGGGAAGGCGACCTGCCGCATTTGCGATCTCCCGTGTTGGTCTGTGCCTTCCGGGGGTGGAACGACGCCGCCGCGGCCGCTTCGACGGCGCTCGGCGCGATCGCCTCGTCGTTCGATTCGGAGCTGATCGCCAAGGTCGATCCCGAGGACTACTTCGACTTCCAGTCGACTCGTCCGACGATCGTCCTCAGCGAGGGCCAGACCCGCCGCATCGAGTGGCCGGAAAACAACCTGGTCGCGGTCCGGGTGCCGAACGCCGACCGCGACCTGGTCCTGCTCGACGGCACCGAGCCGAACCTGCGCTGGCGCACCTTCTCGGAGACGATCGCGACCGCCGCCGACGCGCTCGGAGTCGAGCTGGTGGTCAGCCTCGGCGCCTTGATCGCCGAGGTCTCGCACACTTTGCCGGTACCGATCACCGGGCTCGCCTCCGATCAGCACCTGGTCGAAGAGCTCGAACTAGAGCGCTCCAACTACGAGGGCCCGACCGGGATCGTCGGCGTCGTCCACGACCTCTGCCGCCAGGCGGGAATCGACTCGGCCTCGCTCTGGGCGGCGGTGCCCCACTACGTCGCCGCAGTTCCCAACCCGAAGGCGGCGCTGGCGCTGCTGCGCCGGCTCGAGGGCCTGACCGGGATCGCCGTCGAGGCCTCCGAGCTGGAGGAGGAAACGAGCGACTACGAGGAGCAGATCGGCCGCGCCATCGCCGCCAATCCTGAGATCGAGGAGCTGGTCGCGCGGATCGAGGCCGAACAGGTCGACCTGCTGACCGAGGAGGGTGAGGAGCTGCCCTCGGCCGACACGATCGCCCGTGAGTTTCAGCGCTTCCTCCGCCAACGCGGCGACGGCCGCTGAGGACGCTGCAAACCTGCGCATCTCGGCGTCCTCGGTCGGTCATGTGCAAAGCACACTCCCTCTCTCGTCCTTGATCTGCTTGGTTTTCGCGCCCTTTACGTTTCCGCGGCCGGGCAGATCAGGCGGTAGTCGCACCAGCTACAGACGTTAGGGGAGGGGCGCGGCTCGAAGTCCTGGCTGAGCACGCCCTCGCCGACCTGCAGCACCGTGCGCTCGACCCGCTCGGCGTCGTCGGGCCTGGTTGGCGCCGCGACCTTGTCGGCGTCGAGCACGTAGTAGTAGCTGCCGAAGGCCGCCTCGACCTCCCAGGCCTCGCGGGCGGCGAGCCGGTAGAGCGCCAGCTGCAGATCGTTCTCCAACTGCTCCGCGGTGCGGCGCTCACCGGTCTTGTAATCGATCAGCTCGTAGTCGCCGTCGGGCAGGCGGTCGACGCGGTCGACGCGGCCGCGGACGTGGTGCTCGCCGACCTTGAAGTCGAACTTGCGCTCGAGCCAGACCGCCTCCCCCTCGGCCACCCGCTCGCGCTCCCAGTAGAGGCGCAGCGCCTCGCGGGCGCGGTCGCGGAACTGCAGCTCGTCGTCGGTCGCGCCGAAGCCGGTGCGCCGCCAGCCGGTCTCGAACAGGTTGGTGAGGACCCGCAGCCCGTCCTCGTCGCTCTCCGGCGGCTCTTTGTGGAAGCGCTCGAGGACGTTGTGGATGAGGATCCCGAAGCGCTGGTTGATCGTCGGCTCCTGCGGGATCCCGAAGACCCGCGCGAACTTGTACTTCAGCGGGCAG